>JACQVX010000023.1 GCA_016209495.1 Planctomycetota bacterium
GACCCACGTCGAACGGGCGGGCCTGGGCGAGGTCTTCACGGCCCCCTTCGACGTGGTGTTCACCGAGCAGGACGTGACGCAGCCGGATCTCCTCTACATCGCGAAGGAGCGCCTGGGGATCATCCGGGGCGTGGTGCGGGGGCCCCCGGACCTCTGCGTGGAGGTCCTCTCCGCGTCCACGGAGGACCGGGACCGCTCGGTGAAGCGCCGCCTCTACGCGCGAGAGGGCGTGCGGCACTACTGGCTGGTGGACCCGGCGGGGCGCACCCTGACGGAGCTGGTGCGGCGCGGGAACGCCTACCGCCAGCGGCGCGTCTGGACCGGCGAGGAGCGCGTGAGGCCGGCGCTCTTCCCGGGGCTGGAGTTCCCCCTCGCGGCGCTCTGGGAGTGATCCGCTCCCTGGAGGACCTGGCTGCAGAGGCCTCCCGCCTGGACGTCCCCCTCTCCATGGTCGTGAAGTCGGAGCTGGGCCGCGCGGTCCTCGTGGAGACCGCGGCCCTGGCGGGCCTAGTGCTCCAGGGGGGCGGGGCCCTGCACCACTGCCACGGCTCACCGCGCTACTCGGCGGACCTGGACCTGGTGGAGGGGGAGGGCTTCGACGCGGAGGCCCTCGGCGTGGCCCTGGAGCGGGCGGCGGGGAGACTGGGAGCGGCCTGGGGGGAGGTGGAGGTCTCCGGGGCGACGGCCCACGGCCGGCTCTCCCGGCAGAAGCTGCGGGTGGCGTTGCGGCCCGGGACGGTCCTGGTGTTGGCCATCGAACGCTACGCGGTGGCGGTCCACCGCCCCGAGGTCCGGCCCCTCCTGGGGGCGGACCCGGCGGTGCAGGTGGCCGTGGAGGCCCCCGAGGAGCTGATGGCGGACAAGCTGGTGGCGGCCATCGACCGCTGGCGGGCGCGGGGTTCCGTGAAGCTGCGGGACGTCTACGACCTGGACCGGCTCTCCCGGCTCGCCGAGCCCGATGCGTCGCTGGTGATCCGGAAGCTGGAGGACTACGGCCTTCCCCTGGCCCTCGGGGCGCTGGGGGAGGTGGCCGGGGCCTTGGGCCCGCTCGCGGCCGAGGACCTGATGGAACAGCTCCGCGGGGTGCTCCCGGGCCTCGAGCTGGCCGCCCTGGATGCGGGGGTCCTCCTGGCGCGGGTGCGTTCCCTGGTCGAACGGGTGGCGGCGTGCTGAGGGGGCGCCTATCCCGGTGCCTTGCAGGACGGGCGGAGCCCGCCGGCTACGTGTCCTTCCTCTCTGCCCTGATCCACCACGGGGCCCTGGTGGACGCCATGGCCGTGGTGCAGGTGGCGAGCCCCGAGCGCTCGGGGCGCATGGGCGGGACGAGTCCCGGTCCAGTGGAGTTCATTCCCATCCCCCGCGACCTCCACCACGGCTGGCGCGTCGAGCCCTTCGAGGGGGAGGTGGTGCCGGTGGCCGGCGTGGAGAAGGCCCTGGTGGACTGGCTCTGGTGGGCCGAGGAGCGGGGGCTGGACCCCAGGCTGGAGGAGATGGAGTGGGATCGGTTCGACCTGCACGCCCTGGCGCGGCTGCTGGCGGAGACGGGCGTGACGATGGGTGAGGGCCCTCCCCGAACGGGGGAGGGGCCGTGCCACGACCAGGCGCGGGCCCGGGCCGAGGCGCTGCGCGCGACCTTCGGCGTCACGAGGGCACCGTCCGGGCCGGACTTCGCGAGGGGCGTCCCTGGGTGGAGCGCCCCGGAGGCCCTATAATCCTGGGTCGAGGAGGCCGAGGGCCATGGCCACGCGCGCGAGCGCCGATCCCCCCATCACCTACGACGTCCTCTGCCGGATGCCCGACGACGGGAAACGCTACGAGCTTCTCGCGGGAGACCTCTTCGTGACCCCCAGCCCGTTCTACGAGCACCAGAAGTGCATCGGAAACCTCTACGCCGTGCTTCACGCCCACGTGAGGCACCACCGTCTGGGCGAGGTCTTCACGGCCCCCTTCGACGTGGTGTTCACCGAGCAGGACGTGACGCAGCCAGACCTCCTCTACATCGCGAAGGAGCGGCTGGGGATCATCCGGGGCGTGGTGCGGGGGGCCCCGGACCTCTGCGTGGAGGTCCTCTCCGAGTCCACGGAGGACCGGGACCGCACGGTGAAGCGCCGCCTCTACGCGCGAGAGGGCGTGCGGCACTACTGGCTGGTGGACCCGGCGGGGCGTACCCTGACGGAGCTGGTGCGGCTCGGGAACGCCTACCGCCAGCGGCGCGTCTGGACCGGCGAGGAGCAGGTGAGGCCGGCGCTCTTTCCGGGGCTGGAGTTCCCCCGCGCGGCGCTGTGGGAGTAGCGAGCTTGCCGACGCGGCCTTTCGTCCTGGCCCTGGTGCCTCTCGCCCTGGCCGCGGGCTGCACCCGCGGCTGCGCCCCGGGCGGCGGCCCGCCCGGGGGCCCGTCCGGGGGCGGCGAGCAGCCGCCGCCGGGGGCGGTGGTGGCGCTCCAGGTGGGGCCGCATGCCTTCAGCCCGGAGGACATGGAGGTCCGCCGGGGCCACATCCTCTTCAAGTACCCGGAGGCGCAGATGCCGGAGGTGGGGGCCATCTCGCAGGTGGTCCTGGGCTATCTCTACGTCTGCGTCCTGGAGGGCCTGGGGAGGCCCATCACCGAGGAGGTCCTGGACGCGGAGGTGGCGCGAATCAACAAGGACACCCGCGACCCGGAGGGCCTGATGCGGCTGAAGGAGCTGGCGGGGGGGGAAAAGACCAGGGCCTATCGGCGCCTCGTCGTCCTCCCCGACTTCGCCAACCGCCGCTACAACTTCGAGGTCTTCCCCACCCTGGACGAGGTCCACGGGGAGCGACGCGGTCGGACCGAGGCCCTGCTCGCCTCGCTCCTGGCCCGCGGGACCGGCGTCTCGTTCGAGGAGGTGGCGCGCTCCGAGGCGGGGGTGGATCACGCGGAGCAGGTCTTCTCGCCGGCCCTGGGCTTCCGGATCGAGCGCGATCTGGGGGAGGAGTCGAGGCGTCGCCCCGACGAGGTCCCCCTGGAGACCGGCGACGAGCTGAACCGGCGCATCGAGGACCGCGTCTTCGCCCCCCACCTGCCGGGGGTGATCCACCCGGAGGTGGTGGCCATGGAGCGCCACTTCTGCATCTACCGCTGGACCGGCTGGCACGACGAGGCAAAGGGGATCCGCCGCGTGGAGCGGCTCGCCATCGCCATGCGGGACGCCGAGGAGGTCCTCTTCGAGCGGGCCCGCGCCATCGCGATCTACATAGCCAGCGATGCGCTGCGCTCGGGCTTCCAGGACCGGGTGGGCTGGGCGCAGGACCTCCACCTGGTGGCGCGACCGTAGGGGAGGGAGCTTGCGCGAAGAGCTGGCGGCGTTCCGCGACTTCCTGCGGCGGCGGGGGCTCAAGTGCACCTCGCAGCGTATGAGGGTGGCCGAACGGGTTCTCCAGAGGCGCGACCACTTCTCCGCCGAGGCCGTCATGGACGACCTCCGACGTGGCGGAGAGGCCCACGCGTCCAAGGCCACCGTCTACCGCACCCTGGTCCTCCTGGAAGAGTGCAGGCTGCTGGATTCGCAAGACTTCGGAGACGGTTTCCGTTCGTACGAACCCGCCTGGGGAGTCCAGCATCACGACCATCTGGTCTGCCTCTCCTGCCGCCGGATCATCGAGTTCACCGACCACGACATCGAACGGTCGCAGGAGCGTGTGGCCAACAGCCACGGCTTCCGGGTCACCTCGCATATCCACCGTATCTTTGGCTATTGCAGCGATTGCCAGGACTCCACGCACGAGGCACGGCAGAGGAATTCACGATCGTGAGATTTGCCTTGACAGGACCCTGCGCGCCGCTATAATCCACGCCTCCTGGCCGCGGGGCAGAATATGCGTAACCTACTAGGGGGCAATCTGATGCTGAGCACCTTGTACTCTGGGTGGGACATCGCGTCGGTGGAGGCCTTGGAGGTGGAGCTCCGAAGGAACTGTCACAGGCTCATCTCCACCTACAAGCTGGAACATGCCCTCTTCCACGTTCACAACGACAACGTGGACCTTTGCATCATCGATTACGACATGGACGTGGGTCTGGACTGCCTGCGGGTCTTGCGGGAGATCCGGGCCTTCCGGGCCACCCTCCCCATCGTGGTGCTGACGAGCCACAACCTGACGAAGGAATCGCTCCGCCAGATCATCCGGAACGTCAATAACCTGCGCATCATTCGCAAGCCTTTCGACGCGGTGACGGTGGTCAAGCACATCGAGGAGATGGTCCAGCACTCGGAGGATGCCATCCGGCGACGCGAGAAGGACACCCGCGGCCCGCTCCTCAAGGCCAAGGGCCCGGTGGTGGAGCGCCGCATGGCTCGCCGCAAGCGCCTCAGTCTCCCCATGGAGTTCTATGTCTACGACCGGGACCAGCTCGATCCGGAGCTCTATTTCGGGAAGCTTCGAAACGTCTCGGAGAGCGGCTTCCTCTTCCATACGGTGAACGACATCGAGGGCAGACACCAGCTTCGCACCGCCCTGAACCTGGGCGGCGGCGACGTCATGACCGACGTGGAGGTGGTCCGGACTCGGGAGCTGAGGGACCGCTACGAGGTGGCGGTTCGCTTCATGGACCTGAACTGACCGGTTTCCGGCCCTCGCTTGACGCGGTCGTGCTCCCACCTATAATCCCTTGCTCGCTGCGCGGGCAGGAGGGCCGCTGGCCGTCCTTCCGCGCGGGCTTGCGAGGAGAGTGCCGATGAGCCAGCAACCGAAGGTCGCGAGCGGGCGATGAGCGACGAGTCCCCCCCGGCAGCGGTCGAGGAGAGGGTGCAGACGCGTGTCGAGGATGAGGGGCCGTGCAAGAAGCGCCTCCATGTGGCGGTGGCGCCGGAGGCGGTCCGTGAGCGGATCGACGAGGCTTACCGCGACCTGATCCGGACGGCGGCCATCCCCGGGTTCCGCCGGGGGCGGGCCCCTCGCGCCATCCTGGAGAAGCGACTCGGGAAGAAACTCGAAGAGGAGACCCGCGAGACCCTGGTGGCCGAGACCCTGGTGCGGGTCATCGACGACAAGGGACTGGAGGTCCTGGGAGACCCCCGGGTCCACAAGGTGGAGCAGGAGGACACCTCCAAGCCCCTGCGCTTCGAGGCGACGGCGGTCGTGCGGCCCAGCTTCCCGCTGCCGGCCTACAAGGGGCTCTCCGTGAGGAGGGCCTCCGCGCGGGTGACCGAGGAGGACCTCCAGCGCGCCCTCGATCACCTGCGGCGCCAGAAGGCCGAACTGGTACCGGTGGACGGGGCCTCGCAGGAAGGGGACGTCCTCATCGCCGACGCGCACCTCATGGACGGCGAGTCGGCGATCCTCTCGCGGGAGGGCGTGAGCCTGAGGGCGGGGGACGAGGACGTCCTGGGCCTGACGGTGGCCGAGGCCGCCCGGGGGACCATCGGGGTCGGGCCGGACAGCACCCTGGAGTTCCGGGTCACCCTCCCCCAGGGCTTCAAGGAGGAGCGCTGGCGGGGGCGCGAGGTCACCCTCCGCGTCCACGTGACGGACGTCAAGAGGGTGGAGTTGCCGCCGGCCGACGACGCGTGGGCCCGGCAGATGGACTTCGACTCCCTGCAGGACTTGCTCGCCGAGGTCCGCCGCAATCTGGAGACGGACAAGGCCGATGGGGCCAGGCGCCAGATGGAGAACGACGCGGTGGAGGCCCTGGTGGCGCAAGTCCCCTTCGACCTCCCGGAGGAGGTGGTCCGGGAGGAGACCAATCGCCTGGAGAACCGCATCCGTGTCCGGCTGCTCATGGCGGGCGTCCGCGACGAGGTGGAGACGGAACGTCACATCGAGGAGCATCGATCCCGGTCCATGGAGGTTGCCTCCCACGGGTTGCGCGCCTATTTCGTCCTGGAGCGCATCGCGAAGGAGGAGCGTATCTACGCCACGGAGGACGAGGTGGAGGCGCGGGTGGCGGCCATGGCCCAGGGCCAGGGGAAGTGGCCGAACGAGATGCGGGAGGAACTGGAGCGGACCGGGGGCCTCGCCGAGCTTCGCGTCCACCTCCGCGAGGAGAAGGTGCGCCGGCTCCTCCTGGAGCATGCGCAGGTTGCCGATGGGGAGTAGAGAGATGGACCACCGGCCCGAGACAGACCAGCTCATCCCCTTCGTGATCGAGAAGACGGGCCGTGGGGAGCGGTCCTACGACATCTTCAGCCGTCTGCTGAAGGACCGCATCGTCTTCATCGGCGATGCCATCGGCGACCACATGGCGGACGTGGTCATCGCCCAGATGCTCTTCCTGGCCAGCGACAACAAGAACCAGGACATCTCCGTCTACATCAACTCGCCGGGTGGCGGCGTCACCGCGGGGCTGGCCATCTACGACACCCTCCAGTTCCTCCCCTGCGACGTGGCGACCTACTGCATTGGCCAGGCCTCCAGCATGGGCGCGGTGCTCCTGTGCGCGGGCAGCCGGGGTAAGCGCCATGCCCTTCCCCACTCCCGGATCATGCTCCACCAGCCGTGGGGCGGGGTCCAGGGGACCGCCCGCGATATCGACATCCAGGCCAAGGAGATCCTGCGCCTCAAGGAGATCCTGGTCGATATCCTTTCCAAGCATACGGGCAAGGACCGGGAGCAGGTCCGCAAGGACTGCGACCGGGACTTCTTCATGAGTCCCCAAGAGGCCAAGGACTACGGGCTCGTGGACGAGGTCATCACCACCCTCCGCGACAAGTAGGCGGGGCAGGGCATGCCCCGGGGGCGGCGTACGGGCGGACGCGAGGTCGAGCGCTGCGTGTTCTGCGGGAAGGGCTCCCACATGGTGGAGCGCCTGATCCAGGGCCCCCCCGGCATCTACATCTGCAACGAGTGCATCAACCTCTGCCACTCCATCATCCAGGAGGAGGGGCGGAAGGCCGCGGCGGGCCAGCTCCGGCTCAAGGACCTCCCCAGCCCCCGCGACGTCAAGCGCCAGCTCGACGAGTACGTCATCGGCCAGGAGAAGGCGAAGAAGGTCCTCTCCGTCGCCGTCAACAGCCACTACAAGCGGATCCTCTCGTCCCCGGACGACGAGGTGGAGCTGGACAAGTCCAACATCCTCCTCATCGGCCCCACGGGCTCGGGGAAGACCCTACTGGCCAGGACCCTGGCGAAGATCCTGGACGTCCCCTTCTCCATCGGCGACGCCACCACCCTCACGGAGGCGGGCTACGTGGGGGAGGACGTCGAGAACCTCCTGCTCCGGCTCCTGCAGAACGCGGACTACAACCTGGCCAGGGCCGAGAAGGGCATCGTCTTCATCGACGAGATCGACAAGATCGGCAAGACGACCCAGAACATCTCCATCACCCGGGACGTGTCGGGCGAGGGCGTGCAGCAGGCCCTCCTCAAGATCCTGGAGGGGACCACGGCGAGCGTGCCGCCCCAGGGCGGCCGCAAGCACCCCCACCA
>JACQVX010000001.1 GCA_016209495.1 Planctomycetota bacterium
GACCTGGACGGCGTACAGGCCCGGGCCCGCGGGAGGGAGGACCATGACGGGGAGGGTTTCTGGGGCGTCCGGGACGGGGGCGAGGAGCTGCGGGGGGCCCGGGCCGCCACGCGGGTGGCGGGGACGGCCCGGGCCGGCCTCACCGCCGTCACCGCGGAGGACCCCCTGGGCCGCTGGGACGGGGTCGGCGGGGCGGACCTGGACCTGGAGGGCGAGCGCCTGCGGCTCCGCGGCGAGGTGGCGCGGCGGGAGGCGGCCGGCCGCGGCGGCTTCGCCGCCCTGGAACTCCGGCCGGACGAGCACCTCCGGGTCGAGGGCCAGCGCCGCGACTACCAGGGTTTCGTCGTGGACCACAACAACGCCCCCATCTACACGGGCGTCTCCGGAGGGGAGGACCGGGACGAGCGGGGCTCGGGCCTGCTGGTGGGACTCAGCCCCGGGGAGGCGGTGGACCTCACCGCGCGCTACGATACCACGCGGCGCCGCGAGCAGCGCCCGCGCCGGCTGTCGGACGCCGCCTACGAGGCCACGCTGTACTTCTCGGAGGGCACCGATCTGACCCTGGGCTACGAACAGGAGTGGAGCCGACTGGACGTGATCCGCATCCTGAACGCCCGGACATCCCACCAGACCGAGGCCGGGCGGCGGCTCGAGCTGGACTGGAACCGGGACGACGACCCGGCGGGCCTGCTGGAGACGCTCCGCGCCGAGTTGCGCCTCCCCCTGGGGTCGGAGGGCCGCTACTCCCTGAGACTGGCCGACACCTGGCGATCGAGCGTGGAGGGCCAGGGGCACGAGCCTCAGGTCCAGACGGACTGGGACCTCTCCGAGGACGCCAGCCTCTCCGCGCGCTACACCGCGCGGGAGGGCGAGCCCGCGGAGGACCGGTTCACGGTGACCCTGGTGGCGAGGTTCTAGGGGTGCATCGGGGCCACGCGATGCTGGGGTCCGCGGCCCTCCTCCTGGCTGCAGCGGGCTCGAGCGGATCTCCGGCGGAGGCGCGGCCGGAGGTCTGGTGCGAGTACGAGGGCCTTGCCGCCCCGGTGGACACGAGCCGGGTGCGCCTCTGGCTGGACGGGGTAGACGTGAGCCCCCGCGCAGAGGTGGGGCCGGCCCGGGTTCGCTACGTCCCCGCGGCGCCCCTGTCCCCGGGCTCCCACCACGTCCGACTCGTGGTCCACGACGTGGAAGGCCGGTCCGCGGAGAAGCGGTGGAGCTTCCACGCGGGGGCGACCGATGGGGTGGAGCCCGCCGCGGTCTCGCCGCGCCTGCGCTTCGTGCCCCC
The DNA here is from genome assembly GCA_016209495.1 of Planctomycetota bacterium. Lineage (GTDB taxonomy): Bacteria > Planctomycetota > JACQVX01 > JACQVX01 > JACQVX01 > JACQVX01. The sequence continues at coordinate 1,286 of JACQVX010000001.1, forward strand.
CACCCCGGCCAACGGGGCCCTCCTCGGGCCCGCCGCCCTCGCGCACCCCCTGGTCGTGGCGGTCCAGGCGGACTCGCCCGACGGGCATCCGCTGGACCCCCGCGGCCTCCGCCTCTCCGTGGCCGGGGGGGATGGGCCGGAGCGCCCCCCGGCGGCCGAGGGGGCGGCCGCCGCCCCGACCGGAGTCCTCGAGCTCCGCGTGGAGCTGGAGGCGGCCTCGGGCCGCTACCTCCTCCGGGCCGCCTACGAGGACGCCTCGGGTCGCCATGCGGGTCCCATCCTGGGAGCCTTCGCCCTGGACCTGGAGCCACCGGCCCTGCTGGGCCTGCGCGCCGTGGAGGGGGAAGAGGAGGGGCGAGTCCGGATCGAGGCCCGGGTGGAAGACGCCCCGTTCGACGGACTCGCCTCCCTCCGGCTCGAGGTCTGGCGCGAGGCGGCGCGGGTGGCGGCCTGGTCCCTTCCCCCTCGGGCGGGACCCGTGCGCGTGGACTGGGCGCACGGCGAGGGGGGACGCCACCAGGTGGTGCTCGTCGCCACCGACCTGACGGGGAACCGTTCGGAGGCCCGGCTCGCCCTGGTCGTGGCCGGGGCCCCGGGCCTGCCGGCGGCCCCCATGTCCCTGCGTCTGGACCGGGTCCCATCCATCGTGGCGGGGCGGCACCTGGAGCTTCGAGGCTGGACGCGGGCCGGGGCCCGGGTGGAGGTCCGGGTCAACGGGACCCTGGCCGGAGACGCGGTGGCGGAGGCGAGCGGGCGCTTCCGGATGACGGTGCCGCTGGAGGAGGGGCCGAACCGGATCGTGGCCCGCGCCATGGGGGCAGACGGGCGGCCGCGCTCGGACATCGTGCGCGCCAGCGCGCGGGTGCGCGCGGACTGGGAGCCGCCCGCGGCCCCCACCATCGACGAGCCCGCCGACGGCGCCGTCCTGGAGGCGGGGGCCGAGGGCGTCGTGGTGGGCGGCCGCGCCGAGCCCGGGGCCACGGTGGAGGTCCTGGTGGACGGCCGTCCCGCCTTCGCCGGGCGCGCGGACCGCGCGGGCCGCTACCGAGTCGGCCCGGTTCCCCTCGCCGGGGGCGCGGCCGAGATCTCCGTGCGGGCCCGCGACGAGGCGGGCCACCGGGGGGCCGCCTCGCGCCCCGCGCGGGTGCGACGCGCGGGCCACAGCGCCCCGCCGGGCGGCGAGGAGAAGGGCCTGGACGGGGGCTGAGCAGGCCCCCTCGGCCTACCGCGCCGCCTCGCCCAGGACAGCGGTGATGCCCTTGTCGGGCCGGCGGGGAGGCCCGGCCTCGAAGGGGTTGGAATCCATGTAGTCCGTGGAGAGGTCCTGGATGGCGAACCTGCGCTGGACCATCCCGGCCGGGTCGAAGACCACCTCGCCCGTCTTGACGCGCCTCGCCTCCCTCTCGTCCGCGAGGGGGTCGCGGCCGTCGTCGCCGCCTCGCTGGTCCGGGGCGGCGGGTTCCTCCCAGCCCCACGGGAGCCACGCGGACCCGAGGCCGTTGTCGCCCCTGAGGCGTGTGGGCAGGCGCTGGCCGGTCGCCAGGTCCTCCCAGTGGTCCATGAGGCGCCCCTCCTCGCGACGGTCGTAGAGTTCCTCCTTCATGGGGAGGAGGGCGTAGCCCACCATCCGGTCGCTGGGGTCCTCGGGGGCCTCGGCCTGGCCCGTGGGGTAGTAGACCACGCCCCGGCCACCCTTGAAGCCGTCCCGATCGTCGCGGCCGTTGTAGCCGTATACCCCGTGGGCGTGGCTGTCGATCCAGAGCTGGGGGTGGGTGCGGTCCAGGTCCAGGAAGGGGTGGTCCGCCTCGTCCACGAACCGGATGCGGCCCTCGAAGGACTCGTGGCCGGGCCGGACCTCGTCCCCCAGCTCGGGGCGGTACTGGAGCAGACCGTCGCCGGTGTAGGTCTCCACCAGGACCACCTCCCGGCCCCGGGCGGCCCCCTTCCGGGCCACCACCAGGGCGCCCTTCATGGAGTGCTCGTGCTCGAAGAGCCTGTGGAAGAAGGGAAGCCCCCAGGAGAGGCGCCGCGGGTGATAGAAGACGTAGGTGATGAAGTAGTGGCTCCGCGTCTCGCGGATTGACCAGTAGACGTTCGCCCGGTGATCGGCGGTGGGGGCGTCCAGGTTCTCCCAGTTGTTCTCCCCGTCCCGGTCTCCGTCGTAGTCCACTCGGTGCAGGTAGTCGGCCAGCTCGCGGGACCCCACGTCCTGATAGAGGACCGGGGCGTAGCGGGCCGCCACCTGGGCGCGGTCCAGGCCCCCGGGGGGGAAGACCTCCCCGGCCAGGCCCTCCGCCCGGTGGCGCTCCAGCTCCTCGGCGGGGAGGGCGAGGCGAGGACCCTCGCGCACGGGGCCCTTCTCGATGCGACCGGCCAGGCGCTCCCCCAGGGGCCTGAGCTGCTCGGTGATCCACTCCTGGACCTGGCGGATGACCCGCCGGACCATGTCCGAGAGCTCCAGCTCCAGGACGAAGCCCACGCCCGCCCCGGTGCCGAAGGAGGCCGCGGCCCCCACGTCCACCAGGAGGCGCCCGTCCCACTCCACCTCGATGTTCGCGTGGGCCTCGACACTGGTCCCCGCGTGGGCGCTGGCGTAGGGGGTGATGCGCACCTTCACCAGGAAGAGGTTCAGCTCGATGGGGATCCGCAGCTCCGACCGCGCCCCGGCCCCCGCCGTGACCTCGTTGTGGGAGGTCACGCCGTAGGGGGTGACGAGGGTCGTGGACCGCAGTTCCGCATGGGTGGCCAGGTCCCAGAGGGTGGCGTTCACCCGCGCGGCGATGGAGAAGCTCTCGTCGCCGATCTTCAGGTCCGGGGTGTTGCCCCTGGCGTTGGTGGCGGTGAAGCGGGTCTTGAAGGTGAAGCTGGCCCCCAGCCCCTCATGGTGGCGGCCGAAGGCGTCGCGGTGGCGGAGGAGGCCCAACCGCGCGTCGTAGAGCCCCTCCAGCTTCGCCGTCGTGAGGGTCAAGGTCCCGAAGCGGTGGGCCAGCTCGCGCTCCAGGAGGGCCCGCGCGAACTCCTCGTGGTACTTGACCGTCACCGAGGGGAAGTACCAGTGGGAGGGGCGCGCGTCGAGCGCGAACCCCTCGTCCCGGTGGGAGGCCGCGAAGAGGGTCCCGCCCCCGTTCAGCGCCGCGTTGGCCTCCACCAGCTTGAGCTTGGCGTCCCGTAGCCTGTCCAGCTCCTTGATGAGCGTGGCGCGGGCCATCTCCTCCAGCACGTCCTGGGCGAGCCGCTCGTCCATGGAGCGAAGCACGGCGAGGAGGCGGCGGGCGGTGTTCTCGATCTCCTCGGCCGCGATGCGCCCCGCCAACTGCAGGTCCTCGACCAGCAGGGCCATGAGCGCGCGGTCGTCCGTCTCGCGCAGACGCTGATGGGACTCGCGGACGGCGCGGGCGAATCGTTCCCGGGTACCGTCCCGGAGGCGCTGCACCTCCGCCTTCAGGATCCCCTGGAGGACCCGGAGGGGCGCGTCGGCCAGCCTGTCGGGGGTGTCGGCGAGGCCGTCCAGGCGTTCGCGGGCGAAGCGGCGGAACTCCTCCTCCGCCGTGAGGCGGACCTCCGCGGCGAGGGGTGCGTGGAGGACGAGTCCCAGGAGGAAGGTCGTGGAGAGGGTCAGAGGCAGTCCGGACACTCCGCGCACCTCTTCCCCGCCCCGAGGGGAGGATGGCGCGAATCGGGTGCCTGGTGGCAGAGAAGGGGTTGGGGCCCTGATGTGGCGAGACCCGGCAGTGGGCTCCTCACCGGGTGGGGGGAGGACCTGGGACCTGCGCGGGATCAGGCCCTCTGCCAGCGTTCGGCGGGGAACTCGCTGGCCAGGGCGAGGGCGCCCAGGGCCGCGGCGAAGGAGGAGTCGGCAACGGCGCGAACCCGGGGGCGTCCGAGCGAGGCGAGGGCCCCTTCCAGGGCCGCGCCCAGACCGGGGTAGCGCGCCCCGGTGCCCGTGAGGAGGATACGGCCCCGGAGGGTCTCCTGGAACTCCGGGTCGAAGCCCGACACCATCCGGGCGATACCGCGCGCCAGGGGGACCACCAGCGTGCCCACGGCCGCGTCCACCTCGGAGGCCACGTCCAGGGTCGTGGGGCCGGCCTCGCCCGTGAAACGGTGGATGATCGGGCCGCCCTCCTCGTCCAGGGTCATGCGGTGCTCCAGGAGCGCACGGGCCGTCCCGGACCCCACGGCGGCAGGACCCACGCGGGCCGCCAGGGCCCGCGACAGTTGCGCCTCCACGTGGGAATCGCCGTAGCGGACCAGGGCCTGGTGCTCCCTGCGCGGGAGGGTCCCATGGATGGCGCAAAGGTGCGTGCCCTGATCGTCGACGGAGACGATGAGCGCGCAATCCACCACCCCCTCGGCTTGGGCGATGGCGTAGGGCTCGGGGACGAAGATGGCCGCCGCGCAGCGCTCGCGCACCGCCGACTCGATGCTCCGCCGGAAGAGGCGGTGGATCGTGGCGGAGAGGGCCACCACGGCGTGCAGGGCGCAGCCCTCTTCGGCCTCGACCTGGCCGAGCATGTGGTGGACGAGGTCCTGGATGGATTTCCGGCGGGCCGCGGCCTCGTCCTCGTTCTCCCACCAGTCGACCCCCGGGTCCTGGAGGGGGAAGCGCAGGTCCAGGAGGTGGCCGCGCCCCAGCGAGGCAGTGCCCACGACGCGGTCCAGGCCGATCATCTGGGCGATGGCCGGGCCGTGCGGATAGCCCACCGCGCTCGTCTCCCGGTGACGCAACCCCGAGGAGTCCGCCACGGCCGAAGAGGTGGGGCCCAGGCCCAGTCCGACCAGGGTCACCGGCCGGATCGGCTCCCGGGTCAGGAGGGCCGGGGGGGGGACGACCTCGGGCAAGGCTGCGGGCGTGTCCGTGGGCGTGGTCGTGGGCGAGTCTGTGTCGGTGGGCGTGGGCGTGTCCGTGGTCGTGGCCGTGGGCGTGTCCGTGTCCGTGGGCGTGTCCGTGTGCGTGTCCGTGGTCGTGGCCGTGGTCGTGGCCGTGGGCGTGTCCGTGGCCGTGGCCGTGTGCAGGGTTGCGGGCGGGAAGCAGGGGATCGCTGCGTCCACCCCCACTTCTCCGGCCCCGTGCGCGGCCACGCTCGCGTCCACGGCCACGTCCTCGCTTGCCGCCGCGTCCTCGACCGTGGCCACATCCACGCATGCGGCCTCGCTCGCGTCCCCTGCCTCGATGGCCGCCCCTTCGGCAGGCACCGCCGCGCTCACGGCCTCCACCGCTTCGGCAAGCGATGCCTCGAAGGGTAGTCGTGGGTCGCTCGGCGGGAATTCGGGCAGCCCCTCCGCGGCCTCGCCCTCCATCGCAGCATCCGCCATGGTTACCAGCTCCGGGATCTCCACGGTGGTGGCGACAGCGGCCGCGGTCTCGGGGCCGGGCGTCTCGGCGCACTCCGAGCCAGACCTCATGTCCTCGGCCGGCGCCGCGCAGGCGGCGAGGAAGTCTTCCAGACCGAAGGCGGGGCACAACCCCTCCGCCTCCTCCTCGGGGATGGACACGAGACCGTCCGGCAAGGGCGGACGAACCGCGGCCTCGGCCATGAGGAGGTGGAGTGCGTCATAGCGATCCACGCACTCCTCCTCGAGCGCCACGTCCTCCCGGGCCTCGGGGACCGACTCCCGCTCCGGGGGTTCGAGCAGGGCCACCGCCGTCCCGCTCTCGTAGGCCGGCTCCCCGGACGTGGCTGTCATCTCGTCGATGGGGGCGATGGGCGAGGCGGTGGGGGCGGTCGCGAACGTCTCCGGCCGCGCGGCCGCGAACGCCGCCCCGGGGGCGGCCTCGGCCTGGGCCGAGATCGGTGCGCTCGCCGCCTCGACGACCGTCCTGGCGGCAGGCCGGACAGCGACCTTCACCAGGCGCTCGGACGCGGGGCGGGCCGTGGGGGCCGGGGCGGACCGCACCCAGGGCGGGGTGTCCCCCGGGGGCGAGGCGTCGTGCAGCGAAGGCCCGCGCCGCAAGGGCGCCGGCCCCTCTCGCGCGGCGAGGGCGCGGCGCGGGACCAGCTCCACCGTGAGGAAGAGGGCGAAACCCGCGGCCACCAGCAGGAGCGCGATGGCGAGAAACGTGGTCAGCATGAGAAACCTCCGGCCCGGCAGGCCCGGAAAGGAAGGGGAACGGCCGAACGGCGTGGACGACCGAGCGAGGGCCCCCGGTCGTCCTGCACGGAGAAGGTGGTAGGGGGGCCCTCGCTCGGCGAAGACGACGTTACTTCACGACCTCCCAGTACTTCTTGGGCATGTCGTAGGCGAGCTTGAGGGACCCGTTGGCCCCGGCGTATACCGGCTCCTCGACCACGGTCACCCTCCCGCCGCCCATGTCGGCGAGACGCTCCTCGATGACCTTCCCCAGGCCGATGATCTGGCTCCCGCCCCCGGAGATCACCACGTTGTGACGCAACCGCTCCTGGAACTCCGGGTCGAAGGAGGCGATGAGCTTGTGGATGGACTTGACGATGGGGTCCACGATGCTGGCGCAGGCGGTGCGCAGGTCCTCGGTGATATCGTGGGACGTGGGGCGGCCGTCCACGGGGAAGTCCACCTGGATGCGCTCGTTGGTCCCCGTGACGAATCCGTACTTCTCCTTGATGCGCTTCACCATGTTGCGGTTGAACTGGGCATTCTCGTACCGCTTGCGCAGGAGCTGCTCGAAGACCTTGTCCACGTAGTCGCCTGCGGTGGTGAGGGTCACCTGGTCCTCGGCGGTGGGGAAGGAGCCGTGCATGCGGCAGAGGTCCACGGTGCCTGCGCCGATGTCGATGACCAGGGCGTCGTCGAGTTCATCCAGGCCATAGGCCACCGAGAAGGGCTCGCTGGTGATCAGGACGCTGTCGAGCACCTCGCGGGCGGCGTTCAGGATCGCCCGCTTGTTGTGCTGGGAGGCCTGCGAGGGGGCCCCGATGACCCCGAAGACGAGCTGCCCGGACTTCGGCTTCGCCAGGCTGATGATGTAGCGGATGAGGTCCCCGGCCGCGCGAAGGTGGCGGGCCGATTCCTCGGGCTGTGACTCCGGGTCGTCGGAGAACTTGATGACCCCGTTCTCGAGGGGGCGATAGAGGTGGAGCGAGAGGCGCCTCCTCAGGGCCTCGTCCCCGAAGACCACGGAGCGCCCGAGCATCTTCTGCGCCACCTCGTCCTTGGGATACCCCACCACGCTCGCCACCGTCTCCCGGATGCCGTTGGAGGCCGCGACGGACGACCGGGAGGTACCGAGGTCGATGCCCAGGTAGAGGATCTCCTCCTCCTGGGTCGCCCCGTTCCCGTTGCCGCCTGCTGCCGGCGCCACGATGTCCGGCCGCACGGTCGCTGCCTTGTCCTTCACGGTCACTGCCTTCCTCGTTTCCATTCCAATCCCTCCATGCACACGAAACCCTCACCGCGAGTCGCGGTGAGCTACCTAGGAAACTTCAATGTCCCTCGCCACGCTCGGGACTTCGACCCCGGAGTCGGCGAGGGACCGACCTCGCAGGGTCAGGTTTTCGTCCACGATCCGCAGGAAGATGTCCGACCGTCGAGGGACACCCGAGGAGATGGCACCCTGGGACGCAAGGCCGGCGCGTCGAGGGGAGACCGCGCCGGGGGCCGCGGCCATGTAGGCCCCGGATTCCAGACACGACTCGATCCGATTCAGGCGACGCTCCAGCCGCCCGAGCCCGTCCTGGATGGGAAGCAGGGCGCGGCGCAGGGGGCCCTCGACGGCCTGGACGACATCCTCCTCGTCCACCTCGAAACGCAATGAGTCCAGGGGGACCAGACCACGCAGATCCATCTCGCGGGCGATCATCCTCGCGATGGGCTCCCAGTCCGGCGGATTAATGACAACCTCGAATATCCACTTGGGTTAGAACCGACCTGGGTCCGGCATAACACAATATATTGCGGCTCCAGCGAAATATAACCCCAACATATAGAGAGTCAAGGAGATTCGTCCGGATCGCTCCGGCGTTGACACAACCCCCTACGATCCCTATAATTCCGCCGCCCAGGGCCACGCCCGTGGTGAATTCTGTACATGGCTGAGCCTTCCATGACCGTAGCCCGATCCGTCGCCGGCTTCTCGCAGGCCGAGCTCGAGTCCCTCTTCGTGGAACTGGGCGAGGCCCCCTATCGCGCCCGTCAGGTCCAGGGATGGGTCTTCCGCCGCCGCGCCGGGACCTGTACGTCCATGACAGACCTGCCGAACACCCTCCGGTCCCGGCTCGAGGAGGCCTGCCCCGTCCACTCGAGCCGCGTGGCGGAACAGAGGCGGTCCGAGGACGGGTCCGTGGCCCTGGTGGTGGAGCTGGCCGACGGCGAGGCGGTGGAGTGCGTGCTCATCCCGGAGGGTCGCCGGCGCACGGTCTGCGTCTCGACCCAGGTGGGATGCGCCATGGGCTGCGTCTTCTGCGCCAGCGGTCTGGCGGGGATCCGCCGCGACCTCGAGGCGGGAGAGGTGGTGGAGCAGTTCCTCCACGCGACCCGCCTGCTCCCGGCCGAGGAGGCCATCACGCACGTGGTCCTCATGGGCATGGGCGAGCCCCTGGCCAACTATCGCGAGGTCGTCAAGGCCCTCCGGGTCCTGAACGCCCCCTGGGGGGGCGCCCTGGGGGCGAGGCGACTGACCCTCTCCACGGTGGGGGTGAGCCCCTCGTCCATCGACCGGCTGGCCGGGGAGGGGATTCCGATCCGGCTGGCCATCTCGCTGCATGCGGCGGACGACGAACTGCGCCGCCGGATCATCCCCACGGCGTCCAGGGTCTCCGTGGCCGACCTGGTGGCCGCCGCGCGGCGCTACCGGGAGGCGACGGGCCGGGACGTGACCTTCGAATACACCCTCATCCGCGGCGTCAACGACGACCCGCGGCTGGCCCACCAGCTGGCCGAACTCCTCGAGGGGCTATCCTGCAACGTCAACGTGATCCCGCTCAATCCGGTGGCGGAGATCGGGCTGGAGCCGCCAGCGCCGGGCGAGGTGGAGGCCTTCATGGACGTGCTCCGGCGCGCGGGCGTCGTGGTTCGACACCGGCGGAAGAGGGGGGGAGACGTGGAGGCGGCCTGCGGCCAGCTCCGCCTCGGGAGGCTGCGGGCCTCGGGGGGAGGTGCCTCGTGCCGGAGCTGAAGGCGCGCACCGGTCGGCTCGATCTGGGCAATGGCGAGGCCGCCGGGGTGGTGGCGCTCACGGGCTTCATCGACGCGCAGAACTATGCCGTCTTCGACGAGGCCCTGCGCAAGGCCATCAGCTCCACGGCCGGGGACCTGATGCTGGACTTCACCGGGGTGGAGTACATCAACTCCTCCGGCATCGGCGAGATCATGCGCAGCTACGAGCTCTGCCGCCAGAAGGGCGGAGAGCTGGTCCTGGTGGGGGTCAAGCGGCAGGTCGGGCTCACCCTGAAGCTCCTGGGGGTCGCCAACCTGGTACCGGTCCTGGACCGGCAGCAATCGGCCATCGAGTTCTTCCGGACCCGCGTCGAGCGCCAGGCGGCCGCCGCGGAGAGCGCCAAGGAGGCGCCCGCCGACGGGGGTGGCAGGAAACGGCGGATCCAGGTCCCCGTCCTCAACGACGCCCGCACCGACCCCATCCCGCCCGAGTCCTCGGTCCTGGTAGCCGTCCCGCGCTCCGACGAGTTCGTGGAGATCGTCCAGCGGCGCCTGCACTGCCCGTCGGGGCGGTTCACCATCGTCAACAGCTGCGAGGAGGCCATCGGCTGCTTCGAGCGCGTCCGGCCCGACCTGGTGGTCCTGGACCACCGGCTCAAGGGGGCGGAGGACTTCCTCTACGCGGTGAAGGTCAAGAAGGGCGCAAGCCTGGTTTCCATCATCAACCTCTACGGCGGTGACCAGGAGATCAACCAGGTCAAGGACTTCAAGGTCTGGGAGAACGACTACCTGGTGGAGCCCTTCGAACTCATGGCCCTCTTCCGGCTGTCCGAGGCGGAGCTTCGCCGCGTCCCCAGGGACCGGAAGGTCCTGGTCCAGCAGGTCCATTTCCAGTTCCGGACGACGGACCGGAACGTGGAGAAGGCCAACGACCTCGCCCGTTGTCTCATCGACCAGATCGACATACGCGAGGATGATCGGGTCGCCCTGTTCGCGGCCCTCAAGGAGGCGGTGGACAACGCCACCATCCACGGAAACCGCAACGACCCCTCCCGCACCGTGGACGTGCAGTTCGTCGTGGCCCGGGAGAAGGTCACGCTCATCGTCCAGGACGAGGGGGAGGGCTTCGACTACCAGGCCCACCTGGCCCAGCGCGAGGGGACTCAGTTCCTGGACGAGGCCAAGGACCGCATCGTCCGCCAGGGACAGAAGGGCGGTCTGGGCATCCTGCTCATGAAGCGCTGCGTGGACCGCCTGGAGTACCGCGGGCGCGGCAACGTGGTCTACCTGGAGAAGGCCGTCCGCCGCTGACGGGCCAGGCGGTGTCCGCCGCGCGCACTCCCGCCTTCGCCTCCGCCCTCGCGGCGGTGCCCCTGGCGCTCGCCATCGCCACCCAGGACGCCCCGAGGGCCCTCGACCTGGGACCCTATCCGCAAGCCCTCCGGGAGTGGCCGCCGGCCCCGCCGGTGGGGGTCCCCTCCTCCGTGGCCGTGGACGCCGAGGGCCGGCCGTGGGCCGCTGGAGATCATGGCGTGGCGCGTCTCCTCGCGGACGGCCGGTGGGAACGGCTCGACCCCTCCGCGGGGACCCTGGGGGCCGAGCGCTGCGGGGGCCTCAGCGTCACCCCCGATGGGGAGGTCTGGGTCGGGACACAGGCCGGGTTCTCCCGCTACCGGGGCGGGCGCTGGGAGGGCTTCGGGGTCTTCGAGGGGCTCTGCCCCGGGCGGGGAGAGGTGGTGGTGGCCCGCCAGGGGCGTCTCTGGGCCGCCACCTCCGAGGGCCTGGCCGTGCGCGAGGCCCATGTCTGGCGCAGGGTCTGGGCCAGCGAGTTCGTCCGCACGGTTCTGGTGGATACCGACGGCCTGGTGTGGGCCGGGTCCGAGGACGGGCTGGTGGCGGACGTCGAGGGCACGCCCTCCCACGTCCTCGAGGGGGTGGTGACCGGCGGTGTGGTCGACGCCGGCGGGACCTTGTGGGTCGCGGTGGACGGGACCCTGCGGCGCCGGTCGCGCCCGGGGGCCGACTTCGTGGCCGTGGAGGGGCTGGCGGACCCGTCGGTCCGATGCCTGGGCACCGGCCCCGACGGGCGTCTCTGGGTGGGGGGCGCGCGGGGGCTGACCCTGCTAGAGCCGGGAGGCGCGTCCCGCCGCCACTTCGCCTCCCGCCGCTGGCTCCCCGGCGACGAGGTGAGCGCGGTCTGGCCAGAGGCTGATGGCTGCTGGGTGGCGACGGCCGGGGGGCTGGCCCGGATCCGATTCGTGATGCAGCGGCTGGAGGACAAGGCGGCCGCCGTGCTGCGAGTCCTGCAGGAGCGGCACCGGCGGGGTGGATTGGTCTCCCGCGCCCGCCTGGACCCCCCGGAAGACCTGGGTTCGGCACGGGCGGTCCCCGGGGAGACGGACCTGGAGCGGACCGCGTGGTTCGCCTCGGCCGAGGCCCTTCGCCATGCGGTGACGCTGGACCCCGAGGCCCTCGGAAATGCCCGGGAGGCGGTGGGGGCCCTGCTGGCGCTCGAGGCCGTGGCCGGGACGACGGGGCTCGTGGCCAGGACCCGCGCCCGGGCGGAGGAGGCCGAACGCGACGGTTCGGGGAACTGGCGGGCCGGCGTCGGGGAGGGCTGGCTCTGGCGTGGCGAGGCGGGCCGGGAGGACCTCGCCGGCCTCCTGCTCTCCTTCACGCTCTACGTCCGGCGCCCCTCCGGCGACGGGGAGCAGCCCGCGCCAGGTGCGGTGGCGGCGGCAGCGAGCCGCGCCGCGGAGCCTCTGCTCACGTCGCCCGAGAGGACCGTGGATGGATTTCGGGCCCTGACCGACCTTTGCCTGCTGCGCGTGGCCTTCGGCCTCACGGGGGAGGGGCGCTACCTGGAGGCCCTGGGGCGGCGCCTCACCGAGGGCGACCACGCGATGCGGGTGCGGGGACTCTACCCCGAGGGCGCTCCCCCGCGGGACCACGCCGCTGAGGCCGCGGCCTTCCTGGCCCTGGCGGCCCTCCTTCCCTACGAGCCGGACGGCGCGCTGGCGGCCCTGGCCCGGGATGGACTCTCGGCCGCCTGGCCGGTCTTGCGGGAGGATCGGAATCCCCTCTGCAATGTCGTCTACGCGGCCCTGACCCGCCTGGACGCGGACCGGGCCCAGGCGGCCCGCGCCCTCGAGCGTTTCCCGCAGGACCTCCGGGACCACGCGGTGGACAACGCCTGGCGTGCGGACCTGACCCGACGGCCAGTGCCGGACCCTCTCGCCGGACCCCTGGCGGACCCCGTCCTCCCGCCCGACGAGCGGCCCCTGGGGACCTGGAGTTCCAACCCCCGGCGCCTGGCCGGAGGCGATGGGGGACGGACGGAGGAGGACGGGGCCTGGTTCCTCCTGGCCTACTGGCTCGCGCGCGCCCACGGCGTCCTGGCGGAGGGCGAGTAGGGAGTCGTGACGTGATGCCTGCGTGAGACACCGAGGCCCAGCAGGAGCCAAAGATCCCCCCCTCCCGCGGCCGATGATGATGTCGAGGGGTCACACATACCAGGAGAGGGGATCATGGCCATAGCGGCTTCGCTCGCGGGCACCTTCGCGCCCGCGTTCCGTTCGCCTCCGTTGCTGCCCTCCGTCGTGGACGAGCCGCTCGGCGGCTTCGAAGGGATGCTCGATTCCGTCGCCCTGCCGGGCCTCGTGGCGCCGTCTCCGGGGCGGGGGGCCCTGTCCCAACCACGGGGCGACCAGCTAGAGCTCTCGGGGCTTGGCGGGAAGGACTTCCTCCTCAGGGCCTCGCTCATGGAGGTGGAGTTCGAGTCCGTGCGCGCCGTCCAGGGGGCGAACGGAGGTCGGCTCATCGAGCGCAGCCGCTTCCTCCACCAGCGCTTCGAGCTGGAGGTCCGCGCCGAGGACCCGGAGGGGCTCGACAGGGCCCTGGAGGCCCTGCGCGACCACTTCAGCCC
>JACQVX010000024.1 GCA_016209495.1 Planctomycetota bacterium
CCCCCGAGCCATCCGAGCCCCTCCCCCCCGGGCCTCGCGAAGCTCGGCCTGCCGCTGGCAGGCCGCTACTCGCTCGGCAGCCCCGCGGGCGGCCCGCGCCCATCGCCAGCGACCCTCTCTCGCGCGCGGCGGGCGTCCCGGCGGAGACCGGCGTCCTCGAGCCGCCCCGCCGCCTCCAGGAGGGCCGAGCGCGCCCCGTCGGGGTCGGCGCCCGAGCGGAGACGCGCCCAGGCCGCCTCTCCCAGGGCCAGGGCCTCGCCGCCCGCGGCGCCGGCCTCTCTGTAGGACCTGGCCGCGCGGTCCGCGTTCCGGACGGCCTCCTCCAGGCGCCCCTGGGCGTGCGCCAGACGCGCGGCCTCCAGGTCCACCCGCGCCGCCGGGAGCCGGGCGCGGGTCCCGGCCAGGGCGCCACGGGCGGCCTCCAGCCGCAGGGCCGCCGCGCGCCAGCGTCCCCTGCGGCGATGGGTGGCCGCCGCCGCCACGCAGGCCAGCGCCAGCCGCGGGCAGTCCTCCAGGGCACGCAGCCTCCGGGCCGCCGCCGCAAGGAGCCGGGAGGATCCCGCCAGGTCTCCACGGCGCCGGGCCAGGACACCATCGAGGACCATCACCCCCGCCAGCCCCCGGCGGTCCTGCGCCTCGCGGTACAGTTCGCGGCAGGAGGCCACCAGGGCGAAGGCCGCCTCGGGACGGTCGGCCTCCGCCTCCATGCAGGCCTCCAGGTGCATCGCGTCGGCGCTGCCGACCGGGTCCTCCGCCGCCTGGAAGAGGGCCCTGGCGCGTTCCAGGTGGGCTCGCGCCTCGGCGGGGCTGCCGGACTCCCAGGCCACGTGGGCCAAGAGGAGCGCGGCCTGGGCCCGGTGGCTGGCCGGTACGCCGCTCGGATCCCCCGTGGCCGGCTCAAGGCGGGCCCGAGCCTCCGACAGCCGTCCCTCCTGGAGCTCCAGGTGGCCGAGCTGGCATCGGGTCGCCATGGCCCCGGCCCTGTCGCCCAGGCCCTCCTTGGCGGCCAGGCTCTCCACCAGGTGCTCGCGGGCCTCCTCGGTGCGGCCGCGGGCCTGGGCCAGGACGCCCAGGAGGTGGAGGGACCTGGCGCGACCCGCCGGGTCCCCCAGGCGCCGGGACGCGGCGAGGGCGGCCCGGCCCAGGCGCTCGGCGCGCCGGGCCTGGCCCCGCAGGAAGGCCACGTTGGCGAGCTGGAAGACCAGGGCCGCGCGCAGGGCGGGCTCCTCGAGCCGCCTCGCCAGGCGCCTGGCCAGGCCGTACTGCCTCGCCGCCTCATCCAGGCGCGAGCCGAGGAAGGCCAGGTTGCCGAGCTGGTGGTGGACCCGGGCCACCAGGGCCCGATCCCCCGCCGCGCGGGCCCCCCGCATGGCCTCGGCCAGAAGCCCCGCCGCGGCCCGGGTCTCCCCACGCCCCAGGCGCAGGGCCGCCGCCTCCTGGCGGCAGCGGGCGGCGTCGGACACCAGCCCACATTCCCCCAGGTGTCGTGCAGCCTCCTCCAGGTCCAGCGCTGCGTGTCCCGGGTCCCCGCCGACCGCGTGGCAGCGTGCGCGCCCCTCCAGGCAGCGGCCCAGCCCGCGGCCGTCGCCGCGGCCCTTGTAGAGCAGGACGGCCAGGTCCAGCTCCTGGGCCGCCCGCGTCGCCTCGCCGCGGTGCAGGTAGAGCATCCCCAGGGAGACCCGCAGGGCGGGCTCCTCCCCCGCAGCGTCCAGGGTGCCCAGGAGCAGGCCCTGGGCCCGCGTGGTCCGGCCCGCGGAGGCCAGGGCGGGGGCCAGTTCCAGGGCCAGGGACACCGCCTCAACGCGGCGGTCCTCTCGCAGGAGGGCCGCGTGACGCCTGCAGAGCTCGTCCAGGTCCCGCCGGGCCATGGTCAGCGCGGCCGGGCGGCGCGGGCCAGGCGCCAGGCGTCGATGATCCCCACGGCCCAGGTGGCGAGGTAGAGTGCCACGAAGGCCCACTGGGAGGGCCTGGGGGCGTCGTTCACGGCGAGGATCGCGAAGCCGACGGGCATCACCGCCAGGAGGAACACCAGCAGGGCCGCGGCCCGCGCCCACCGGCCCAGGTAGAAGTGCCCCCCGCCGGGGACGAGGGCCAGGACGGCCGCCAGGACCGGGTCCGGGCCCTCGCGGCCCCCGAGGACCTCCAGGGCGACCTCGCGGCGGATCTGGCGGTGCACCACCCGGGTGCCGGCCACCCGGTCGTGCAGCCCGCGGCAGTCGGCCTGGAGGGCGATGGAGGCCGTGGTCGCGGCCGTGACCACGAACGCCCCCAGGGTCAGCGCCACGGCGGCCACCTCGGTGGGGCCCCAGTCCTCGCCCGCGAAGCTGCCAGGCAGGATAGCGAAGGCCGGGACATAGTAGAGGGCATAGGAGGGGAGGAACCGGACCAGGACGGCGCGGGGCCCGGCGTAGCCCCCGTCGCGGGAAAAGACCTGGATCCCCAGGGCCATCTTCCCCAGGGTCCGACCGTAGCGCAGGTGCAGGCCCACGTAGTAGGCGACGAAGACGACCACGTCCGCGAGGCCGGTGGTGGTCCAGGCGAGGTAGGGCGGCGGCCGGAGGGCCGCGGAGATCACCTGGTCCAGGAGCGAGAGGGGGAGGAGGACCAGCGAGTCGATGAGGGACGCCGCCACGCGGCGAGCGAGGCCCGCGGGCTTGAGCAAGGTCACCGGGGCCATGAGCCGGTAGCTCGGGCGGTGGACCCAGGGCGCCAGGGGCTGGCAGTCCAGGGGCACCTCCACGGTGCGCAACCGCGCGAGGCCCTCCAGGTCCGCGATGAGGGCCGCGTAGTCCGGGTGGCGCAGCGCCGGGTCCTTCGCCAGCATCCGGCCCAGGACGCGGTCGAAGGCCGGGGGGAGGTCCGGCCGCCGCTCGGCCGCGCGCGGGACCGGGTCGGTGGCGTGGCGCATCATCGCCGCCATGGGCGTGGGGGCCGGGTAGGGGGGGTCTCCGACCAGCAGGTGGTAGAGGGTGCAGCCCAGGGCGTAGATGTCGCTCCGGTGGTCGGCCGCCTCGCCCCGGGCCTGCTCCGGGGCCATGTAGTAGGGCGTCCCCAGCACCGTCCCTTCCGCCGTGAGGGAGGCGTCGCCCGAGGGGGCCGTCACCTTGGCCAGGCCGAAGTCGGTCACCTTCAGGGTCCCGTCATGGGAGAGGAGCAGGTTCGAGGGCTTCACGTCCCGGTGGACCACGCCCCCGTCCCGGAGCGCCGCATCCAGACCCCGGGCCGCCTGGAGCGCGAGGGCCGCCGCCTCCGCGGGCTCCAGGGGATCCCCCCGCCGGACCAGGTCCGTCAGGCTGCCCCCGCCCAGGAACTCCATGGCGAAGTAATGCCGGCCGTCCTCCTCGCCGATGGCGTAGACGTGGGCCAGGTTCGGGTGGCTGACCCGGGCCATGGCCCGGGCCTCGCGCCGGAAGCGGTCGAGGAAGCTCGCGTCCCGCGTCCGCTGCGAGTCGAGGACCTTGAGGGCGACGGGGCGGTCCAGGCCCTCGTCCTGCCCGCGGTAGACCGTCCCCATGGCGCCGGCGCCCACGCGCTCCAGGACCCGGTAGCCGCCCAGGCGCGCAGGGCGCGCCTCCGCCGGTGGAGCCGCCGCCGCGGAGAGGGGCGTCGTCTCGTCCGCCGCCGCCGCCACGCCCGCGAAGCAGCGGCCGCAGCGAGGACAGGCGGCCGAGCCGCCGGCCGCGATGGCCAGTTCCTCACCGCAGGGACAGCGCATTGGGAGGCATGGTATCGCCGGGGCCCACGCGGCGCACGGGTTCGACAACGTGGAGCGCCGCCCGCGCGGTCGCGTCGCGCAGGCCCCGGCGGTCCTGGGTCTCGAGATAGGAGGCCCGGAGGGCCTCCGGGAGACCTCGGGCCAGGTCCTCCACCAGCCGGAGGGCCTCACCGTGGGCCCACGCGGCCTCGGCGGGGCGGCCGAGGTCCGCCTGGACCAGCCCCAGGGTCCAATAGAGCCTCCAGCAGACCTCGGGGTGGGCCTGGCCCGGCCGGGCGCGGCCCTGGACCGAGCGGAGGAGCTGGAGGGCCCGGTCGCCCTGGCCCCGGGCGCGGAGGGCCTCGGCGCGCAGCCGCGCGGTCTCCACGCGGAGGTCCCAGCCCAGGGGGCCATCGAGGCGCTCGAGCCGGTCCACGGCGCGGGCGAAGGCCGGCGAGGGCCCCGTGGCGAGCAAGGCCTGGGCAAGGGCCAGCTCCGCCTCGGCCAGGACGTCGGCGGCGCCCAGGCCCCGGGCGGCCTCCCGGGCCGACTCGAGCCGCTCGAGGGCTCGCGTCGGGCGGCCCCGGGCCTGTTCCACGCGACCCTCGCAGACCTGGACCAGGACCTGCAGCACGCGGTAGCCCGAGGAGGCCGCGTGGCGGGCCGAGGTCTCCAGCTCCGCGGCCGCCTCCTCCACCCGGCCCAGGACGAGCAGGAGCTGGGCGCGATTCAGGTGCGCCATGCCCGCCGGGGCTGGGTGGGCGGCGTCGCCGCCCAGGCGGAGGACCTCCGCGTTCGCCTCCAGGGCCTCGGCGTAGGCCCCCCGTTGCTCGTGGAGGCCGCCCAGGGCCAGGAGGACCTCGGCGTGGAGTCGCCCGCGGCCGGTCTCCCGCGCCAGCGCCTCGGCCCTGGCCAGGTGGTCCGCGGCGCGCGCCGGGTCGCCGGCCAGGAGCCGGGCCTGGCCCAGGTGGAGGCGCGTCCGCGCCTCGCCCGCCGGGTCCCCCTGGGCCAGACGCAGGGCCAGGGAACGCTCCAGGGCGTCCAGCATCCCGGGTCCATCGCCCAGCTTCCTGCAGGCGAGCCCCGCGCCTTCCAGGACGTGGGCGGCGCCCTCCCGGTCCCCCAGGGCCTCCATGACCTCGAGGGCCCGCCGGAAGGCGTCCAGGGCGCGTGCGAACTCGCCGCGGAAGAACCAGAGGGCCCCCATGTTTCCCAGGATGCCGGCCGAGAGTCGCCGGTCCCCACCCTCCTCCGCCAGGCCCAGGGCCACCTGGAAGCGGTCCAGGGCTGGATCGATCTCGCCCGTCGCCATGAGGGCGATGGCCAGGGAGTTGAGGCAGCCGCCGCGGGCCGCGCGGGCCTCGGGTCCCTCCAGGAGGCCGAGGGCGCGCCCCAGTTCCGGGATGGCCTCCGCGGGGTGGCCTAGCTCCTGCTCCACCGCCCCGGCCAGCCAGAGGGCGCGCCCGAGGAGGAACGGATCCCGGCCGGCCTCCAGCAGGAGGGCGGCCTCCCGGTAGAAGGCCAGGGCTGCCTTCAGGTCGCCCCTCGCGTGGCGCACCCGGCCGAGCTGGAGCCGCGCGCGCGCCACCGCGGTCCCGCCCGGGGGGCCCTCCCGGGCCAGGGCATGGGACTCCATCCGGAGGGCGGCGGCCTCCGCCTGGGGCGGGCGACCGAGGGCCACCTCTGCCCCCACGCAGACCTCCTCCAGGGCGGCGCGCCCCTCGTGGTCGGCGGGGTCGAGAAGGTCCAGGGCCGAACGGGCGAAGCGCAGGGCCTGCTCCGGGGCGTGGAGCCTGCGGCAGCGCCGGGCCGCCGCCGTGGCGTAGGGCACGGCCCGGCGCGGGCGGTTCGCCTGCAGGGCGTGATGCGCCAGGGCCTCCGCGTCCGGGTCCTCCGGGGTGCAGGTGGAGCGGCCCCGCCGGGCGACGAGGATGCCGAGCAGGGCCCGGTGGATCCGCACCCGCTCGGGGGCCGCGGTCCCGGCGCGTACGACCCTCCCGACGAGCCCGTGGGCCAGGCCCAGGGTCCGAGGTCCCTCCCGGCGGAGCAACCGGGCGTGGGTCAGATCCACGACCGCGGCGTGGAGGGCCTCCGGGTCCAGGCCCGAGGCGGCGGCGACCGAGTCCAGGTCCAGGGGCGCGTCCGCCTCCGCCAGGGCTCGCGCCACTCCAAGGGCCGCGGCCCCCAGTCCCGAGAGCCGTCCCTCCAGGAGCCGTTCCGCCGTCTCCGCGACCGGGAGCCCGTCCAGCCGCCGCGCGTTCAGCGTCCATTCCCCGCCCTGCGGAACGAGGGCCCCGCCCTCGGCCAGGGCCGCCACCAGCTCCCCCACGAGCAGGGGGTTGCCCAGGGCCCCGCCCACCGCCGCCGCTACCCGGGCCGCGTCCCGCTCGCCCACGGGCATCATGGAGCGGACCAGCTCGGCCACCTGGGCCTCCTCCAGGGGGGCCAGGACGACCCGCCGGGTGGCCGGGCCCTCCAGGACCGCGTCCAGGTCCCTGCCCAGGGCCTCGTCCAGCCGGTCGGGGTCGACAGTGAGGAGCAGGAGCCCCCGCGGGGCGGGCCCCGGGCCGGCGGCCTCCGGGGGGAGGGCGAGGCGCCGCGCCAGGGCCAGGGCCAGTCTGGAGCTGGCGGCGTCCGCGGCGTGGAGGTCCTCCAGGACGAGGACCAGGGGGCACCGTCGCGCCACCTCCGCCAGGAAACCCGCCAGGGCCTCCACCAGCGTCGCGGACCCACGCGGGTCCGCCGTCAGGTCAAACGTTTGACTGAATCCAGCCTCCGGGGTGGGCCGGCCGCCGGCCGCGCCGGCCACGGGCAGGAGGCGTCCCAGCCAGGGGCCATAGGTCGCGAGCGGGTCCGCCCCGGGGCCGGGCCGGACGCGGTGGTGCCGGCGCTCGCCCCCGGCCAGGCGGGCGGGGAGGTCCAGGCCCGCGTCCAGGTCCGCCTGGGAGGGGCCGCCGGCGAGGGGCGCCGCGGGGAGGGCCGAGACGGCGAGGCGCAGCGCCGGGAGGAACGCCCCGAAGGCCCCGGCCCGGGCCCCCCGGGCGCCACCCTCGCACCAGGCGGCCCCGGAGAGCTGGGCCCGGGGTCTGAGCTCGCGCAGCAGCCTCGACTTGCCCAACCCGGGTCCGCCCTCCAGGAGCACGACCCGCACGGCCGGCCCGCGCCCGCCGGGGTGCACGGCGGACTCGAGGGCGGACGCCAGGTCCTGCAGCGCCTCGTCGCGTCCCACCAGCCGTCCCGACCGCCGCCAGGCCCGCCGCGAGGCGCGCGAGCGCGAGGGCGGCTCCGTCCCCAGCAGCCGGTGCAGTTCCCGGGCCACCTCGTCGGCGCCGTAGGGGCGCCGCGCCGGGTCCTTGGCCAGGAGGGCCAGGACCAGGTCCTCCAGCGGCCCCGGGATCTCGGGGCGCAGGGTCGAGGGCGGGGCGGGCTCCACCTCCAGGTGGGCGCGGACGATGGCCCGGATCGTGTCCCCGTCCAGCGGGGGGCGCCCGGTGAGCACCTCGTAGAGCGTGACGCCCAGGGCGTAGAGGTCCGTGCGGGGGTCGTGGGGCTCGCCACGGATGAGTTCCGGGGCCAGGTAGTGGGGCGTCCCGTGGATCGCGCCCTCGTGGGGGCCCTCCACCCCGGAGGAGAGCCCGAAATCGACGATCCGCGCCCACGGCCCGGGGGTCGCCGCCGTGGCCGGGCGTGCGGCGGAGAGGGCCACCAGGACGTTGGCGGGCTTCAGGTCCTGGTGCAGGACGCCGCGCTCGTGGATGAAGTCCAGGGCCTCGCAGACCTGGAGGGCCAGGGCCGCGACCCGCTCGCAGGACGCGCCGTGCGCCGCCGCGCGGAGGTCCACCCCCTCCACGTAGTCCATGGTGAAGTAGCAGCGGCCCTCGCCCTCCAGGCGGCCGAAGTCGTGGAGCCGGACCAGGTGGGGGTGTTCCAGGGAGGCGAGGACGCGAAACTCATGACGGAGGTAGGTCTCGTGGAGCCCGGTGTCCTCGCCGGGGATCAAGGTCTTGAGGGCCAGGACCCGCCCGGCCTCCAGCTCGTCCACCACCTGGTAGACCCGGCCCATGCCGCCTTGACCCAGGCGGCGGACCACGCGGTAGCGGTGGTCGATGAGGTCCGCTTCCACGCCAGACCCTCCCAGTTCGTCCCGGGGCGAGTGGGGCCCCGCAGGCTACAATCCTAGCGTGGCGCGCGCGCTCATCATCCACCCGGATCCCTCGCGGCGTCTCCTCCTGTCGGGCCTCCTGGACGGGGCGGGCTACGAGGTGGACACCGTCTCGCAGGCGGAGGAGGGGATCCGCCTCCTCCGCGGGGGTGGCTATGAGCTGGCCCTCACGGACCTCTTCGCCCCCGGAGACGAGGGCCTGGACGTCCTGGCCCACGCGGCGGGCACCTCCACCGCCGTGGTGGTCCTGGTGGAGGACGAGGGCCGCGATACCTCGGGCATCCTGGCCGGCGGGGCGAGGGCGGTGCTGCCCGCAGGCCTGGACCGGGGGCTGGTCCTGCAGGCGCTTCGCGCGGCGGTCGCGGGGCCCGACGAGGCCGCCCCGCTCGCGCGGGCCGACGGGAACGTCCCGGCAGGTCCCCGGGTCCTCATCGTGGACGACATGCCGGCCAGCGTCACCCCGGCCCGCATCTTCCTCGAGAGGCACGGCTACCGGGTGACGCTCTCGACCCGCGGCGACGAGGCCCTGGCGCAGGCGTGGCGCGACCCGCCGGACCTGGTCCTCCTCGACGTCATGATGCCGGAGATGGACGGCGTCGAGGTCTGCCGCCGGCTGCGCGAGGACCCGCGGACCGCCTCGGTCCCCGTCCTCATGCTCACGGCGCTGGGCCGACGGGACCACGTCCTGCGGGCGGTGGAGGCCGGGGCCAGCGACTACCTCCTCAAGTCCGACATGCGCCTGGACCGGCTCCTGGCCAAGGTGGCGCGGGCCCTGGGGCCTGCCGCGGGCGCGTCCTCCGCGGCCCCCCCGGCCGCGACCGGGGCCCGGGACGCGCCCCTCGAGCGCGCCCTGGTGCTCCGTCACGGGCGCCCCACGGTGGAGCAGGTGGTGCGCCAGGCCGCCCGCCTGGCCCCCCTCCCGCCGGTCACCGCCCGCCTGGTGGAGCTCCTGGAATACCCCGAACCGGGGACGCGGGACCTGGCGGAGGTCATCTCCGGCGACCCGGTCCTGGCCGCCCGCGTCATCGCCCTGGCCAACTCCTCGTTCTACGGGACGCGCCAGCCCGCGACGGACGTGCGCGGGGCGGTGGTGAAGCTGGGCTTCGGCGCGGTGACGCGCGCGGCGGCCGCCCTCTCCCTGGTGGCCGAGGCGGGCCGCGGGCCATCCTGGCGAGGCGTCACGCGGGAGGGCTTCTGGTCCCACAGCATGGCCGTGGCCGTCGTGACCCGGGCCCTGGCCCGGACCGGGGGCTCACCGGCCCCGGAGCAGGCCTTCCTCCTGGGCCTGCTCCACGACCTCGGGACCCTGGCCCTGGCGGTGGCCCTGCCCGAGGCCTTCGCCGACGCCCTGGAGGAGGCCTCTCGCCGGGGGCGACCTCCGCGGGAGGTCCAGCGGGAGGTCCTGGGGCTGGACCAGACACAGGTCGGGGCCTCCCTGGCGCGGGAGTGGCACCTCCCGCGGTCGGTGCAGGAGGTATGCGCCCGTCACGAGTCCGGGGACCCGGCCCTGCGGGAGGCCTCCGCCCCGTTCCGCCGGGAGGTGGCCCTGGTGACGGCGGCCGACCTCCTGGCCAGGGCACGGGGACACCTAGGGGGTGGTGACCGCCTGCTGGAACCCGTGTCCTCCCTGGCATGGGCCATCCTGGGGCTCTCCCGCCGGGACGTGGATCGGGCCCTCGAGGGTGTCGACGATGCCCTGCGCGAGGCCCACGGCTACTTCGGAGTGGGCGAGGCCCCCCGATGGGTGGAGCCCGGGAGCGCCTCGCCCCTCTCGGTCCTCGTGGCGGACACCGGGGAGCCGGCGATCCTAGAGGAGCAGGCCCTTCTCGCCGCGGGCCTCCGGGTGGTGCGCTCGGGGCTGGAGCGACTCCAGGCACCGCCCCCCGACGGGGCGGGATGCCTGGTCCTCCCGGCCGCGGCGGTGGGGCCCGTGGGCGCCGTCGGGCCGGCCTCGGCCGGGGGCGTCTCCGCGCTCGCCTCGCTGCCGCGGGTGGTGGTCGCCCATGGGACCCAGACGCTGGAGGACCCGAGGGGCCGGATCCTGAGATACCCGCTCCGGACCGAGGCCCTTGTGGAGGTCGTCCTAGAGGCCGTGGGAGGCCCCGCCCACGGCCAACGTGGCGGCCCCGTGGACACCGTGGTATAAGCGGCCCTCCCACCGAGACGGGAGGGAGAGGCATGGCAGTCCGAACCGTGGGGGTCCTGGGTGTGCTCGCGGGCCTGGGACTGGCCCCGGGCTGCGCCGGCCTCCCCGGGGGGTGCTGCTCTCACGATCCCACCTCCGGCCCCCCGGTGGCCACGGTCCCGTCCACCCCGGCCCAGCACCTGCAGGAGGCACCCTTGGCCCAGCCCGCCATTGCCCCTCACGCCCACACGAACCGCCTGGCCGCCGAGTCCAGCCCCTACCTGCTCCAGCACGCCCACAACCCGGTGGACTGGTATCCCTGGGGCGAGGAGGCCTTCGAACGGGCCCGGCGAGAAGACCGACCCATTTTCCTCTCGGTGGGCTACTCCACGTGCCACTGGTGCCACGTCATGGAGCGGGAGTCCTTCGAGGACGAGGACCTCGCGCGATACCTGAACCTGCACTTCGTCTCCATCAAGGTGGATCGCGAGGAGCGCCCGGACGTGGACGCCGTCTACATGGCGGCCACCCAGGCCATGACCGGGAGCGGCGGCTGGCCGATGAGCGTCTTCCTCGACCACGAGTTGCGCCCCTTCTACGCCGGGACCTACTTCCCCCCGGAGGATCGCTACGGGAGGCCCGGATTCCGCACCCTGCTCTCGGCCATCGCGGGGGCCTGGTCCGGGCGGCGCGAGGACCTGCGCCAGGCGGGCCTGGAGGTCCAGGGCCTGCTCGATCGCCAGGCGGCCGCCGGGCCTGTCGGGGCGCTGGGCGCCGAGGTCCTCCAGCGCGCCCTGGAGGCCCTGGCGTCGGCCTACGACCCGGCGGAGGGCGGCTTCGGGGAGGCGCCCAAGTTTCCGCGCAGCCACACCCTCTCCTTCCTCCTGCGCCAGGGCCGGCGCTCCGGGGACCCCCGTGCCCTGGAGATGGTGGAGGCCACCCTGGACCGCATGGCCCGCGGGGGGATCCACGACCACCTGGGCGGGGGCTTCCACCGCTACTCGACGGACGTGCGCTGGCTGGTCCCGCACTTCGAGAAGATGCTCTACGACCAGGCCCTCCTGGCCCGCAGCTACCTGGAGGCCTACCAAGTCACCGGACGGCCGGCCCGCGCCGCCGTCGCCCGGGACACCCTGGACTACGTCCTCCGGGACCTGCGCGACGAGGCGGGGGGATTCCACTCGGCCGAGGACGCGGACTCGGAGGGCGTGGAGGGGCGCTTCTACGTCTGGACCCGGCCCGAGGTCCTGCAGGTCCTGGGGGAGGCGGAGGGTTCGCTCTTCTCGCGGGTCTACGGGGTCGTCGATGGGGGGAACTACGCCGAGGAGGCGGGTGGGGGCGCGAGAGGCGCGAACATCCTCCACCTGCGTTCGACCCTGGAAGAGGTGGCCCCGCGGGAGGGGATGGCCGTATCGGTCCTGGAGGAACGGCTGGCCGCCGGCCGTGGGCGGCTGCTGGAGCGCCGCTCGGGCCGCGTGCGCCCCCACCTGGACGACAAGGTCCTGGCGGACTGGAACGGCCTCATGATCGGCTCCCTCGCGTACGCGGCGCGAGCCCTGGGCGAACCGGCTTACGCGCGGGAGGCCGCCCGGGCCGCCGACTTCGTCCTCACGCGGATGCGCCGCCCCGACGGGCGGCTCCTGCACCGCTACCGCCAGGGCGCCGCGGGGGTCCCCGCCTACCTGGACGACCACGCCTTCCTCGCCCTGGGGCTCCTGGAGCTATACGAGGCGGACTTCGACCCGCGCTGGCTTCGGGAGGCCCTGGGCCTCGCCCGCGAGATGGAGCGGCTCTTCCATGACCCCGCGGCCGGGGGCTTCTTCCTCTCGGGCTCCGACGCGGAGTCGCTCATCGCCCGGACCCGGGAGGTCTACGACGGGGCCATCCCCAGCGGGAATTCGGTGGCCGCGTGGGTGCTGGTGCGCCTGGGTCGCCTCACCGGCGACGAACGGCTGGAGTCCCTGGGGCGCTCCACCCTGGAGGCCTTCTCCGGGGCCCTGGCCCGGGGGCCCGTGGCCTATCCGGTGAGCCTCATGGCCCTAGACTTCCTCTTGGGCCCCACACGCGAGATCGTCCTCTCGGGGGACCCCGCGGACCCGGTGGTCCGCGCGATGCGGGACGCGGTGCACCGGCGATTCCTTCCGGATGCGGTCCTGGCCGCGAGGCCCGCCGGGGAGGGGGCCTCGGAGATCGACCGGCTCATCCCCTTCCTGGCGGACCTGGGTGAGCCGGGGGCGCGCCCGACGGCCTATGTCTGCCGCGGCCGGGTGTGCGCCCTCCCGGCGACGGACGTCGCGGGCATCGAGGCCCAGCTCCAGGAGTGAGGGTCTTCGTCGCTGGCTCCACCGGGCTCATCGGGCGGCGGCTCTGTGCGCGGCTGCGCTCCGAGGGGTGCGGCGTCATCGCCCATACCCGGGATGCGGCCCGGGCGCGCGCGGTCCTGGGGGAAGGGGTCGAGGTCGCCACGGGGGGCCACGGGGCGGTGGACGGCGCGGACGCCGTGGTGAACCTCGCCGGCGAGAACCTCTTCGCGCGCCGGTGGAGCCGGGCCCAGAAGGAGGTCCTGCGCTCGAGTCGCGTCCAAGGGACCCGGCGGCTGGCGGAGGCCATCCGGGCCGCGCGCGAGCCGCCGCGGGTCCTGGTGAGTGGTTCGGCCATCGGATACTACGGCTTCCGGGGGGATGAGGTCCTGGACGAGACCTCCCCGCCGGGGGACGACTTCCTGAGCAGGCTCTGCCGGGAATGGGAGGAGGCGGCCCGGGAGGTAGAGGCGGTCGGGACGCGGGTGGTCCTGCTGCGCACCGGCGTCGTCCTGGATCCGGCCGGAGGGGCCCTGGCGCGGATGCTCATCCCGTTCCGGCTTTGCCTGGGCGGGCCCGTGGGCAGCGGCCGCCAGTGGGTCTCCTGGGTGCACGCGGCCGACCTGGTAGACCTCGTCCTGGCGGCACTCCAGGGGGAGGAGTGGCGGGGGCCCGTCAACGGCACGGCCCCCTCGCCGGTCCCCAACGGGGAGTTCTCCCGCGCCCTGGGCCGGGCCCTCGGCCGGCCCTGCTGGGCTCCGGTGAACGGTCTCGTCTTGCGGGTGGCCATGGGGGAGGTGGCGGACCTGGTGCGTCGCGGCCAGCGGGTGGTCCCCCGGCGCGCCCTCGAGCTGGGCCACGCCTTCCGATTCCCGACCGTGGACGCCGCGCTGGCGGACCTCGTCGGTCCCGGCGCATCGTGATGGAACCCTCGCCGGCGAGGCCGGCTCCCGAGCCTCGCCGGAGCATGCGCCTCTCGATCCTGGACGGGTGCCTCTTCTGCGCGATGGTGGGGGTCGCGGAGCAGTACCTGGTCCCCTTCGCCGTGAGCCTGGGCGCCGGGCCCGGCGAGGTGGCGCTCCTGGTGGGACTGCCCCTGCTGGCGGGCTCCCTGGGCCAGCTCTGGGCCCCGGCCCTGGTCCGGCGGACGGGTTCGCGCCGCCAGGTGGTCCACGCCCTGGCCCTGCTCCAGGCCACGGCCTGGCTGCCCATCTCCCTCCTGGCCTGGCGCGGCCCCTCGGCGCTCGCCCTGGCGGCGCTCATCGTCGCCGTGGTGGCCTACCAGGCGGCGGGCCACTTCATCGGCCCCATCTGGACCGACTGGATGGGCGACCTCGTACCCCTGGACGGGCGGGGTCGCTACTTCGGCCGCCGGAACCTGTGGTGCGGCCTGGTGAACGTGGCGACCTTCCTGGGGACGGGCCTCGCCCTCGCCGCACTGGCCCCGGGCGGGCGCGGGGTCACCCCCGCCTACGCCGGGCTCTTCCTGGCGGGCTTCTTCCTGCGGGCCGGATCCGCCCTTTGCCTCGGGGCCCAGGCGGAGCCCGTGCCCCCGCGGGCCGGGGAGGCGCTCGGCGCCGGCGTGCGCGAGGCGCTGGAGTCCCTCTTCCGCGGCGCCGGCGTCCGAGGGCTGAAGCGGGGCATCGCCCTTCTGGTCCTCATGGCCTTCTCCGTCCACGTGGCCGTCCCCTTCTTCACGCCCTATCTGCTCCGGGAGCTGGCGCTGTCCTACGGGACCTACGCCCTGGTGCTGGGCTCGGGCGCCCTGGCCAA
>JACQVX010000027.1 GCA_016209495.1 Planctomycetota bacterium
CCTCGCCCTCGTCCTCGTCCTCCTCGGGGAGTTCCTCCTCCACGCCGAGGATCATGGCCTCCGCCTCCTCCCGGCTCGCCTTGAGCAGGTCCTCCGGGGTGCAGGTGGGGTCGTCCTCCGGCTCCAGCCCCCGCACCAGGCGCTTGTGCACCCGGGCCAGGGCCATGCCACCCTCCCGGGCCGCCGGGTCCACCGGCAGCGGGCCGCCGTGGCGCTCGTCCAGCCGCTCCCGCACCCGGCGGCCCAGGGCGGGACCCACTCGCCGTACGAAGGCCTCGTGGGTCCAGTCGCCGGCCGCCCAGGCGGCGACTGCGCGCGGGGCGAGGCCCAGTCCGGACGCGGCCGACACAGCCGGGAGCAGGGACTCAAAGAACCAGCCCTCCAGCTCGGCGAACCGGATGGGCCTCTCGCCCAGCACCTCCCCCAGTTCCCGCCTCACCTCGCGCCGCACGCTGGCGCGCACCATCTCGAATACCAGCTCCCGGAGCTGGACCCCGCGAAGCACCTCCCGGCGGTTCTCGTAGACCAGCTTGCGCTGGGTGTCCATGACCTCGTCGTACTCGAGGAGCTGCTTGCGGGCCTCGAAGTGCTGGGCCTCCACCTTCTTCTGGGCGCGGGCGATGGAGCGGGTGACCATGGGGCTGGTGATGTCCTGTCCCTCCTCCATGCCCAGCCGGCCGAGGAGGGCGTCCACCCAGTCCGCGGCGAAGATGCGCATGAGGTCGTCCTTGAGGGAGAGGAAGAAGACGCTGGACCCCGGGTCCCCCTGGCGGCCGCAGCGGCCCCGAAGCTGGTTGTCGATGCGCCGCGCCTCGTGGCGTTCGCTGCCGACGATGCAGAGTCCGCCCAGGTCCTTCACCGAGGCCGCGGGGCCCTCCGGCAGGGGCGCGATCCGGCGCCAGCGCCACTCCTCCCGGACCGCCTGCCGCAGGGCCTCCGGGGTGCGGGCCTTCTTCCGCACCTCCTCGTCCAGGAAGACGTCCGCCCAGTGGGCCCAGAGGCGTTCGGCCCTCTCCCGGGGCTCCCCGTCGGGCCCCACGCCCTCGGGGGCCAGGTCCCACTTCCTCCAGTGGTCCAGGAGCTCCGGGTAGCCGAACTCCCCCAGGACGATGTCCGTCCCGCGGCCGGCCATGTTCGTCGCGATGGTCACGTGGCCGAAGCGCCCCGCCTTCTCGACGATGAGGGCCTCCCGCTCGTGCTGCTTGGCGTTCAGGACCTCGTGCTCGATCCCCCGGCGGCCGAGCATCTGGCTCAGGACCTCGCTCTTCTCGATGGAGATGGTCCCCACCAGGACCGGGCGCCCCGTGCGGTGCTGGGTGGCGATCTCCTCCACGATGGCACGGAACTTCTCCTGCTCCGTGCGGTAGACCACGTCCGGGTACTCCGTCCGGCGCAGGGGCCGGTTGGTCGGGATGGAGACCACGTCCAGCTTGTAGATCCGGTCGAACTCCTCCGCCTCGGTCATGGCGGTCCCGGTCATGCCCGCGAGCTTGTCGTAGAGGCGGAAGAAATTCTGGTAGGTGATGGTGGCGAGGGTCTGGGTCTCCCGCTTGATCGGGACGCGCGCCTTGGCCTCCACGGCCTGGTGGAGTCCGTCGGACCACTGGCGGCCCGGCATGAGGCGGCCGGTGAACTCGTCGACGATGATCACCTCGCCGTCCTTGACCACGTATTCCCGGTCTTGCTCGTAGAGGGCGTGGGCCCGGAGGGCCTGCTCCAGGTGGTGAGGCCAGGCGATGTTCTCGCCCGTATAGAAGTCCGACACCCCGAGAAGCTCCTGGGCCCTGCGGATGCCACGCTCCGTGAGGTAGACCTGGTGGCCCTTCTCGTCGTAGACGTAGTCGAAGTCCTTCTCGATGTCCTCCTGTTCCTCGCCGGCTCGCTTCCGCTTCTCGAGCTGGGGCCTGGAGAGCCCCTTGAGCTTCCGGGCGGCCTCGTCCGCGCGGTAGAACTTGTCCGTGGCCTCCATGGCCTCGCCGCTGATGATCAGGGGGGTGCGCGCCTCGTCCACGAGGATCGAGTCCACCTCGTCGATGACCGCGTAGGCCAGGTCGCCCTGGCAGAGGTCTTCCACCTCGAGCTTCATGTGGTCCCGGAGGTAGTCGAAGCCGAACTCGCTGTTGGTCCCGTAGGTGATGTCGCACGCGTACTGGCGCTTCCGGTCCGGGGGGTGCATGTGGGCCTGGATGGCCCCCACCGTGAGACCCAGGGCCTCGAAGACCGGCGCCATCCAGTTGCGGTCCCGGCGGGCCAGGTAGTCGTTCACCGTGACCACGTGGACCTTGCGGCCGTCGATGGCGTTCAGGTAGACGGGCAAGGTGGCCACCAGGGTCTTTCCCTCCCCGGTGACCATCTCCGCGATCTTCCCCTGGTGCAGGACGATCCCCCCCAGGATCTGCACGTCGAAGTGGCGCATCCCGAGGCCGCGCCGCGCCGCCTCGCGGCAGGCCGCGAAGGCCTCCGGCAAGACCCCGTCCAGGACCTCGCGCCGCACGACCCGGGCCCGGACCCGCACCTCCTTGGCCTGCTCCGGGAGGGCCCGGTCCTCCAGGGACTCCGCCTCCCCCATGAGCCGGCCGTAGCCACGCTCCGCCTTCAGCCTCTCGATGCGCTCGCGGAAGGACGTGGTGCAGGCTCGCAGCCCCTCATCGGAGAGGGCCGCGAAGCGGGGCTCCAGGGCGTTCGTGGCCTCCACCACCGGGAGCATCTCCCGGACGAGCCGCTCGTTCCGGGAGCCGAAGAGCCGCGTGAGCCCTCGGGAGAAGGTTTCGGCCAGGCTTTCGATGACCATGGCGGGGGCGCGGATTCAAGCACGGCCTGGAATCCTTGTCAATTCGGGGACCGCCCGGCGGGGGCCGCGCGTAGGGACCCTACCAGCTCGTTCACGTCCCGGACCCCGGCCTCGTCCAGGAGGCGCCCCATGCCCTCCAGGACCCGTGCGCAGGCGGCCGGGTCCGCGAAGGTGGCGGTCCCGACCTGCACCGCCGAGGCCCCGGCCACCAGGTATTCCAGGGCGTCCTCGGCGGTGGCGATGCCCCCCACCCCGATGACCGGCAGGCCGCAGCCCTGCCGGCACTGCCAGACCAGACGCAGGACCAGGGGCTTGATGGCCGGTCCCGAGAGGCCGCCCGTGGGGCGAGCCAGTCGCGAGCGGCGCGAACGCCAGTCCAGGGCCATGCCCACGTAGGTGTTGGCCACGGAGACGGCCGCCGCCCCCGCGCGCTCCGAGGCCCGGGCGTAGGGGAGGATGTCCGTCACGTTGGGCGTGAGCTTGACGATGACCGGGAGGCGCGTGGCGACCACCGAGGCGCGCACCACCTCCTCGGTCAGCGCCGGGTCGGACCCGAAGAGGAGCCCCCGGTCCACGTTGGGGCAAGACAGGTTCAGCTCCAGGGCGTCCACCCCTTCGGCCTCCCCCAGGCGGCCCGCCAGGCTCACGTAGTCCTCGACGCGCTCGCCCACGATGTTCACGACGACCCGCGTCCCGAAGGCGCGAAGGGCCGGGAGCTTCTCCTCCAGGAAGCGCTCCAGGCCCGGGTTCTGGAGGCCGATCGAGTTCAGCAGACCGGCGGGGGTCTCGACGGTGCGGGGGGGCGGGTTGCCCTCCCGGGGCTCGAGGCTGATGGACTTGCCCACGATGGCCCCCAGGCGGCCGGGGTCCATGAAGGGGGCCAGTTCGGTCCCGTAGCCGAAGGTCCCGGAGGCGGCCATGACCGGATTGGCCAGGTCCAGGGGACCGACCCGTACGGCCAGGAGGGCCATGCGTCAGGGCTCGGTGGGGGCTGCGGGGGCGCCGGCGGCGGCACGCTCGCCCCTCCAGGAGAGGAGGGCGACCAGGGCGAAGCCCACGCAGATGCAGCTATCGGCCACGTTGAACGTGGGCCAGTGGTGCTCCCCCACGTAGACGTCCAGGAAGTCGCGCACGTGGCCCCCGCGGAGGAGCCGGTCGTGGAGGTTCCCCAGGACCCCCGCCATGAGGAGCCCGAAGGTGAAGAACCAGAGGGGACGGCGCTCGGCGCCGCGGAAGACGTAGTGGAGGATCACCGCCACCGCCACCGCCGAGATGACGAGGAAGAGCCAGAACTGCCCCTGGAAGAGACTGAAGGCGGCCCCGGCATTGCGCGCGTAGATCAGGTTGAAGCACCCGGGGATGACCTCCACGTGGCCCCCGGGGCCGATGCACCTCTCCGCCGCCTCCTTGGTGGCCAGGTCCAAGGCGAGGAAGACGGAGGCCACGGCGGCGAAGAACCCGCGCAGGGCGCCCGCCCTCACGCGACCTCCAACGCCGCGGCGGCCGCCATGCCTTCCGCGACGAGCGAGTACAGGTCCTCGGGGCAAGCCAGCCGGCTCATCCGGTCCCGCAGGGCCCGCCCTCCGGGTACCCCCTTCAGGTACCAGCAGCCGTAGTTGCGCATGAGGACCACCGCGCCTCGCTCCCCCGCGTGGCCGCAGAGCATGACGAAGTGGCGCGACAAGGTCTCCAGCACCATGTCCAGCCCCGGCCGCTCGCCGGCGGCCTGGGCCCCCTCCAGCCCCGCCTGGATGCTGCGGAAGACCCAGGGGTTCCCGCAGGCCGCGCGGCCGATGGACACCCCGTCGCAGCCTGTCTCGCGGAACATGCGCCGCGCGGACTCCAGGTCCCGCACGTCCCCGTTCCCGACGACCGGGACGCGCACCGAGGCCTTCACCTCCCCGATGACCCCGAGGTCGGACCACCCCTTGAAGAACTGCTCCCGGGTGCGTCCGTGGACCGTCACCGCCGCCGCCCCCGCCGCCTCCGCCGCGCGGGCCACCTCGGTGGCGTTCCGGTGGACCTGGTCCCACCCGGCCCGGATCTTCACGGTCACCGGGATCCGCACCGCCCCCACGACGCGTTCCACGACACGGCCCACCAGACCCACGTCGCGCATGAGGGCCGCCCCCGCGCCGAGGTCCACGTAGCAGGGCTCCGGACACCCCATGTTGAGGTCCACCGTGTCGAAGCCCAGCCCCTCCACCACCCGCGCCGCCTCGGCCATGACCTCGGGCTCGGCCCCGGAGATCTGGGCCGCGTGGGGACGCGGCTCGCCCTCCGTGTCCAGCCTCCTCCGCGAGGAAGGGTTCCCGTGGACCAGGGACCGGGCGTTGGCCATCTCGGCGTAGGCGAGGGCGCAGCCATTCTCCCGGACCAGGATCCGGTAGGGGAGGTTGGTGTTGTGGGCCATGGGCGCGGAGATGAGGCGATTGGACAGCCTCAGGCCGCCGATGCAGAGCCCCTCGGTCAGTCCAGTCATCGGGACGAGGAGTCTAGCACGGGGCCCGCCTTGCGGCCACGTCCGGCGGGCCTACAATCACGGCGCAACGCCGGAGAACCCCATGCACGCCATCGAGACCACCCCCGAGGCCCTTCAGGCCACCTACGATGCCATGGAACAACGGCTGGAGGCGGTGCGGCGGCGGCTGGGCCGTCCCCTCACCCTGTCGGAGAAGGTCCTCTTCGGACATCTGGACGACCCGGAGGGCCAGGACCTGGACCCTGGGCGGGCCTACCTGCTCCTCAGGCCCGACCGGGTGGCCATGCAGGACGCCACCGCCCAGATGGCCCTGCTCCAGTTCGGCCTGGCGGGCATGGACCACGCCGCGGTGCCGACCACGGTGCACTGCGACCACCTGATCCGGGCCCAGGCCGGGGCGGCCCAGGACGTGGAGCGGGCCCTGGGGGAGAACCGGGAGGTCTACGAGTTCCTGCGCTCCGCCTCGGCCCGCTATGGCCTGGGCTTCTGGAGGCCCGGGGCGGGGATCATCCACCAGGTGGTGCTGGAGACCTACGCCTTCCCCGGCGGCCTCATGATCGGGACCGACAGCCACACCCCCAACGCCGGGGGCCTGGGGATGTTCGCCTCGGGGGTGGGCGGGGCCGATGCGGTGGACGTCATGGCGGGCTTCCCCTGGGAGGTCCTCCACCCCACCCTCATCGGCGTCCGGCTGACCGGGCGGCTCGCGGGCTGGACGGCGCCCAAGGACGTGATCCTGAAGCTATGCGGCCTCCTGACGGTCAAGGGCGGCACCAACGCGGTGCTGGAATATTTCGGCCCCGGGGTCCAGGCCATCTCGTGCACCGGCAAGGCCACCATCGCCAACATGGGGGCCGAGCTGGGCGCCACCACGTCCATCTTCCCGTATGACGAACGCATGGGGGCCTACCTCTCGGCCACGGGCCGCGCGGCCCACGCCCGGATCGCCGCCGCCCACGGGGCCCTCCTGGCCGCGGACCCGGAGGTGGAGCGGGCCCCGGGACGTCACTACCAGCGAGTGGTGGAGGTGGACCTCTCGGCCCTCGAGCCCCACGTGGTGGGCCCTCACAGCCCGGACCGGGCCCGGCCCGTGTCCCGGCTGGCGGAGGAGGTGCGGCGGGAGGGGTGGCCCGCGGATCTGCGGGCGGCCCTCATCGGCTCGTGCACCAACTCCTCCTACGAGGACCTCTCCCGGGCGGCCCACGTGGCTGGCCAGGCGGCGGCCCGCGGCGCCCGGGTCCGCTCGGGGCTGCTCGTCACCCCCGGCTCGGAACAGGTCCATGCCACCGTCCGGCGGGACGGCCAGATCGCCGCGCTGGAGCGTGTAGGGGCCACGGTCCTGGCCAACGCCTGCGGCCCCTGCATCGGCCAGTGGAGGCGCACAGACGTTCAGGAGGGCGCCGCCAACGCCATCATCAGCTCCTTCAACCGGAACTTCCCGGCGCGCAACGACGGCAACCCCCGGACCCTCTCCTTCATCGCGAGTCCCGAGGTGGTGATGGCCTACGCCCTGGCCGGGCGCCTGGACGTGGACCCTCTGAGGGACCCCATCCCTACCCCCCCCCGAGGATCAGAGCC
>JACQVX010000025.1 GCA_016209495.1 Planctomycetota bacterium
GCCGGCCCGCGGCCGGCCTGCGCTCGGAGGCCGCGACCCCACGGGGATCCTCCAGCGCGTGGATCTTGATGGGCACGGTGAGGACCGCCTCGCACTGCCGGCACTTGAACCGCTTGCCCTCCTGGAAGCCCACCAGGTTGAACTGGGCCAGGCACCGGGGACAGGTGAGGACGTGGGTGCGCTGGAACTCCAGGACCTCGGCGAGCTGCCCCCGGTCGAGGGCACCCTCGTCCAGGAGGATCTGGGCCAGGCGCACCAGGCGCCCCTCGTTCTCCATGCGGATCTGGACGCGCAGGGCCCGGGCCACTGCCTTGCGGGGCAGCAGCCCCTGCTTGACGATCAGCTTCCCGAGGACGAGGTCCTCCTTCCGCTCGCGGGCGTTCTCCGGGGGGAGTTCCAGACGCTCGACCTGGGCGTCGGCGACCTCGGTCCTCTGTTCCTTGGTGAGGTGGCCCAGCTCCACCAGGATGGACCCCAGGGGGCGCGGGATCGGGGATCTGGCCTGGACCTGGATGGCCTCCTGGACCTGCAGCTCGGTGCACAGACCCAGGCGCACGGCGAGCCTTCCGAAGAGGACCTCCTGCTCCGTGGCCATACGTCGTGGATGCTATACCGCGCCCCGGGGGCCATCAAGGAAGGCGGTCCTTGCCGGGCCCGCTCCCTCCGGTCGCGGGCCCGGAGAGGCGGGTCCTGGATCGGGGGGTGCACTCCGCGCCGCGCCGAACGCGGGTTCAGAGCCTGTGAAGGAATCCCGGCGTCCACACCGAGGCCGCCGCGGCCGACCCGGTGTAGCAGGGGTTTCTTCACAGGCCCTCAGCCCCTCACGGCCTCCTCGGCCTCCAGCCGCCAGCGCGCCTCGGGACCCGCCCGCAGGGCCGCGTCCAGGGCCTCCCGGGCCGGTCCCTCCTGCCCCAGGGCCGCGCGGGCCATGGCCAGGAGGCAGAGGTCGGTGGCCGCCGACCGCGGTGCCCTTCCCCCCGTGGCCCCACGGGCCTGGAGGGCACGTTCCAGGAGACCGGCCGCCTCCGCGGGCAGGCCCTGCCTGAGCCGCACCGCCCCCAGGGTGCCCAGGCAGGCGGCGCTGGAGGGGTCCAGGGCCACCGCGCGCTCCGCGTGGAGCAGCGCGCGCCCCAGAGGCTCGGGCTCCCGGGGCCGCTCCGTCACCAGGACCCAGGCCAGGTCGTTGTGGGCCCTGGCGCTCCCGGGTTCCAGGCCCACCGCCCCCTCCAGGGCCTCCAGGGCCTGCCCCACCCGGCCGGCCCGCCAGGCCGCCACCCCGAGGGCCGAGAGGGTGTCCACGGTCCGCCGCCGGCTGGCCTCGAGGCGCTCGAGCAACCGGCTCGCCGGCGACGCCTCCGGGTCGCGCGAGGCCGCCTCGAGCCTCTCCAGGACGGGCCGCTGGATACGCGCCGCCACCTCCAGGGCAGAGGCCGCCCCGGCGTGGTCCCCCGACTGGGCCAGGGCCAGCCCCTCCCAGTGGTGGGCCTCGCCGTAGTCCGGCCGACGGGCCACCACCCATCGGAAGTGGGCCAGGGCGTCCCGGGGCCGGCCGCGCTCCAGGAGGTAGTAGCCTACCAGGAGGCGGGCCTCCAGGTCCGAGGGCCGGGCCAGCGAGAGGAGTCGGGCCGAGAGGAGGCGGCCGGTCCAGGTGAGGGCAAGTCCCGCGGCCAGGGTGGCCACCGCGACTGCGAAGACGGCGTGCCAGGCCCAGGGGGGGACCTCGGGGGGGGGCCACCCGGGTCCCCCCCCGAGGATCATGCGGGTTCCCCGGGTTCCGAGACCCGGGTGACGCGGACCGCCACGTTGCCCTTCAGCTTCCCGGGCCGGCAGCGGAAGAGGGGGCGGCCCTCCACGACGAGGATGGCGTCATCGCCCTGGCCCTTGTCCGTGCGGATGACGTCGCCCACCTGGAGGTTCCTCAGGTCCCGCAGGGTGATGGTCGCCTCCGCCAGGAAGGCCGTCACACCCAGGACGGCCCGGGACACCTTGGCGGTGATGGCCCGGCGGTTGGCCTCCGAGGAGACCTTCTCCGCCCCGGCGAACCATTGCTGGGTCGTGATCTTCTTCATGATCGGTTCGATGATCTTGAACGGGATGCAAAGGTTGATGAGCCCGGTACTCTCCCCCATGGTGACCTCGAAGCAGATGAGGACCACGGGCTCGTTGGGGGCCACGATCTGCATGAGCAGCGGGTTGGACTCGGTCTCCAGGAGCTTGAAGTTGATGTCCAGGACGTTGGCCCACGCGTCCCGGAGCTGGTCCAGGGCGCGGCCCAGGATGGTGGAGATGAGCCGGAGCTCGATCTCCGTCATCGCCCGGTCGGGGACGGTGGGCTCCGCCGTCCCCCCGCCCAGGAGGCGGTCGAGGACCGGGTAGACGATGGAGGGGTTGAACTCCAGGATCATGCTCCCGTCCAGGGGGCTCGCATCGAGCAAGTTGAAGCAGGTGGGGTTGGGGAGGCTGTTGATGAACTCCGAGTAGGTGAGCTGCTCGACGCTCACCAGTTTCACCTCCACTATGGTGCGCAGGTATCCCGAGAGGGAGGCGGCGAAGCCGCGGGCGAAGACCTCGTGGAGGGTCTCCAGGGACCGCATCTGGTCCTTGGAGACGCGCTCCGGGCGCTTGAAGTCGTAGAGGGAGAGGTCGCCGGCGACGGCACGATCTGTCGCCGCGGCCGCGGGGCCCGCGCCGGCCTTCGCCTCGAAGTCGATCTCGCCACCGTCCACCGCGGCGAGGAGGGCATCCACTTCGCTCTGATCGAGTACGTCGGGAGGCGGGACCATGGGCGGGACCTCCGGAGAAGAGTAGCACGGCCCGGGCACGGCGCAAGCCGGGCCGCGTCCAGATTATCGGACGGAGGACGGCCCCGGCTGAGTCGTCGTTTCAAGTCTTTGTCCCGTGCGGACCGATGTAGATGGCATGGACAAGGCGATCCTGGCCTTCCTCAACCACCTGGTGGTGGAGTGCGGCCTGGCGGACAACACCATCGCCGCATACCGGAATGACCTCTCCCGCTTCGCGGACGAGTGCGCCTCCATGGGTATCACCTCCCCGGCCCGGGTGACCCCCACCCGCGTGGTGGACCACCTCATGGGGCTGCGCGAGCGGGCCCTGGCCGTCGCATCCATCGCCCGGAAGCTGGCGGCCATCCGCACCTTCCTCCGGTTCTGCGCCGCCGAGGGCCTGGTCCCGGAGAACCCCGCCGCCCGGGTGGAGGCGCCCAGGGGTTGGCGGCGGCTGCCGCGGGTCCTCAGCTCCGCCCAGGTGGAGCAGCTCCTGGAGGTACCCATCGGCGAGGACGTCCTCCTGGTCCGGGACCGGGCCATCCTGGAGGTCCTCTACGCTACCGGGGCACGCGTCTCGGAGGTGGTGCACCTCCCCACCGAGGATGCCCGTCTGGACGCCGGCTACCTGCGCTGCAGGGGCAAAGGCGGCAAGGAGCGCATCGTCCCCCTGGGGAGCCGGGCCGTGGCGCGGATCCGCGACTACCTCGCCCGGTCCCGCCCCGCCCTGGCCGGCGGTCGCGCCCTGGCGAACCTCTTCCTCAGCCGGGCGGGGCGGCCGCTCACACGCGACGCGGTCTGGAGGCTCATCAAGAAGTACTGCGCCCAGGCCGGCCTCCCCTCCGAGGTCTCGCCCCACACCCTGCGCCACTCCTTCGCGACCCACCTCCTGGAGAACGGCGCGGACCTCCGGGCCGTCCAGGAGATGCTCGGCCACGCCTCCATCAAGACGACCCAGGTCTACACCCATGTGGACCGGGCCCGCCTGAAGGCCGTCCACGCCCAGTTCCACCCCAGGGCCTAGGAGTCGTGCTGATCCGTGGTAGACTCCGGGACCGCCCGGCGGCGTCCGGGCGCGAAAGGGGGCCGCGTTGGCCAGGCGACGGACGCGTATGGACCTGATCCGGGAGGCCGAGGCGAAGGCGACGCAGGCCGAGACGAAGACGGCACCGGTCGCGGCGAGTGCGGCGGCCGAGGCGAGGTCGCCGGCGGGGCCTGCGGCCCGGAAGGCCCCTGCACGCAAGGCCCCCTCCGCCCCTCGCGCCTCGCGCTCGGCGGGCGCCGGGGGTGGAGGCCGGGAGAAGGCCGTGTGGGGGGTGTTCGACCCCAGCTTCAAGCGGGTCGCCCTCTTCGAATGGCGCGACCGTGCCCTGGCGGACCGCAAGGCCCAGGACCTCAGCCAGAAGGACGGCGGCGCCTACGTGGTGCGCCCGGCGCGTGTCCCGATGAAGGACTGAGTCGCCGTAAGACAATCACTGCTACATTCGGCCGGCTGCGGCGGCGCGATGCGTCGTCGC
>JACQVX010000028.1 GCA_016209495.1 Planctomycetota bacterium
CGGGGTCTTCAACCTCTCGGGCAACGTGGCCGAGTGGGCCCGGGACTGGTACGCGCCGGACTACTACGCCTCGGCCCCGGCGGTGGACCCCTTCAACGGGACCTCCACCGGGACCCACGTCCTCCGGGGCGGGGGATTCGATGACTCGGACAACGTGGGCCGGGCGAGCTACCGCTTCACCTCGAACGGGACGAGCCGCCTCTACTACGCCGGCTTCCGCTGCGTGCGGCGGGGGGAGTAGGTTTTCTGGCGTGGTTCACCCGCGGGTAGCACACCGTCGAGGTCCCGGACGACCGGGGCCCATGAGCGACGCCCACGGCCACGAACACGAACACGTCCCCGTCCACGTCCCACCTGCACGGACACCCATACCCACATCTACACCCCCAGGGCCTCTACCGCAGCCCCAGCCACCAGCGGCGCCAGGCCTCCCTGTCCAGGCCGTGGGCCTCGCCGGTGAGGTGGCCCAGGGCGGCCATGACCGCGCGCTCGACGGCGGGGGGGCCGCCGGCGTCCAGGCGGCGCACGAGTTCGTCCAGGGCCGAACGTCGCTCGCCGCCTCCGATGCACATGGCGGCGTGGAAGACCCGGCGCGGGTCGTCTCCCGCGAGCTGGGCCAGGGGGTCCGCGGTCACGTCCTCGCAGCCGGCCTCCACCACCTGGACCACGATGGGCTCGGCCTCGATGTAGCCCGGCAGTCGCTCCTCCCCCGCCACGAGGGCGAAGGGCCGGAGGCGCACGGAGAGGCTCAACCTGCCGTGGACCGCCGCACCTGCGTCCACCGTCACGGGGGCGGCGGGGGCGTCGCCGGTGGCGGCCTCCGTGAGGTCCAGGGTGTGCCCGCGGCCGGGCTCGAGGCGGACGACACCGTCCACGCGGATCACGCGGGTGCGTCGCTCCCTCGTGCGGCTCCCCGCGGAGTCGTAGCGTTCCTCGAACACCTCCAGGACCCCGAGGCCCCCGTCGCTGCCCCCGGCCACGCGCAGCTCGATGGGCGAGTCTCCCACGTTGGTGAGCGCCAGCCCCAGGGGGACGGGGCGACCCCAGGTCGCCACGGGGGGCGCCTCCAGCCTCAGGCTTACGGCCTCCCGCGAGATGATGGCCGTTCGCGCGGCCAGGCGCAGTTCCACCACCGCGTCCCGGTTGGCGACCTCCGGGTCCAGGGTGAGGATGGCATCGGCCACGGCCCTGGCCCGGTAGGGGTCGCCTCCCTCTAGGGCCTGCCGGCCCTTCTCCAGGGCCTGCTCGTTCCATGGCCTCGCGGCCCCCGCCGCCGCGTGCCGCCCCAGGCGCGCCAGGGCGGCCATGAGCGCGTAGGTCTCCTCGCGCCGCGCCTCGATGGCCGCCTCCACGGCGAGGGCCGCCGGGGCCCCGGCGTGGGCCAGGAGGTTCATGGCCTCCACGCGCTCCTCGGGGGTGCCCCGCGCCACGCGCTCCACCAGGGCCTCCAGGCGGGGGCCGTCGCCGCCCAGGGCCAGGCAGGGAAGGGCGGCGAGGACGAGGGGCACGAAGGGAGGACGCACGGTGGTCGAATTGTAGTGCCCGGTCCCACCCTTTAGAATCCCCGCGCAGCGAGGGAGTGATGCCCGAGGCGCCTCAGACCGTCCTGGTCGTCGACGACGACCCCCAGGTGCGGCGGGTACTGGGGGCGGCGCTGGGCGAGGCCGGCTACGCCGCCATCGAGGCCCACGACGGCCGGGAGGCCTTCGACCGTCTGGGCGACGGCCTCTCGCCGGACCTCATCATCCTGGACGTGAAGATGCCCGGCATGGAGGGCACCGAGGTCCTCCGGCGCCTGAGGACGAATTACGCCTCCATCCCGGTGGTGATGCTGACCGGGATCGCGGGGATACACCTGGCGGTGGAGTGCATGAAGAACGGGGCCCAGGACTTCCAGACCAAGCCCTTCGAGGTGAAGGAGCTGGTGGCCTGCGTGCAGAACAGCATCCGGTCCCGGACCTGGACGCCGCCCGAGGCGGCGGAGGGGCAGGAGGCCTCCTTCCACCGGCTGGTCGGGACCAGCGGGCGGATCCAGGAGGTCTACGGGATGATCGAGAAGTCCATCAACTCCACCGTCAACATCCTCATCGAGGGGGAGAGCGGGACGGGCAAGGAGCTGGTGGCGAAGGCCATCCACGACAACGGCCCGCGGCGCGCCGGGCCCTTCGTGGCGGTGAACTGCAGCGCCATCCCGGACGCCCTGATGGAGAGCGAGCTCTTCGGCCACGAGAAGGGGGCCTTCACGGGGGCCACCGCCCGCCACGTGGGCGTCTTCGAGCGGGCCCAGGGGGGGACCCTGTTCCTCGATGAGGTGAGCGAGATCAACCCAGAGAATCAGGCGAAGATGCTACGGGCCATCCAGGAGCGGGAGATCCAGCGGGTGGGCGGCCGCGAGACGGTGAGGGTGGACGTGCGGATCCTCGCGGCCTCGAATCAGGCCCTGGGCGCGCTCGTGGGACAGGGGCGCTTCCGCCAGGACCTCTACTACCGCCTGGCCGTCTTCCCCATCACCATGCCGCCCCTGCGGGAGCGCAGGGACGACATACCCCTGCTCTGCTCCTACTTCCTCCGGCTCGCCCTGAGGAAGGAGGGGAGGGGGAAGCAGATCGAGGGCATCACCGACGAGGCCATGGCCGTCCTCCGGGCCTACCGCTGGCCCGGGAACATCCGGGAGCTGCAGAACGTCGTGGACCGCGCCGTGATCCTCAGCCCGGGCCCGCGGATCGGCATGGAGGCCCTCCCCACCTATCTCCGGGAGGCGGTGGCGCGGGAGGGTCGCCATCGCGGCCAGCCCGGGGAGGCGGCCGAGGACCCCAGGGAATCCATTCTCCCCTTCGTCCACGAGGAGCGCCGGATCATCGAGCGTGCCCTGCGGCTCACCCGCGGGAACGTGGAGGAGGCCTCGCGGCGGCTGGGGCTCGGGCGCGCCACCCTCTACCGGAAGATCAAGAAGTTCGGCATCGAGGTCCAGAGGGGCTAGACCTTAACCTGCGGGCCCCCGAATGCCGATAGGTCCGACAGCGGGCCCGCGCCGTCCCATACCCCAGGGGCCCGTACCCCATTCCCGGCCGTCGCCGCGACCCCGGGACGCGGAACATGCGAGCGACGGGCGGTTGCGAGCGTGAGATGAGAGACGGGGAAATGAACAAGAGGAAGCCCTTCCGTATCCTTGCGGCCCTGCTGGCGGCCGGCCTTCCCCTCGGCGTCCTGGCCGCCGAGGTGGAGGTCCTGCCCCTGGAGCCCCAGCTCAAGGCCAACTCCCCCACGCCCATCCGCTGGCGTTCGAGCCTGCCGGGCGCCACCACGGCGGACATCGACCTGTCGGTGGACGGCGGCACCTCATGGGAGGCCATCGCCCGGGGAGAGCCGAACGACGGGATCTACTCCTGGGTGGTCCCGAACCTGGGCGGGAGCCAGTTCCGGATCCAGGTGACGGTGGTGGACGCCGCCGGCGGCCGGCACCCGGCCGTGGGCGAGATCTTCGCCATCGGCTCCGCCGTCCCCTGGGCCTCCGTCCTGGGGCCCCAGACCTCCACGAGCCGCCGGTTGGACATCGAGTACAAGCTGGAGAACGTGGCGCCGGGCCAGCGCCCTGGCAAGGTGGAGGTGTGGGCCCGCCCCGAGGGGGGGGCATGGATGGCCCCGGTGGCGGACCCGGACGGGACCTCCCCCGCCCGCCTGGAGCTTCCCGATGGGCGCTACGGGGTGGAGGTGGTGGTCCACGACGCCGAGGGCCAGCATCGCCCCCTGCCGCGCGACGGCACCCTGTCGTCCCTCAACCTCACGGTGGACTCCACCCCGCCCTCGATCCGCCTGAAGAACTTCCACGGCGGGGCCTACACGGCCGGCCTGCAGCGGGCCATCCACTGGGAGATCGCGGACGTCAACCTCCACCCCTTCGGGGTCCGTATCGCGTGCTCCGACGACGACGGTGCCACGTGGCGCATCCCCGTGGACGAGGGGCTCCCCGGTGAGGGCGGTGCCTACCTGTGGACCATGCCGGATCGGGAGGGGGCGCGGTTCCGGCTCCGGGTCTCGGCGGTGGACCTCCTGGGCAACGAGGGCTCGGCCACGAGCGCGGCCGCCTTCACCCTCGACGCCGCCGCGCCCCGGGTGGTGGCCCGCATGGAGTCCGAGGGGCCGCCGGGGCCTCGGACGGTGGCCCGTTCGCCCGTGGAGATCCACTACTCCCTGGAGGCCGACCCGGGCCCCGCGGCCCTGGAGCAGTTCCACCTCTACGTGACGACGGACGGCGGGGCCGTCTGGTCGCGCTACGGGGTCTACCCCCCGGGTCCGGGGCCCATCGCCTACGGAGGTCCGGCGGGCCGTTACGGCTACACCATCGTGGCCGTGGACGCCGCCGGCAACCACGACGGCATCCCGAACCCCGGGGACCGGCCCGAGCTGGAGGTCATCCTCGCCGAGGGGGGCGAGGCCGTGCCTCCCCCGGCCGCGGACCTTGCCCCTGCGCCGGCCGTGGCGCCGGCCGTGGCGCCGGCCGTGGCGCCGGCCCCCGCGGTGACCTCGACCGAGGGGACCGCGATCCCCCCCGTCGCCGCCCCCGGCGCCAGGCTTCAGGTCCGCTGGCTGGACGACCTGGTAGGCAGAGAGCTGACCGTCGGCCAGGTGGTGGTCCTGCGCTGGGAGGCGCAGGGCGACCTGGGCGAGGGGCCCGTCTCCGTGGGGCTCGGTCTCAAGCCGTCCTTCACCTGGGCCCCCCTCGCCGGGGGCGGGGGCCTTCCCGACCGGGGCAGCCTGCGCTGGACGGTCACGGACAACCCGGGCACCGCGGTCCTGCAGGTCACGGTGACCGACCGCGCAGGCCGCTCGGACTCGCATCACACCGGCGAGTTCCGGATCGCCCGGCGCCCCGGTGGCGCGGCCCCGGCCCCCGCCGGGTTGAGCCTGGCGCTACGCGCCCCCACCCGCAGCATGAGGTACGTGGGCGGTTCGCCCCTGACCATATCCTGGGAGACCCAGGGCGGGACGGACGTCCGGGTGCGGATCGAGGCGAGCCTGGACGGCGGCGCGAGCTGGCAGACGCTGGCCGACGGACTCAAGCCCGCGGCCGACTGGACATGGGTCCTCCCGATCCGCGAGGTGGAGGCCGGCCAGTTGCGTCTGGTGGCCACCTCCTCCGACAGGACGGAGGCGCGCGTGGACGCGTCGCCCTTCTCCGTGGGCGCCGTGGGACGGCGCCTCTGGCTCCGGGAGCCGGGGAAGGACCTGGCCTACTCCCCGACGCGGCGCGTCGAGCTGGGCTTCGACCGCCCCAGGCCGGAGGA
Organism: Planctomycetota bacterium; assembly: GCA_016209495.1. Classification (GTDB taxonomy): domain Bacteria; phylum Planctomycetota; class JACQVX01; order JACQVX01; family JACQVX01; genus JACQVX01. The sequence goes on from JACQVX010000028.1 coordinate 5,286, forward strand.
GCTGCGCGGCCTCTCCCGGATGGAGCTCTGGGCGAGCCGCGACGCCGGGACGCAGTGGGAGCTTCATGCGAAGCACGAGGGGCTCCTGCCGCCGGTGGTCTTCGAGGGGGACGACCGGGCCTACGGCCTCTACCTGGTCACCTACGACGCGGGCGGGCTCCCGGACGCCCTGCCCCTGAAGGGGACGCCGCCGCAGTTCGTGCTCGTCATCGACACCCTGCGACCGCTGGTGAAGATGGCGGGGCTGAAGAAGGGCGGGACCTACCCGGTGGGCTCGGTGCAGGAGGTGAGCTGGACCGTCGAGGACGCCAACCTGCTGGAGAACCCGGTGGACCTCCTCTATCAGGCGGGGGAGGGCGGCGAGTGGGCCTTCGCGGCCCGAGGCCTGGCCCCCGAGGGGCGATTCGAGTGGCGCGTCCCGGTCCCGCCGGCTGGGGAGGCCGCCACGGGTCCGGACTTCCGGTTCCGGGTCGTGGCTCGCGACAAGGCGGGGAACCAGGGGGAGGACCTCTCGGCCCCCTTCCGCGTGGAGATGCGGCCCGAGGTGGCCGTGGAGGACCTGGCCGGGCGCTTCCGCGGGGGGACGGTGGTGGACGTGCGCTGGACCTCGAACGACCCGCAGCTCGGGGAGCGGCCGGTCTCCATCTACTACTCGACCCGTGGGGAGCACGGGCCCTGGGAGCAGGTGGTGCAGGACATCCCCAACACGGGACACCACGCCTGGACGCTTCCCGGGGTGAGCGCGACCTCGTGCAGGCTGCGGGTGGCGGTGAGGAATCGCTTCGGCGCCACGGGACTGGCCACCAGCGCCAGCGACTTCGAGATCGACTCGTCCGCCCCGCGCGTGACTCTGGAGTCGCCGGGGCTGCTGGGCGGGCCGGCGCGGCTGCGCTACTTCGTCGAGAGCGACCCTCACGACCTGGCGGCCCTTCACCTCTACGTGACCACCGACGGGGGGGCCAGCTGGAAGCGGGAGGTCTCCGTGACGGACTTCTCCGAGCCGTCCCTCCCCTTCGACCGCCCCGAGGGGGACTACGGTCTCCATGTCGTGGCCGAGGACGACCTGGGGAACGGTGGCCTCGCGCCGGGGCGTGGCGTGCCACCCCAGGTGACCCTGGCCGTGTCCAGGAGGCCGCCGGTCATCCGCCTCTTCGGCGAGGTGCGGGCCGGGGGGCGCCTGGCGGGAGGCGCCCGGGTGCCCGTGTCCTGGAAGGCGCAGGGGGACCGGCTCCCGCCCCAGTGCGTGGGGCTGGACTTCCACGACGCGGTGGGGTGGAGGCCGGTGGCGGAGCGCCTGGCCCCCGAGGGCGAGTACCTGGTCGAGCTGCCGCGCCTGAACGTGAAGGGGTGCAGGCTGCGCGTCCGGGTGGTGGACCTGCTCGGCCGCGAGGCCAGCGACGAGACGGCCCCGTTCACCGTGGACAGCACACCCCTCCGGGCATGGATCACGACCCTGGACGCGGGTCCCAGGGCGATCCAGGCCCCGCCCTCGATGGCGCCAGGGGTCCCAGCCATGCCGGCGGGTCCCACGCCCACGGCCACGCACACGCCCACGGCCGCGCCCACGCCCACGCCCACGGCCGCGCCCACGCCCACGGCCACGCCCACGCCCACGGCCGTGAGCGCACCGGCCGCCACGCCCGAGACCCCGAAGGCCATCCTCGCCGACGCGGAGCGGCTCCTGGGCGAGTCCAGCTTCGGCCCCGCGCGGGACCGGTTCCGGCAGCTCATCGACAGGGAGCGGGAGGGGCCGGAGGTGGCCAGGGCCTATCACGGCCTGGCCCGCATCGAGGAGCGCCTGGGGGGCGGGCCGGCGGCCATCGCCGAGTACCTGCGCCTGGGCCTGAAGAACGACCCCGAGGACCCGGCCATGCAGAATGACCTGGGGCACGTCCTGTTCAGCGAACGCCGCTTCGAGGAGGCGGTGGGTGCGTTCCGCGAGGCGGTGCGTCTGGGCCCGGAGCGGGGAGTACACCACATGAACCTGGGGGCCGCCCTCTACCAGTCGGGCAAGAAGGACGATGCCCTGCCCTCGTTCATCAAGGCCCTGGACCGGGACGACAAGCTCATCGAGTGCCACGCCTACATGGCCAAGATCCATACCGATGCCCGGCGCTGGAGGGAGGCGCGCGATCACTGGCAGAAGGTCTTCGACCTCTATCCGCCCGGGAGCCCCCAGGGCCAGCGCGCCGTGACGATGATGGAGCGCTGCGACCGCCACATGAAGGAGGGGGACTAGCGACGTACGGGAGGGCGAGCGAGCCAAGGGCCCGCGAGCGCGCCCACGCCCCACGTCCACGTTTTGCGACTCCTCGCCGTCCGGCCGGCATGGTAGCCTCCGCCCCGACCCCTGGAGGCCCTCGCGTGCCCGACACCCACCGGACCCCATCCCGCTGGACCGTCCCTCCCCCGCACCCGGGCCGGGACGCGCTGGCGGCGCGCCTGGGGACCTCGCCGATCGTGGCCCAGTGCCTGCGTAACCGGGGAGTGGCGGACGAGGACGCGCCCGGGTGGCTGCGCCCGGACCTGGGGTCCCTGCGCGACCCGCTGGCCCTCGCCGGCATGGAGGCGGCGGTGGATCGTCTGCGCCGGGCCCTTCGAGACCGGGAGCCCATCTGCATCTACGGCGACTACGACGTGGACGGGGTCACCGGCACCGCGCTGCTGGTGCGCCTCCTCCGGCTCCTGGGGGCGCAGGTGGACTCCTACGTCCCTCACCGCCAGAGGGAGGGTTACTCCCTGAACGACGGGGCGGTGGACGCCCTCCTGGGGCGCGGTTTCCGGGTGGCCATCACGGTGGACAACGGTGCCTCCGCCCACGGACCGGCGGCCCGCGCCATGGACCTGGGCCTGGACCTCATCATCACGGACCACCACGAGGTGCCCGCCGAGGGTTGCCCGGCGGCGGTGGCGGTCATCAACCCCAAGAGGCCGGACTGCGGCTATCCCTTCAAGGGGATCTGCGGGGTCGGACTGGCCTTCAAACTCGCCTGGGCGCTCGCCCAGTCCCTGGGCACGGGGCGCCGGGCGTCCCCCGAGGTGCGCGACTACCTGCTGGCCGCCATGGCCTACGTGGCCATCGGAACGGTGGCGGATGTGGCCACCCTGGTGGACGAGAACCGGGTCCTGGTCCACTTCGGCCTGAAGGCCCTGGCGGCGACGCGGGACCCGGGCCTGCGGGCGCTCCTGGAGGTGGCACGGGTGGCCGGACCGCCCACGGCGCGGGACCTCGGATTCCGTGTCGGACCGAGGCTGAACGCCGCCGGCAGGCTGGGGGAGCCCTCCAGGGCGGTGGAACTCCTGATCACGGTCTCGCCCGCGCGGGCCCTCGAGCTGGCGCGGGAGCTGGACCAGGAGAATCGCCGCCGCAGGGACCTGGAATCCGTGGTCCACCGGGAGGCCCGGGTCCAGGCCCGGGCCCAGCTCGACCCCGCGCGCCTGCACGGGATCGTCGTCGCCGCGGAGGGCTGGCACCCGGGGGTCGTGGGCATCGTCGCCTCGCGCATCGCCGAGGAGTTCTACCGGCCCACCCTCCTGGTGGCCCTGGAGGGCTGCGTGGGCAAGGGGTCGGCCCGCTCCATCCCGCCGGTCCACCTCTACGAGGCCCTGGACCGTTGCAGGGCCCGATTCGAGCGGCTGGGGGGACACTCCCACGCCGCCGGCTTCACCATCCAGCGGGACCGCGTGGAGGCCCTGCGCGCGGACCTGGATCGGGTCCTCTCGGAGACCCACGGGAGCGCCGCGCCGGTGAGCGAGCTGGCGGCCGATGCCGAGTTGGACCTGTCCCAGGTGGTGCGCCCCCTGGTGCGGGATCTGGGTCGCCTGGCCCCCTTCGGCGAGGGGAACCCGGAGCCGCTCTTCGTCCTCAGGGACGTGGCCGTGGCGGGCGAGCCGCGGCGGATGGGCGGCGAAGGGGCCCACCTGGCCTTCCACGTCCGCTCGGCCACGTCCTCGCTCCGCGCGGTCGCCTTCGGGCGTGGGGCCGAGGCCGAGGCCCTGCGGGGGGCGCGTCTGGACCTGGCGGTCCGGCCGGTGATCCACGCCTTCCGGGGCGCCGAGGAGGTGGAGCTGGAGGTCCGGGACCTGCGGATCCATGGCTAAGGACCCGTCACGAAACCACTGCTACATTCGGCCTGCTGCGGCGGCGCGATGCGTCGTCGCTCGTCGTCGTAATAGCTCTCCGTGGCTATGGCTCCTCCTCGCTCCTAGCCTCGCGCCGCCTCGCTCGGCCTCGGTGTTTGACGCATTTGTCTCGTGACGGGTCCTAAGGGCCTCGCGGCGGTGATCCCGGCCTACAACGAGGCCCCGCGCATCGCGAGGGTGGTGGGGGGCTGCCTGCGGGTGGGCGGCCTGGAGACGGTCCTCGTGGTGGACGACGGGTCCACCGATGGGACCGCCGAACGGGCCCGGGAGGCCGGTGCCGCGGTGCTCCGCCTCGAGCCCAACCGCGGGAAGGGGGCGGCCCTGGCGGCAGGTTTCGATCGCGCCCTCGCGGCGGGCCACCGCTGGGTCGTCACCCTGGACGGGGACGCTCAGCACGACCCGGCAGAGGTCCCGCGCTTCCTGGAGGTCGCGCGGGGGCGCGGCGCCGACGTGGTGCTGGGGGACCGGCTGGTCCACCCCGAGGGGATGCCGCCGATCCGGTGGCTCACGAACCGGGTCATGTCCCTGGTCCTCTCCTGCCTCGCCGGGGTGCAGATGGCCGATACCCAGTGCGGCTTCCGGCTCTTCTCCGACCGGGTCCTGCGGGCCGTCCGGCCCCGGTCGCTCCGGTTCTCCTACGAGAGCGAGCTCCTGGTGGGGGCGGGGAGACGTGGATACCGCTTCGCCCGGGTGCCGGTGCGGAGCATCTACGCCGGCGGACCGTCGCGGATCCGCCCGCTGCCGGACACGGCCCGGTTCCTGGCGCTGGTCCTGCGGCTGGTGGGGTGACGGGCCTGCGCGGCATGGGGTCGTGGAGCCTCCGTTCCAGTGGCCGCGGTCGTGCCCGTCCGCCCGTGATTGCCCGCGCAGGCCCGGGCCGCTAGAATCCCCGATCCACCGGGGGGTGCAGCAGGGCATGGACCTGAGGGGCCGCATCGAGACGCTGGGTCACCCCCGGGTGCTGGTGGCGGGCGACCTCATCCTCGACCGCTATGTCTGGGGAGACGTGGAGCGGGTCTCGCCCGAGGCCCCCATTCCGGTCCTCAGGGTAACGGGCGAGGAGACACGCCTGGGCGGGGCGGGGAACGTGGCCCACAACCTGGCCACCCTGGGGGCGCGGGTCACCGTGGCCGGAGCCCTGGGCGACGACCACTGGGCCCTGGTGGTGCGCGACCACCTGCGCCGCGCGGGCTGCGAGGCCGCCGCCGTCACGGACCTGGCGGGCCGGCCCACCACGGTGAAGACGCGCTTCATCGCGCGCAACCAGCAGGTCCTCCGGGTCGACCGCGAGGACCTGGCGAGCCTGCCCGGGGACCTTGAGGGGGAGGCGGCCCGGGTCGCGCGGGACCAGGCCGGGTCCTTCGACATGGTGGTGGTCTCGGACTACGCCAAGGGCTATCTGACGGAGACGGTGGTCCGGGCCTTCATCGAGGCGGCCCGGGACCACGGGCGGCGGGTGATCGTGGACCCCAAGGGCCGCGACTGGAGCCGTTATCGCGGGGTCACGGTCCTCACACCCAACGTGAGGGAGGTGGAGGAGGCCCTGGGGGTGGTGGCGCGGACCCGCGAGGACATCGAGGCCGCCGGGGAGCGCATCGTCCGCGAGCTGGAGGTGGAGGTGGCCGCCATCACGCGCGGGCGCCACGGGATCTCGCTCGTGGCCCGGGGCCAGCCGCCGGTCCACAGCCCGGCCCGGGCGAGGGCGGTCTATGACGTGACCGGGGCCGGCGACACGGTGACCGCCGCCCTCGCCCTCTGCGCGGCCTGCGGCTCGTCCTGGGAGGAGGCCGCCGCCCTGGCCAACCTGGCCGCGGGGGTGGTGGTGGGGCGCGTCGGTGCCACCCCGGTGAGCCGGGCGGAGCTGCTGGCGGAGTGCGCGGCCGCCGGGGGACCGCCGGTCGAGAAGGTGGCCACGGTGGAGGCCGTCCTGGAACGGGTGGCCGCCGCGCGCCGCGAGGGTCGGCGGGTGGTCTTCACCAACGGCTGCTTCGACCTCCTCCATGTAGGCCACGTCCTCTACCTGCAACACGCCCGTTCCCTGGGGGCGCTCCTGGTGGTGGGCCTGAACAGCGACGCCTCCATCCGCCGCCTCAAGAGGGCGGCCCGGCCGGTGATCCCCCAGGAGCAGCGCGCCCGGATGCTCGCGGCCCTGGAGTGCGTGGACCACGTGGTCCTCTTCGACGAGGAGACGCCGCTGGGGCTGATCCGGGCGGTCCACCCGGACGTCCTCGTCAAGGGGGCGGACTACAAGGACCGGGTGGTCGTGGGACGCGAGCTGGTCGAGTCCTGGGGCGGCCGCGTGGAGCTGGCCCCCTACGTGGAGGGGGTGTCCACCTCCCAGATCGTGGCCCGCATCTCGAGCCGCGAGACCCGGCGGCCCTAGTCGCCCGCGTGCGCGCCCTGGTCACGGGTGCCGCGGGGATGCTGGGCCAGGACCTGGTGGAGGTCCTGCGCTCGCGGGGGCATGAGGTCACACCGGTGGACCGACCCGAGGGGGACGTCACCCGCCTGGAAGACTGCCTGCGGATTGTGGCCTCGGCGCGCCCTGACGTGGTCTTCCACCTGGCGGCCTTCACCGACGTGGACGGGGCCGAGTCCCGGGAAGAGGAGGCCTTCCGGACGAACGCCCTGGGCGCGCGCAACGTGGCCGTCGCCGCCCGGGAGGCCTGCGCCGGGGTCCTCTACGTCTCCACCGACTACGTCTTCGACGGGACCGGCGAAGGTCCCTACCCCGAGTCCGCGGAGAAGCGCCCCGTCTCGGCCTACGGTCGGACCAAGGACGCGGGGGAGGAGCTGACGCGCGCCCACAACCCGCTCTACTGGGTGGTGCGCACCTCCTGGCTCTATGGACATGGGGGACGCAATTTCGTCGAGACGGTCCTGCGCCTGGCCCGGGAGCGGGGACGCCTCACGGTGGTGGACGACCAGCACGGGGCCCCCACCTACACGCGGGACCTGGCCCCGGCCCTGGTGGAGGTGGTCTCCCGTGCCCACGCGGGCACCTACCACGCCACGAACGGCGGGCTCACCACCTGGTACGCCTTCGCCCTCCGGGTCCTGGACCTGGCCGGGGTGAAGGTCCCGGTGGAGCCCATGCGCTCCGGGGACCTGGATCGGCCCGCCCGCCGACCCGCCAACTCCGCCCTCTCGGACCGGGCCCTTCGGAGGGCCGGCATCCCGCCGCTCAGGTCCTGGGAGGAGGCCCTGGAGGACTATTTCCGGTCGCGCCCGAGCCCGCCATCTTCACAGGCGTGATTCCCTCGGCCCCGGGTGGCCTCCCATAAGATGATGTAGTAGTCTCGGCTGGGGACATGGCTCCGTTGGGTGGTGGAGCCCTGTTCCCGGGGGGTCCGGGGATTCGTAAGTCTCTCTGCTTTCTCGCCGATAGGACGAGCATGGGACACCCTGCCGCGAGGGCCGTGCTCCTCGTCGTCCTCCTCGTCCCCGCCCCGACCCTGGCCGCCACCGTCACCTGGACCAACGGGGGCGCCACGAACCTCTGGTCCACGGCCACCAACTGGGACACGGGCTCGGTTCCCGGCGCCGCCGACGACGTCCTCTTCAACGCCACCTCCGTGGCCGACTGCAACATCGACACGCTGCCCACGGTCCCGGCCTCCATCACCCTGGCCTCCAACTACACCGGCAGCGTGACGGCGAAGACCGGGTTCCGGGGCGACCGGACCCTGGCCCTGACCGGCGACCTGGTCGTGAACGGGGGGGCCTTCGTCGGCGAGGCCCAGGACCTGACGGGGAACGGCCTGGGGGTGATCGTCACGGCGGCGAACCTGACCGTGGCCTCCGGGGCCAGCCTGCATGCCGACGGGAAGGGCTTTGCGGGCTCCGCCGGCCCCGGCGCGGGGGGGACCGGCGCCCGGGCGGCGGGCGGCGGCCACGGGGGCAAGGGCGGCGATCACCACCGCACCCCCGCCACGGGGGGCGCCCCCTACGGCTCGGCCACGGCCCCCACGTCGCTTGGCTCTGGCGGGGGCGACGATACGAACATCGTCGGCGAGCAGGGCGGGGCCGGCGGCGGGGCGATCAC
>JACQVX010000034.1 GCA_016209495.1 Planctomycetota bacterium
GTGGTGGACCACGCCCGCGAGAGGGGGCTGGCCACGGGGGTCGCCGCCGGTTTCCGCAACCACCCGGGCCTGGGCGTGGAGGCCGAGGTCGCCGGGAGGCGGGTCCTGGTGGGGAGCCGGCGCTTCCTGGCGGCTCAGGGCGTGGCCACCGACGGCGCCGTCTCGCCCTCCCTGGCCCTGGACGGGAGGCTGGCGGGCGTGTTCCGCCTGGAGGACCCGCCGCGCCCGGAGGCGGCCGAGGCCGTGGAGGCGCTCCGCCGCGCGGGGCTCCGGGTGCTCGTCCTCACCGGGGACGCGGAGGCCCCCGCCCGGCGGGCGGCCGAGGCGGTGGGCATCTCCGAGGTGGTGGCCGAGGCGGACCCCGCGGGCAAGGTGGAGGCGGTGAGGCGCCTCAGGGCCGAGGGCGAGGTGGTGGCCATGGTGGGGGACGGGGTCAACGACGCCGCGGCCCTGGCCACCGCCGACCTGGGCATCGCCCTCGCCACGGGCTCGGACGTGGCCGTGGAGAGCGCCCCCGTGAGCCTGCTCCGGCCGGATCTAGGCCTGGTGGGCGAGGCCCTGGAGCTGGGGCGCCGGACGGTGCGGACGATCCGGGAGAACCTGGCCTGGGCCTTCCTCTTCAACGTGGTGGGGATCCCCGTGGCCGCGGCCGGCCGCCTGGACCCGGTCCTGGCCTGCGGGGCCATGAGCCTCTCGAGCCTCCTGGTCGTCGCGAATGCCCTCCGGCTCAGGGGCCGCCGCGGTCGCTTACCCGGACGCTCACGCGATTGACCCCCGCGGGCAGGCTACCGTAGAATCCCGCCTTTCATGGCCTGGTACGACGAGCGTCCCCCCGGCTACGCCGTGGCCATCCGCGGCGAGACGGTGGCCATCCTCCGGGAGCGCTACCGGGGCGCCCTGGTGGAGGCCGGGATCCACTCGCCCCAGGCCTTCGTCGCGGCGGCGGGGGGGCCCAGCAGGCGCTACCGCGGCCGGGGACACCCGGTGGCGGTGCCGGTGCCTGGCCACCCGGGCGAGCACATGGTCCTCAGACATTACCGGCGCGGGGGCCTGGTGGGGAAGCTCCTGGGAGACCTCTACCTGGGCCCCCGTCGCCCCCTGAACGAGATCCGGGTTGCGGAGCACTGCATCGAGCGGGGGGTCCCCACCACCACGCCCATCGGGGCGGTGGTCCGCCGTGTCCTCCCGGGCTTCTATCGCTGCGACCTCATGACCCGGGAGGTCCCGGGGGCCCTGGACCTGGCGGCCTACCTGGCCACCGCGCCCCCCCCGGGCGAGCGCCGCAGGGCCCTGAAGTCGGCGGGGGCCGCCGTGCGGGCCATGCACGACGCGGGGGTCATTCACCCGGACCTGAACATGAAGAATATCCTGATCCTGGGCGCCGGCACCGGGGCCACCTCCGCGGTGGTCATCGACCTGGACCGGGCCTGGACCGCCGAGAGGGTGGCGCCCCCCAGGGCCAACGCCAACCTGGCCCGACTCGCCCGCAGCGCCGCCAAGAACGAGGCCCTGGGCGGGGCCGCGGCCCGCACGAGCCGCGGGGACACCCTCTGCTTCCTCCGGGCCTATCACCGGGGCTCGCGGGAGGGGATCCGCGCCACCGCCCGCTACTGGGAGGCCTATGGCTGGCGGCTGGTTCTTCACCGGCTGTTCTGGGGCGCCGGCTGAACGGCGACGGCGGCCCAGGCAGGTTCCCGCGCCCCCAGCGTCCGCACCGCCCCCAGCACGTCTGCCGGGTCCACGCGCCGCATGCACGCGTGGTGCATCGGGTGGGTGCACGGGTTCCGGCGGGAGCAGCCCACGCAGGGGAGGTCCAGGTTGCGTCGCACCACCTCCACCGCGGGGCCGTAGGGCCGATAGCGTTCGGCCCGGGTAGGGCCGAACACGGCCACCGTAGGCCGCCCCAGGGCCGCCGCCAGGTGGACGGGACCCGTGTCCGAGCCCGCCACCACGGCCGCGAGGCGGAACAGGCCCATGAGGTCGCGCAGGCCGCACTGCCCCGCCAGGTCCACGCGGTGGGGACCGCCGGTCGTGAAGGGGGCCAGGGGTTCGTGGGCCACCGTGACCACGCGAAGGCCCCGAGCCGCCAGCCCGCGCGCCACCTGGTCGAATCGCACCGGGTCCCAGGACTTCTTCCAGTTGGAGGCGTCCAGTACCAGGACGGCGAGCGGTTCCGAGGCCCCCACGCCCCTGGACCTCAGCAGGGCTCGGGCCCTCTCCACCTCCTGGGGCCGCACCGGGAGCAGGGCCTCCCGGACCTCCTCCCGCACCCCCAGGGCGCGGGCGAAGGCGAGGTAGCGGTCCACGTTGCTCATCCCCTCCACCCGCCCGATGGGGCGATGGCCCAGGACCCACACCAGGTCCCGGCATTCGGCGTAGGCGTAGCCCAGCCTCAGGCGGGCCCGGGTGAGGGCCGAGGCCAGGGCGCTCTTGGCCACGCCGCCCAGGTCCAGCGAGAGGTCGAAGCGGCGGCCCGCCAGGCCCCGGACCAGGGCGGGGAGGTCCCCCAGCCGGCCCGAGAACGGGAGGCACTCGTCCACCGCCGGGTGGGCATCCAGGACCGGGGCCGAGGAGGGCTTGGTGATGACCGTGACGCGGGCCTCCGGGAGCCCCCGCCGGAGGGTGTTGAGCAGGGGGAGGGCCTGTACCGTGTTGCCGATGCTCGACGGGAAGGCGATGGCGATGGCGCGGAAGCGCCGGCGGCTCTCCTCCAGGTCCATCACAGACGGGGAAGGATATGCCGGCCGGGCCGCGGGTCAACCCGCGAATCGGCTTGCCGGGCGTGGGCCCACGGCTAGGATCCCGGGCCTCATGCTGCCGGTGAGCGCGTGCATCATCACCCTCGACGAGGAGCGGAACATCCGGGCCTGCCTGGAGTCCGTCGCCTTCGTGGACGAGGTCGTGGTGGTGGACTCCCGCAGCGCGGATCGGACGGTGGAGATATGCCGGGAGTTCACCGACCGGGTCATCGTCCGGGACTTTCCGGGCCATGTCGAGCAGAAGAACCACGCCGTGGGAGAGGCCCGCAACGACTGGGTCCTGTGCGTCGACGCCGACGAGAGGGTGTCGGAGGCGCTGAGGGCCTCCATCGAGGCGGCCCTGGCCGCCGACCCCGGCGACGTGGTCGGCTTCGAGTTCGCCAGGGCCAGCCATTACCTGGGCCGCTGGATGCGGCGGGGCGGGTGGTACCCGGACACCAAGCTCCGGCTGTTCCGTCGCTCCCGCGGCCGCTGGGGCGGGGAGAACCCCCATGACCACGTCCGGGTGGACGGCCCGGTGCGGCGTCTCGAGGGGGACCTGCTCCACTACGTCTACGACGACCTGGCGCACCACCTCCGGGTCATCGGGAGCTATTCGGGCATCCAGGCCCGCGAGAAGTTCGCCAAGGGGGTGAGGCCCGGCTGGCGGCTCGTCACCCACCCGCCCGCCAAGTTCCTCAAGGCCTACCTCCTCCGGGGGGGGGTCCTGGAGGGCTGGAGGGGCTTCCTCATGGCCTGGATGGGCGCCATCTCCGTCTTCATGAAGTACGCCAGGCTCTGGGAGCTTCACGCCGGCGACGCGGCCCGCCGCCACGACCTGCCCCCGGGGGACCGGGGGCGTTGATGGGGGGCAGGCCTCCTGCTATCCTCCCCGCGCCACGGAGGGAGTCCTCCGGGGAGGGTTCCGCCATGCGAAAGACCATTGCCCTGCTCGTGCTCCTGGGGGCGGCCGGTTGCCCGGGCCGCCCCGCGA
>JACQVX010000036.1 GCA_016209495.1 Planctomycetota bacterium
ACTCGACGCGCAGGAAGCGCGTTCATGGCTTGCGGATTTCGAGGAGCGGCGGCGCACCGGACGCTTTCTTGGCGGGGCGACTATTTTCATCGTCGCCGGCGGGAAACCTGCCGGCGAAGATCGTTGATCGCGCCGCGCGGCCGGATCGCCGCAGCCCTATCTCGAGGAATGGGCATAGTTAATCTGGTGCGCGCGTTCGGTTTGTTCCGGCCCCGCTCGCCCGCGGCCGGCGATAGTGTCACCGGATTGAACTGGTCGACGCTGCGCCAGTATGATCGCGCCGCGTCGGAATTTACGACGACTCCTCCCGTAATCCTCCCGCGCGGCAGTTTCGCCCGGCTGTCCGCGCTGGACGTATCCAACCTGCCCGCCCCCGCAACCCTTGCCGCGTCCGACGGCTGTAGACTCGCTTACCGGCATTACGTCGGGCGCAGCAACGCCAGCGCCATCATCGTCCTGATACATGGCTCGGCGGGATACGGGGATCAGTTGCACGCCCTCGCCAGCGCCATCGCGGCAAGCGGGGAAGCGCAGGTGTACACCCTGGACATGCGCGGACATGGCATGTCGGGCGGCAAGGCGGGCCATGCCGTCTTTCACGTTGAACAGCCATGCGAAGACATCGCCGAGTTCATCGGCTTCCTCGACCGAGTATCGCCGGGCGCACGAATCATACTCGGCGGGCATTCAGCGGGAGGAGGCCTGGTCCTGCGCTTTTGCCGCAGCCCCGCCGGGCGCAGGATATCCGCCTGCCTTTTTCTTGCCCCTTATCTGGGGATTGGGTCGCCGACGATACGACCGCTATTCGGCGGCTGGGTAAGGGTACGCGCGAGCCGCTTACGCGCAGTGTCCCTGGCGAGCGTGCTCGGCATCACGCGTTTCAATCACGCTACGGTCGTTTCATTCGATTTGACGGCCTGCTCGAACCGTCAGTCATATACGCCAAGCTGGTCATTCAACACGCTTCTCGCCATGGGCCCGGGCTGCTGGGCGCCGCACGCGAAGGGCATCGACGGCAACAAGGCAATACTGGTTGTAGCCGGAAATCGAGACGAGTGCTTCTTTGCAGACGCTTACCCCGAGGCGTTCCAGGCGATCGCCCCGCAAGCCGAGGTCCGAACCATCGAAAACATCGGGCATTGGGACGTCCTGGTGGATCCGAACGTCATTGCCATCACGATAGATTGGCTGTCGAGAGTTGCGCTGAGGTAACGCCGTTCCTGCCGCACGCCCGCTATTCGCCTTCGGTTTATCCGTCAATGCCCTGAATACATCTGGTCCACCTCCGCGTGGAACTTCTCGATCACCTTCGCGCGCTTGAGCTTCAGCGTCGGCGTCAGCATGCCGTTCTCCACGCTCCACGGTTCGAGCGTGAGCGCAACGCGGCGCACCTGCGCGTAACCCGGGAAATGTCCGATCTGGACCGCGACCCGCTGCAGGACGATGTCCGCAACCTGTTTCGATTGCAGAATGCCCGCCGCACCGGCCTCCAGCCTGTGGTCGCCGCAGAGTTTCTTCCAGTGCTCCGCGCTGAGCACGGCCATGACGCTCAGATACGGCCTCGCCTCGCCCAGCAGCATGACCTGCTCGAACAGCGGATCGCGCGCGATTGCCGCTTCCATGTCGACCGGCGGCACCTTCTCGCCGTTCGACAACACGATGATCTCCTTCAGCCGGCCGGTGATGAAAACATGGCCCCGGGGATCGATGCGCGCGGTGTCCCCCGTGTTGAGCCAGCCATCGGCCTGGATCACCTGCCGCGTCGCCTCCGCATTGTTCCAGTAGCCCTGCATCACGTTGGGCCCCGCCACCAGGATCTCCCCCACCTCTCCCTCCGGCACCTCGCGGCCGGAGTCGTCGGCGATGCGCATTCGCTGGCCCTCCAGGGGGAGACCGATGGAGCCCACCTTCCGCAGGCCGCTGGGCGGGTTCACCGACGAGGCGCAGGTCCCCTCGGTGAGGCCGTAGCCCTCCATGATGGTGGCGTGGAATCGCGCCTCGAAGCCCCGGAAGACCTCCACGGGCATGGGGGCCGCCCCGCAGATGCAGAAGCGCAAGGAGGAGAGGTCCCAGGGCGCGTGGCCCTCCAGCCCGGGGGTGTTCAGCAGGATGGCGTAGACCGTGGGGACGGCGCTGAAGGCGGTGCAGCGGTGGCGCGCCAGGGTCTCCAGGAAGGGGCGCGGCGAGAACTGGCGCATGAGGACCAGCGTCCCACCCGCCACCATGGGCGCCAGGGTGGTCACCACCTGGGCGTTCACGTGGAAGAGGGGCAGGAAGCCCAGGAAACGGTCCTCGGGCGTCATGGAGGCGTGACGGGCGATCATCTGGGCGTCCACGAGGTAGCTAGCGTGGGAGAGCATGGCCCCCTTGGGCCGCCCGGTGGTGCCGGAGGTGTAGACGAGGGCGGCGGTGTCCCCCGGGGCGAGGGGTGGGCATCGGGATGGGGGTGGGCGGTCCCCGGCACCGGCCAGTGCCCCGGCGTCCACGTCGAGGACCGAGGGTCCGGGCGGGACGAGACCCGCCAGGGCCCGCTCCGTGACCACCGAGCACGCGCCCGAGTGCTCCACGATGTAGGCCACCTCCGGCGGCTTGAGGAGGGCGTTGATGGGCACCGCGATGGCGCCCGCCTCGAAGCAGCCGAAGAATGCGTGGATGAACTCCGGGCGGTTCGAGACGAGGAGCGCCACCCGGTCCCCCGGGGCCACCCCCGCGGCGGTTAGGGCTGCGCCGGCACGGGCGGCCGCCGCCGCTAGCTCGGCGTAGGTCTCCTCCCGGTCCTCGAAGATGAGGAACGTCCCCTCACCCCGCTCCCGGGCGCGTTCGTGGACCAGGTCACGAAGCGTCCCCACGGCCGTCCGTGCCCCCTCCTCGTCCCCCGCCACGGGCTCGAACCAGAAGTCCCCGGCGTCGCCGCGAGGGTCGTCCAGGAAGACGGCACGGACGCGCATCCCCACACGGGCGGCGCGCGGGTCGTCCATGACCACGTTGGCCAGGTAGAGGGTGTCCGCCCCGTCCACCTGCACGTAGGCGCAAACGAAAGGGACGCGGCGGAAGAAGTCGCTGGTGGCGTAGTGGACGGTGGTGAAGGTACGCACGGTCCCCCGGTCGCCCAGGGGCACCCACTCGGTGGCGGCGTAGCAGTCGCCGCAGGCGGTGCGCGGCGGGAGGTAGACCTTCCCGCAGGTGGTGCAGCGGGAGCCGAGGAGCCTCCGGTGCTCCAGGACCTCGCGGAAGAACCGCGACTGGCCGCCGTAGGAGTAGCGGTATTCCATCTCGATGCGGTCCGGGACCTCCAGGGGCGCGTCGGCGGACCGCGGCCCGGCCAGCTCCTCCCGGAATGCCTTCCGGATGGCCTCCTCGGGGACGCCCATGCGGCGCGCGGCGTCCCGGGCCCAGGCCTCGCGGTCCCAGCCCACGCCTCAGTCCCCCTCGACGATGAAGGCGTAGGTCCACGCCGTGGCGGGGCCGCCGATGGACTGCACCAGGCCGCGCCGCGCGCCCCGGACCTGCCGCTCCCCCGCGCGGTCCGTGACCTGGAGCGCGGCCTCGCCCACCTGCATGACGCCCGTGGCGCCCACGGCATGGCCGCAGCCTATGAGGCCCCCGGAGGGGCAGACGGGGAGCTGGCCCTCGGGGAGGACCACGCCCTCTTCGATGAGCCTCCCGCACTCGCCCGGCTCGCAGAATCGGAAGGCCTCGTAGGAGAGGAGCTCCGCCGCGGTGAAGGCGTCGTGCAGCTCGGCGAAGTCCAGGTCGCGGCGCGGGTCCTCGACCCCCGCCATCCGGTAGGCGGCGTCGCCGGCCAGCCGGGAGGAGGTGAAGGCCGTGATGTCCTCCCGCATCCCGGTGAAGGCCCGGTCCGTGGAGGCCCCGACCCCTGTGATCCACGCCAGGGGGCGGCCGGAGGACCGGGCCCGCGCCTCGCCCATGAGCACCAGGGCGCTCGCCCCCTCGGAGTAGAGGCAGTTGTCGTAGAACTTGAAGGGGTAGCAGATGGGCCTCGAGGCGAGGACCTCCTCGACCGTGAGGCGCCGGGGCGCCTGGGCGATGGGGTTGCGGAATGCGTTGGCGTGGTTCTTCACCGAGACCCGGGCCATCTGCTCCTCGGTCGGCGCGCCGTAGCGCTCCATGTGGGCCACCGTGGGCAGGGCGTAGGAGGCGGCGGCGGTGATGCCGCTGGGGTGCTCCCAGGTCATGTCGGCGCTGTAGAGGATGCCGCGCAGGACCTCGGGTGTGGAGGAGCCCAGGCGGTAGCTGTAGCAGTCGGTGCATTTCTCCACGCCCACCACCAGGACCACGTCGTGGAGGCCGCTCGCCACCTCGCACCAGGCCGCGCGCACCGCCGCCCCGCCGGTGGCCCCGCCGGTGGTGACCCGCACCGAGGGGCGTCCGCCCATCCCGATGTAGTCGTGGACGTAGACGTCGGGCATCACCTGGCGCTCGAAGAGGTCGTTGTATACCCCGTAGACCACGCTCTGGACCTCGCGCCGGTCCAGGCCCGCGTCCTCGAGGGCGGCCCGCACCGCGTCGTAGGCGAGCTCGAAGTAGGTCTTCTCCGCCCAGCGCGCCCGGAAGGGGGTGTTCCCCACGCCGACGATGGCCACCCGCCGGCCGGCCGAAGATGCGGTCAAGCCTCTTTCCGTCCTTCCAGGAGCCGGCGGAACTCCGGGAGGTCGCGGAGGGTGGCCAGGTCCGGGTCCCGGGCCATGTGCTCCAGGTCCCGGTAGCCCAGGGCCATGGACCTCTTCAGGGCCTTCAGGGCCCCGTCAGGGTCGCCGCAGAGGGCCAGGGAACAGGCCAGGTTGTAATGGACCAGGGGCTCTTCCGGCCGCAGGCGCGCCAGGCGGCGGTCCACCTCCAGCCCCTGCCGGTGGCGGCCGTCCTGGGTGTAGAGGTGCCCCAGGACCTCCAGGGCCTCCACGTGCTCCGGGTCGTCGCGCAGGGTCGCCTCCATTACGGCGATCTGGAACTCCCGGCCCAGGGTCTCCAGGCGTTCCTTGAGAGATGCGCTGGGGTCGTGCACCGGTCTCGCTCCGCGCGCGGGCCGCGCCGTCCCATGGATACCACCCTGGGCGGCCTGCATCAATCCGGAGGAAACCGGGGCCCGGCGGGACGTGTAGGGATGGGTGGCATGGAGACCCACGACGGTTGGGAGCGGCGGCTGGAATCCCTCCTGGCGGAGGCCCCCCCGCCGCCGGTGGGGCTGGCGCTCCGCGCGGCGAGGCGCGCGTGGGCGGCCCGCAGGGCGAGCAGCGGAGCGAGGGACTTCATGGAGCGGCGGGCCCTGGCGGCCTGCGTCCTCCTGGGTCTGGGGTTCGCCACCGCCTGGGCGTCCCTGTCGGGGACCGCCGAGGCGCTGACCTCCTGGCGCTTGGAGCTGGGCGGCCTGGCCCGGGAGGGGGCGGACCTGGCGGGCGGCGGGGCCCTCGAACTGGACCCGCGGGTGGCGGTGGAGGTCTTCACGCGCGACTTCTGGGGCGAGGCGTGGACGGACTGGGAGGACGGATAGTGAACTCGCACCTGCTCATGGCATACGTCGAGTCGCCGGAGGGGAAGATCCGGGACCTCCTGGGGGTCCTGGTCCTGGTGTCCCTGGCCTGCGGGGGCTTTCTTGTCACCCTGGCGGTGCAGCTCGTCCTGGCAAGCCTGTTCCCCGCCCAGGGCCGCCGCCTGGCCGACGAGGCCGGGGCCGCCCCCTGGCGGTCGCTGGCGGCGGGGCTGGCGCTCACGGTCCTGCTCGCCCTGGCCGCGGCGGTGGCGGGGCGCTCCCCGGCCCGGCCCCTGGCCATCCTCCCGGTGGCCTCCTGGTTCCTCCTGGCCCTGGCGGGCCTGCACCTGCGCTCGCGGCTCTACGGGGAGCGGCTGGCGGGGGAGGCCGCCCCGGAGGCGGTCCAGGTGGCCGTGGGGTGGTTCGCCCTCTGGTTCGCGAGCTGGGTCCCCTTCGCGGGCTGGGTCTTCGGGGCCTGGCAGGCGGTCACGGGCATGGGCGGCCTGGTCCTGGGGGCGCTCTCGTCGGGGCCCCCCGCTCCCCGTCCTGCGGCCGCGGGCCCCGAGGCCGCGTCCCCCGCCTAGTCCGCCGTGTCCGCCGCGGCAAGGAGTGTCGCGGCCTGGCGCACCGCCGGGTCCTGGCCCACCAGGACCACCGCGCGCCCCGAGGGCAGCTCCACGACCCGCACCGGCGGGGGCGCGAGGGACGGGCCCCGGCGGTCCACGACGACCACCGTGTCGGTCTCCGTGGCCTCCACGGCCGGGGCACCCGCTTCGCCGGGCGCGGAGGTCGCGGCGGGGGCCGCGGGCCAGACCTCCTCCACCATGGCGCGGGCCTGGGCCGCGCTCAGGTGCCCCAGATCCACCCTCCGGACGCCCTCGTCCCGGGCCGGGACGTCCAGGGCCTCCACGAGCCTCCGGTAGTAGGCCACGTTGGAGGCCAGGTCCTTGACGATGAGCACGTCCGCCCCGCGCACGTAGACGATGTCCCCCACCCGGCCCCGGGCCCGCGTGATGATCTGGCGCAACACGGCGAAGATCCCATTGGGGTCCGCGTGGCGCACCGGTACGGCCGCCGTGATGTAGACCTCGCCGACGCCTTCGCGGGAGGGACCCTCTCCCTCCATGGAAGTGGGACTGCCGATCTCCCGTTGCTGGAGGTTCCGCTCGAGGTAGACCGCGAGGCCCTCGGGTTTGTCCAGGACGAGGACTCCGTTCATCCAGAGGACCCCCATCACGGTCGCCAGGTCCAGGGTGCCGCCGGTGACGACGGAGAGGCGCATCCCCTGCAGGGCCGGGTCAGGGATGACGGTGCGGCCGGTCTCGCGGGCGAGGACGGCGAGGGCGTCGTCGATGCTCAACTCCCGAAGACTGGGCTCGCTCGCCTCGCCGGGAGGCTCGACCTGGACGGGAAGGAGGGCGAGGGCGAGGGCGAGGGCGGTGGTTCGCATGGCGTGTCTCCGTTGCCGTTTGGGTGTCCGCGACTAGGACGACACCGGGGCGCTCAGGGTTCATGCCAGCACTCCGGCTTCCTGTGGCGCCTGGGGCTGTGCTATCCTGCCGGGGTGTTCGGCCAGCGGACGACGGACCCGGAACCGGTCCCCGAGAGGGCCATCGAGGTGGAGCCCTCGGCGGAGCCGGTCTCCGCCGGAGGGGTCTTCGAGACCGGCGAGCGGTGGCGGGTATGGGCCACCCGGCGGCTGGCTACCCGCCGAGGCCTGGGGGAAATCCTGGACGCGGTGCTCGACGGGCTCATGAAGGGGACCGGCGCGGAGCGTGGGTTCCTGGCCCTGGAGAGGGCGGAGGGCCCGGATCAGGTCGCCTCCGACGGCATGGAAGCCGCCGTCCTCGCGCGCGAACAGCACGAGCGGCGGGCCCGGGAGGCCGTCCAGACCCATCGGCCCGTCCTGGACGAGGGTCCGCCCCCCATGGCCTACCTCCCCCTGCTCCACGGGGAGCGCGTCGTGGCGGTGGCCTACCTGGAGGGCCCTCCGGGTTCCGGACCGGCGAGCGAGGCGGACCTCCTGGAGTTCTGCGGCGAGGCGGCGGAGGTCCTGGACTCCGCGCGGGCCTACTCCAGGGCGGTGCAGGACCCGCTCACCGGGGTGCCCGTGCACCCCTACTTCCTGGCCCGCCTGGGGGAGGAGATCCGCAAGGCGGACCGCTACCACCGGCCCATCAGCGTCCTGGCCGTGGGGCTGGACCACTTCGGCCTGGTCAACGAGGTCCACGGCCGCGCCGCCGGGGACTCGGTCCTGGCCGAGGCGGCCTCGGTCGTCCGCGCGCGGCTCCGCGAGGTGGATCTCATCGCCCGGCGGGGAGGCGACGTGTTCCTGGTGGCCCTGCCGGAGACCGACCGGCCCGGGGCGACGGTGACGGCGGAACGGATCCGCCGGGCCCTGGAGGGCCACGGCTTCGAGGCCGCGGCCTCGGCCCCCGAGGGGACGGTCCCCGCGGCGGCCGCGCACGGCCGCTCGCCCCTCGGGACCTCCGTGAGCCTCACGGCCAGCGTGGGCCTGGCGGCCTACCCCCGGGACGCGGCCGACGCCGGGGCCCTGGTGGACCGGGCCCTGGACGCCCTCACCGCGGCCAAGCGCGAGCGAAACCGCGTGTGGACCGCCGCCGGGGCCCCCCGCGATGAGGCGGTGACGGCCACCGGCACGGGGGCCATCAACTTCCGCGACCTGGGCAGGGCGGCCGACGAGCTCATCGAGACCCTGGGCAAGGTCTCCCAGATGGAGCTGGACCTGGACCGGCTCCTGCGCCACGTCCTGGGCCGCGTCATGGAGCTGACCCGGGCGGAGCGCGGCCTGGTGGCCCTGGTGGACGGCGCGGGGGGACTGGACATGCACGGGGCCCAGTATCGCCGGGCCGACGCCCCGCTCTACAACGGCTTCGCCGTCCCGGAGGGGGTCCTGGAGCGCGTCCTGGACAGCGGGACCGGCGCCCTGGTGCGGGAGGTGGCCCCCGGGCGGGTCCCGGGCCCGCGCAGCTACATCGCGTGCCCCCTGGAGGACGAGGGCAAGGTCGTGGGCGTCGTCTACGTGGACCGGTGCGAGGCGGGGGCGGAGCCCTTCGCCCACGACGACATCGCCGCGGCGGTGGTCTTCCTGAAGAAGATGGCTGCCCCGGTCCGGGGGGCGCACCTGATCCAGGAGCAGGCCCGGGAGCTGGTGGCGGCGCGGAGGCGCATCGCCGACGGCATGGCCCGGGTCCGCTCCCGCTACACCTACGGGAACATCATCGGCAAGTCGAAGGTGATGCGCGACCTCTTCGACCTCCTGGAGCGCATCGTCGAGAGCGACTACTCGGTGGTGATCCAGGGGGAGAGCGGGACCGGGAAGGAGCTGGTGGCCAAGGCCATCCACTTCAATGGCCCCAAGCGCGGACGGCCCTTCATCGCCGAGAACTGCGCCGCCCTCACGG
>JACQVX010000031.1 GCA_016209495.1 Planctomycetota bacterium
CTCCCGCCCGCCACCACCACCAACACCTGCGTGGTGGGAGAGGGGCGCCTCCACGTGGTGGACCCGGCCACGCCCCACGAGGACGAACAGGCCCGGCTCCTCGCGCTCCTCGACGAGATGCGCGCCGAGGGGCGCCGAGTGGAGTCGGTGCTCCTCACCCACGAGCACCACGACCACGTGGCGGCGGCGGCTTCGGTGGCCCGCCGTTTCGGGGTGCCGATCCAGGCCCACCCCCTCACCCTGGCGCGGATGGGAGAGCTGCCGGGGGTGGAGCTCAGGCCCCTGGGGGGAGGCGCGCGGATCCCCCTGGGGCCAGGCTGGGAGCTCGAGGCGGTGCACACCCCCGGCCACGCCCCGGGCCACCTCGTGTTCCACGAGGGACGCTACGGTTCCCTCGTGGCCGGGGACATGGTATCCACCGTCTCCTCGATCATCATCGACCCGGACCTGGGAGGCGACATGGCGGCCTACATGGAGAGCCTGGCCCGCCTGCGGACCCTGGGGGCCCGCACCCTCTACCCCGCCCACGGCCCACCGGTCACGGCGGTGGCCCGGGTCCTGGACGACTACGTGGCGCACCGGCGGGCCCGGCGGCAGGCCTTCCTCGCCGCGCTGGCGGGGGGGCCGCGGCTCCTGGAGGAGGTCCTCCCCGAGGTCTACGCCGACGTCCCCCCGGAGGCACACCCCCTCGCCATGAAGAGCCTGAGGGCCCTGGCGACCCAGTGCGTCGACGAGGGAGTCGCCCTCGCCGGGGCCGATGGCCGATACCGCGCGGGCCCCGGGCCCGCTATTTCTTCCCGGTACGGTAGGGAAACTTCTTGAAGAACTTCTTCACCAGCTCGGCCCAGTCGGCGGTCTCCTCGATGAAGGGCATCTCGGCGCTCCTGGGGAACACCACCAGGTTGGCTCGCTCGCCGTAGTGGGCCTTGATCCGGAGGAGGTCCTTCTCCGAGGACCACAGGCTCTGCTTCCCGGAGCAGATGAGCATGGGGACCGGGACCTTCTTCTCCCGCATGACGTCGAAGTCGGGGAAGATCGTGGTCTTGCCTTCGTGGGGCCTCTCGCACTGCTGGTATAGGTCATAGAGGTGGGTGTCAAAGGGGTTCGCGAAACGGGTAGACCAGAACTTGCGCTGCAGGGCGTTGAACTCGGCCTCGCCGGTCACCTCGTACTGGGTCTTCCCGGTCGCCATGTCCGTGATCTGTAGCGACTGGGCCATGTGCTCCATCTCCAGGTCCTTCCGCTTCTGGCCCTCGCGCTCGATGTTGCCGACGATGTTGCCGTAGGCGCCCTGACCCGACACCCCCCCGACGAGGATCACGTGGGAGACCTTCTCCGGGTGGCGCGTCGCGTAGCGGAAGGCGATGAGGCAGGAGTCGTAGTGGGTGAGGATGGCGAAGCGGGAGAGGTCGAACCGGGCCCGTAGCTCCTCAAAGGCGTCGCACAGGAGGTCCACGGGGATCTCGATGACCGCTTCGCTGAGGGCCTTGGCCTTCCCCTCGAACTGCTTCGCCTCGGGCATCTTGATGTAGAAGACCTTGCAGGTGTCCTCTATGGACTGGAGATAGGGCTGGAAGTAGTGGTCGTGATAGCGGGTGTCGTGGATGACCAGTAGCGGGATGTCCCCCTTGCCCCGGGTGGAGAACTCCAGTTCCAGCCCCGTGCTGGTGGCCTCCTTGTGGTCCTCGGCCTTGTTGCCCTCCTCCTCCGCCTTCTTGGCCCGCTCGGGGTCCGGGGCGGCCCCGGGGGCCCAGGTCTCCTCGGCGTAGGTCCACCAGGACTTCCAGGCCTCCGGGTCGGGCCCGAGGAACTCGCCCGTGATGGCCTCCAGGGCGGTCTTCACCGCCACGAACTCCCGGAAGTCCTTGTAGGGATCCTCCCTCCCCATCCTCTGGATGAGGGGCCCGATGGCCGCCTTGATCTCGGGGAGGTCCTTCATGCCCATGAGGGCGCGGGCGGCCGCCCGCCGCACCAGGTCCGCCTTGTCCTCCAGGGCCTCGGCCAGGACGTCCACGCGGGTCCTCTTCGCCCCCAGGGCCGCGACGCAGCCCTCCCGCACCAGGGGGTTCTTGTCCTTCGTGACCGCGGCCACGATCTCCTCGAGGGCCCCGCCCTCGTAGGCGTTCTGCAGGGCCTCGATGGCCCCGCGGCGCACGTACCAGTCCATGACCCGCGGGTCCGTGTTGGCCAGGACCTTCAGGAGGACCTCCAGGCCCTTGGGGTCGTTGCCGTCCACTCGCCGGACGGCCTGGTAGCGCACCGTGCTGTCGGGCGAGTTGATGTCCCGATCAAAGTCCTCCTTCCACCCGCCCTGGAGGGCGTGGGCGGCCGCCACCACGGCGAGGGCGGCCGCGAGGGAAAGGACGGCGGGGCGGAGGCTGGTGCGCGGCATGGAGTGGACCCTCCCGATGGGCGGCGATTGTAGGGGGGCTGGCCGCGAAGTCAACCGGACCGCGGCCGCGCGGCCAAGGGTCAAAGGAGCGCCCTGCATGCCACGGCCACGGCCCGGGGGCTCACCATGGACGTGCAGATGGTGTCGTAGCAGCGGCGCCGGGCGCAGGGCCGGCACGGAACGTCCGCGTGGACCACCCGGTGCGGCCCGGGCCCTCGCGGGGCGTAGGTCTCGGGGTCCTTGGGGCCGAAGACCGTGACGGTGGCGACCCCCAGGGCGGCGGCCAGGTGGACGGGCCCCGTGTCGCAGCCCAGGACCAGGTCGCCGCCGGCCAGGAGCGCGGCCAGCGCCCCCAGCCCGGCCGCCCGCGGGGCGACCGCCGCCCTCCCACCGGAGGCCGCGGCCACCGCCTCGGCGACGGCCCGCTCTCCCGGCCCATGGGTCACCACCGCGCGGGTCCCCAGGAGCCGGATCACCTCGCCGAACCGCTCGGGCGGCCAGCGCTTGATGGCCCCGAAGGCGCTCACCGCCGGGTGCACCACCACCACCGGCCCCTCGCCCTCCGCCGCCAGTTCCCGGGCCGTGGGCCCCGCCGGCGCCTCCAGCCGCGGGACCCGGTCCAGGGTATCGACCTCCAGGCCCAGGGCGGCCAGGCGAGAGAGCCCACGATCCACCTTGTGGCGCGCCCAGGCCGGCATCGGCGGCCTGCGGTTGGTGAAGAGCCAGTTCCCCTCCCGGGCCCCCCGGCCCCGGGGGAAGCCGACCCGGAGGGGGGCGCCGCTGGCGCGCGTCACCACGCCGCTGCGAAGGTTTCCGTGCAGGTCCAGGGCCACGTCCCAGCGGACCTCCCGCAGGCGCCGCAGAACCGAGACCACCCCCGGGAGGCCGCGCTCCCGCTCGAAGACCACCACCTCGTCGACGCAGGGGAGCAGGCGCACCAGCCCCGCATAGCGTTCCTCGACGGCCCAGCCGATGCGAGCCCGTGGCCAGGCCAGGCGTAGAGCCCGGACCGCGGGCACAGCCTGGACCACGTCCCCCAGGGAGCCCAGGCGGATGGCGAGGATGCGCACCCCCGGCCCCTAGTCGGCGAGCCGGTAGCGCAGAAGGGCCCAGAGGGCCGCGAGGCCATGGTACCAGCGGATCTTCTTCCCTTCCTCGTAGGACCGGCCGTAGTAGCGGATGGGGATCTCGTAGACGCGGCAGCGGAGGCGGAAGACCTTCGCGGTGATCTCCGGTTCGATGGTAAACCCGTCGGAGCGCAGCACCATCCGCCGGAGGACGTCGGCCCGGAAGGCCTTGTAGCCAGTCTCCATGTCGGTGAGGGTCGTGTTGTAGAGGACGTTGGTCACCAGGCTGAGGAAGCGGTTGCCCAGCATGTGCCAGAACATGTGCACCCGCTGTGGCATCCCCCCGGAGAGGCGCGACCCGTACACCACGTCCGCCACGCCGTCCAGGATGGGCTCCAGGACCCGAGGATAGTCCTTCGGGTCGTACTCCAGGTCGGCGTCCTGGGTGATCACGACGTCGCCGGTGACCTCGTGGAAGCCCCGGCGGAGGGCCGCGCCCTTGCCCTGGTTGCGCTCCTGGAGGAGGACGCGCAGGTTGGGATAGAGGCCAGACAGCTCGCCCCCGAGCACCTCACGGGTCCCGTCCGTGGAGCCGTCATCCACGACGATGACCTCCTTCTCCATGTCCACGGCCATCACCCGCTGGACCATCTCGGCGATGGTCTCGCGCTCGTTGAACACCGGGATCACGACGCTGAGCTTCATGGCGGGGAAATCTTATACATGCCTTCGGGCCATCCGGGATGCGGAATCCGCCGTGGCTTCCTCGGGGCCGGACCGGGGTTTGACTTGTCCCGGAGCGCCGCGCTAGCATGGCCCCGCCATGAACCTGGACCGTGTGACGAGCCGACCGCTGGGCGAGATCCTCGCGTCCCAGGGCGCCCTGTCCCCGGACCAGATCCAGCGGACCAACGCCCAGGCCAAGGCCCAGGGGGGGCACCTGGGGGAACGCCTGGTCAAGGACGGGCTGATCACGGAGGGCGACCTGGCCCGGACCCTGTGCGCCCAGTTCCAGATCCCCCACCTGGACGTGAGCCGCTACGAGGTCCCGGCGGAGGTGGCCGCCCTCCTGCCGCTGGAACTCCTGACGGAGCACTGCATGGCACCCGTGGATCGCTTCGGCGACCTCCTGGTACTGGCATTGGCCAGCCCCATCCCGCGGGCAGTGGCCGACGAGATGGCCCGTCTCACGAATTGCGAGCTGGCCTTCTACGTCGCCACCTTCTCGGCGGTCCGCCGTCTCCTGGAGGGCCGCCTCCGCGAGGTGGCGGGGGCGCCGACCCCGACGGGCGCGACCGTCGCGACGCCGTCGGCTCCGGGCCCCTCGCCGGCCCTCCCGACGCCGGTCGAACCTCGCGGCGGCCCCGCCGCTCCCACCGGGCCCCCCCCACACCCTCCCGAACCCCCCGTCGGCGCCGGGGCGACCTGGGACAGCACCCCGGTGCCCTCGCCGCCCGCCAAGCTGCCCTTCGCCGCGCGCCCGGAACCCGAGCTCGCGGCGACCTTCGACCCGGCCACGGCCTCCATCTCCAAGACGTCGCGGGTGGTCTCGCGGGACTCGCTCCTGGAGGCCGTCCGGCGTCTCCCCCGAACCCCCCTGGGCCCCCTCGATGCGCCCCGGCCCGAGCC
>JACQVX010000040.1 GCA_016209495.1 Planctomycetota bacterium
CCACCTGCACGTCCTACCGCGACGCTGTGGGTCTCCTACGCTCAGAGGCATTGCCCTTAGCGCTGCTTGAGGCGGATGGAGCGATTGCGCTGCTGGACGTTGCCCTCGTATTCCCCCTGGCGGTCCTCGAGGCCCTCGATGGCGTCCTGGATACGTCCGCGAAGGACGTCGACGTCCTTGTCCGCCTCGAACGACTTTCCGCGGCGCTCGGGTGCCACTTGCAACCGGGCGAAGGCCACGTGGCCATCGCGCTCCGCCACCACGGTGACCTGGCCTGCCGCCCCGGCGACCTCCGCGACCCCGCGCAGGTCGGTGCGTTCCACGTCGATGCGTACGGGGGAGGCGCGCCGTATGAAGGCCACGCTCGCGTTCGGCGCGGCGCCGTCCAGGCGGGCGTCGGAGACGTATACGCGCAGGTGGCCTGGCTCCTCCTGGAGCTCCAGGGCCAGGTCGCTCACCAGGACCAGCCCCGAGGCCCCGAAGGACCCCGCCCGGGCCGTCAGGTAGTAGGCCCCGGGCTCGCCCAGCTCCAGGGGGACCCGCTGGCGCAACCGCGCGGTCCCGGACGGGCGCGCCAGGGCGAGGTGCTGGCTGAGCGCCGGCCGGAACCCGGCCACCTCGATGCGGCCGAGGTCCACATCGCCCTGGGCGCGCAGGTAGAGCTGCACCAGGTCCACCCGGTAGAGCCGCAGGTCCAGCTCGCCCACGCCCAGGTAGTCCAGGTCCACGCCGGCCGGCTCCCCGCTCCTCACGACGGTCAGCTCGGGCACCGCGATGCCGCTCTGCTCCAGGAAGGCCGCGGCGCGTCGCGCGTCGGGGAAGAGGGCGGCCACCTCCCGGTATGCCTCCAGGGCCTCGGCGTTCCGGCCCTGGGCGTGGAGCAACTGCGCGACGAGGAGCCTTGCCGCCTTCTCGCCCTCGCCGGCGAGGGCCTCGGCCACCTCCCGCGCCGCGTCGAAGCGGCGCTGGGCGTAGAGGGCGACGGCCCGGAGCAGGCGCAGCTCCCGGACCAGCCGCGACTCCGGGTGGAGTCCGAGCGTCGCGGCGGCGACGCGCTCCGCGTCCGGGGGCGAGTCCAGCGCGAGGTAGAGCCCCGCCAGGGCGAAGGCCACCGCGTCGTGGTCGTCGGCCTGGGGGAAGTGGGCCAGGTAGCGCCGGTAGGTGCCGAGGGCCAGCGCGCGATGGGCGCCCCCGGCCTGCCCCTGCCGCTGGGCCAGGGCCGCGATCATGCGTCGATTCAGGGTCGTTCCCGCCGCGGCGGAGAGGAGGCGTTCGTTCCAGGCCCGGGCCTCTTCCGTGCGGCCCAGGGCCTCCAGCTCCCCGGGGAGCAGGGCCTCCTGCAGGTAGGCCTCGTCCAGGAGGGCCCGGTAGAGGTCCGCGGCCGCCAGGGGTTCGCCGGCCGCCTCGTAGGCCCCGGCGGCGAGACGTGCCCGGTCCGGCGGGATCTCTGCCGCCGGGTCGGCCTCCTTGAGGGCCTCCAGCCAGAGGATCGCCTCCTCGCCCCGGCCCAGGGCCGCGGCCGCCTCGAAGCCCGAGCGCGCGAGCCGAACGGCGAGCTCCCCCGTGGCGCGGGCCACCGCCTGGAGGCGCCCCAGCTCGCGGAGGACCCCCTCCGGGTCCCCGCGTCCGGCGTGATGCAGGGCCAGGGCGGCCAGGGTCTCCGGGTGGATCGCGCGCGGGGCGGGGTCGGCCGTCACCGCGTAGAGCCGGCAGGCGAACTCGTGGCGGCCAGCCGGCAGGCGGGCGGTCAAGGCATGGCGCCGGGGGTCGTAGACCAGGCCCCCGCCTTCGAGGAGCCGCCAGCCGTCCGGGAGGGGCTCCTCCACGCGGGCCGTTGCGTCGGAGACCTCGAAGGAGAGGGTCATGCGGAACTCCTCGCCCGCGCCGAGGCCCGGGCCCTCCTCCAGGTCCCCTCCCTCGATGTCCTCGGACACGGGCGGCACGTGGCGGCCGTCCACGAGCGGGACGGGGGCGTAGACCCGGAGGCGGTCCGCGGCGAGTCCCGGCGTGGGCCTGGCGCGGCGCGCGGTGGCCCACCAGGAGGCGTCGGCCACCCAGGGCGCCCAGAGGGCGGCCTCGAAGGGCGAGAGGGCCTCGCCCACCCCGGCCGCCGCGTCCACGCCCCCCTCCGCGGCGGGCGTCCCTCGGGCTCGCGCCACGAAGGCCCTGGCGACACCTTCGCCGTCGAGGACGCCGATGGCCTCGAAGGCCCGGCCGGCGGCCATGGCCTCGTCCATGGCCGAAAGACAGGCGTCCCTCTCCTCCGTCCGGTCGAGCCGGGCATAGAGTCCGGCCAGCCAGGCCAGGGCCCGGGCCGAGAGCCCGGAACGCTCGCGGAAGAAGGGGACGAGGTGGATGGCCTGCAGCTCGTCGACCATCGAGATGAGCGCGCGGCGCAGGACCCGCGCGTCCCATTCGGGCCGGCCCTCGAGCGCCGTGGCCGCCTGAGCCACCAGGGCATGCAGGCGCTCCTCCTGGATGGCCTCGCCCTGCCGGCGCGCCCCGTCCAGGGCCAGGGCCAGGGCCACGGCGTCCTCCAGGTCCAGGGGGTCCGGGGAGGTCCAGGACGCCAGCTCCGCCACCCGCGCCGAGCGCAGACGCCCCTCGCCGGCGGGGGCGGCGAGCAACCTCGCCGCCGCCGCCTGGGCCCGCTGGTAGGGGTGGGCCGCCGCGAGGGCGAGCGGCGAGTCGCCCTCGGGGGCGAGGACCGGGATCGGATACTCCCCCACGGCCCCGCCCGAGCGCACGACCACGCGCAGCTCGCCGGCCTCTGCCGGGGTGAACCGCACCTCCGCCTCGCGGCCCGGCGCGAGGGATAGCTCGGTGCGTTCGCCGCCCACCTCCACCTCGACCTTGCCCTCCCCCACCAGGGCCAGGGCGGCCTCGGCCCCCACGTGGGCCATGGGCGGGACGACGACCGCCAGCCTCTCGCGTGCCGCCAGGGTGGCCTCGCCACCCCCCGAGCGGTCGCCGGCCCAGGCGTAGGCCCGCACCTCCCAGGCCCCACCCTCCAGGGGGAGCCGCACTGGGAACCGGGCGCGTCCCTCCGCGTCGGTGGCCACGTCCATGGCCACGTGGATGTCGCGCCAGGCCTCCATGGGCCGGGCCTCCTTCTCCCACCCCCAGCCGCCGCCATCGGCCTCCTGGGAGGCCCAGCCCCCCTGCGCGAGCTGTTGCCCCCTGCGTGCCCCGTAGGCATGGTGGTCCTGGACTTCCCCGTCCAGGGACGGCAAGGGCAGACCGTGGACCGGGGCGTAGGCCCGGCCCGCCGCGTTCGCGACCTCGTCCATGGCCCGAAGGGCCTCGTCGGCCACCCGGCGGGTGACGGCCTCGAAGCGGGTGCGGCTCGAGGCGTCCGAGGCGAGGTAGGGGCCCTGCCACTCGCGGCGGAAGACCCCCACGGGGCGTTCCAGCTCCGGCCGCGGGCCCACCACCAGGTTGACCCGGGCCCGCACGGGCCGGCCCTGCTCGTCGGTGACCCGCAGCTCCAGCGGGACTTCCTCGCCGCCCGCCGGGACCCCGACCGGCGGGGCGATGGCCACCTGGAGACCGCGGTCCAGGTCGAGGGTGGCGGACGCGGAGTGCAGCCGGTCGTCGCGCAGGCCCCAGGCGGCGACCTGGAACCGGGTCCAGCGCACGTCCGGGGCGGCCAAGGCCAGGGCGTTCCAGCCGGGCTCGAGGCGCACGGCACGGTGGGAGGCCACGCCGTCGGTGAGCACGGCCACGTAGCCCGGCATCTCGAAGGCGCTGTAGACCCGGAGCCCCAGGTCGGCCCCGGGGACGGCCCGCGTGGAGGGGACCTGGAGGAAGAGGGCCTGCGCATCGCCGGTCTCGGCGGCCGCGAAGGGCGCCTGGGCGGAGAGCGGCAGTCCGCGGCCGTCGCGGCCGGTCACGACCACGGTGTAGCCGCCCGGTGCGTCGGGGGTCCAGGCGGTCCGGGCGCTCCCCGCCTCGTCCAGGGCCAGCTCTCCCGTCGCGCGTTCCTCCACCCCCCCCCCGGGCCCGGCTCGGAGGATCCGGTAGCGGGGCGCGTGGACGACGCCATGGACCCGGACCCGTACGGCCCGTTCCTCACCCACCGGCGAGAGGGGCAGCCCCTCCAGCTCCACCTCCAGCCGTGCCGTCGGCACCCGCCACGGGAGGACGTGTTCCCGCACCGCCCCGTCGGGCATCGTGACGTGGAGGCGGGTCTCGGCGCCCAGGTAGGGGACGGCGGGGACCTCCAGGCGCAGCGCCCCCGAGGCGTCCGTGAGCGCCTCCCCCTCGAGATGGGCCGGCCAGCCCTGGAGGCGCCATACCAGGCGCGAGCCGGCGAGCGGCCGGCCGAAGCGGTCGCGCACGCGGACGGTGAGCCGCGCTGCCTCGCCCCATGCAGGCTCCGCGGGCTCGGCCTCCAGGTCGGTGCGCCAGGCGGGGGGCGGGGCCTCGGGGGCCACATGGATGGCGCTCCGGGCCAGCACGCGCCCCTTGCCGCGGGGCGCCTCGCGGAGGACGAGCCCCCAGGCCCCCACGGCGAAGTCCTCGGGCAGCCGGAGGCGTAGCTCGATGCAGCCCTCCTCGTCGGGGGTGCCCTCGGCTCGGGCGTAGGGAAGCCCTGTGCCATGGGAGGGCGCCAGGGCCTCCAGGACCAGCGGCCCCGCGCCCGGGACCAGGGCCTCTCCCTCCGGTCGGCGCACGATGGCTACGGCGTGGACCTCCTCCCCCGGGGCGTAGACCGTCCGGTCCGTGAGGACGAGCGCGCCATCCGCGGGCGTGGGAGCCATGGGCAGGCCGGCGAGGTCCAGGTCCCGGAAGGCGTGGTGGCCCATCAGGTCCACGAAGAGGCTGGCCCGCGAGGCCCCGCCCAGGCCGGCGCCCTTCGCCACCAGCCGCCCATCGGCCGCGACCGTGTAGGGCAGGTCCTCCAGGGGGGCCCCATCGCGCAGGTCCACCCCCAGGACGGTGGCGGCCTGGCGCGAGGCCAGGACCAGGACCGCCAGGTCGGTCACCAGGACCGCGTTGGAGGCCTCCAGGGGCCCGTTCCGGGCCGTGACGATGGTGACGCCGAGCCCGCCGGGGGGGAGGTCCCAGACCCACTCGTGCGGGCGGAAGGGGGCGTAGCCCTCGACGGAGTGCCCCTCGCGGTGGTCGGGCTCGGCGATGGCCACGTCCAGGTCCAGGATCCCGCCCGTGGAGAGGGTGCGGTGGAAGTAGTCCCGCGCGTCCACCCGGTGGATCAGGACCTCGTACTCCTCCAGGTTGCGGCTCGTGATGGTCACCCGCGGCCGCTCGGCGGAGCCGAAGCCGCGCCCGACCGCGATCCCCAGGGAGGGGGCGCGGAGGGCGGCCTCCCGCTCCCGGGCCGGCCCTTGGAACGTTCCCCCCTGGACCCGGGCGTAGGCCTCGAGGGCCTGCGTCCATTCGAGCCGGTCCTCCAGGACCCGGCCCGTCGCGTAGGTCGCGTGGGCGGCGGCCTCGGATCCGGGATACCGCGAGGCAACGCGGCCCCACTGGTCCAGGGCGGCCGGGATCTGGCCCGCGTCGGCCAGGGCCTGGCCGATCTGGAAGGCGGCCTCGGGGGAGCGCTCGTCCTGGGGCCACGCGGCCACGAAGGCCCGGTAGGCGCCCACGGCCTCTTCGCGACGGCCCGCCGCCGCCAGGCGGACGGCCTCGGCGAGGCGCTCGCGCCGGACCCGTTCGGCCACCTCCGGCCAGGCGGGGTGGGTGGTGTGCTCGGCCAGGAATGCCTCCCAGGCCTGGACGGCCTCCGCGGACCGGGACGCGGCGGAGAGCAGCTCGCCGAGGAGGACGCGCGCCTCGGGGACACGCTCGTGTCCCGGGTAGTCGCGGACGAAGCCGCGCAGTCCCTCGATGGCCTCGGGGACCAGCTCCCCGAAGCGCGACTGGAGGACGGCCCTCTCGAGGCGCGCCAGGACGGCCAGGGGATGGCCTGGGGCCTCGTCCTCGAGCCGGTCCAGGAGCCGCGTGGCGTGGTAGAGGTGCTCCAGGTCCGGGACGCCGCTCAGAAGCTCCCCACCGGGGGCCGCCTGCTCGCCGAAGAGCCCCGCGGCCCGGTGCAGGGCCTCGGCGGCCACCGGGGTGCGCGGCGCGCCGTCGGCCACGGCCTCGAAGGCCTCCAGGGCGCCCCAGGGGTCGCCGGTGTGGGCCAGGAGCCGGCCCAGGGCCACCCGCACGCCGGGGTCCTCCCGGCGCTCCAGGTAGGAGCGCGCCCAGGCCGCTCCCCTCCTGGAGAGCTCCGGGTCCTCTGGCGCGGCGGCCACGGCGTGGGCCACCATGCGGCCGAGGACCTCCAGGTCGCGCGCATCGTCCAGGGCCTTCAGGTCGCGGGCGTTCCCCAGCAGCCGGCACAGGGTCGCCCGCGGCGGGGCCTCGGAGGCCTCCAGCTCGGCGGCCACCTCCAGGTAGGCCTGGGCGATGGCCTCGCGGCGCGCCGGCGCGACGAGGCCATCCAGGGCCCCGCGCAGGGCGGCCGCCGCCTCGGCGTAGCCCCGCCGCGCCAGGTGCGCCTCGGCCGCCAGCCAGGCGGCACGGCGGGCCCAGGGGGAGTCCGGGTGGGCCGAGCCCAGGGAGGCGCAGGCCTCCAGGGCCTCCTCGGGCCGCCCGGCGCGGAGCTGGGCCAGGGCCGCCAGGTAGCCCACCTCGGCACCCCGCTCGGGGAAGGCCGCGCGGGCCGCCGCGAGCTGCGAGAGCGCCTCGTCGTGGGCGCCCCGCGCCAGGGCTTCCTCCGCCAGCGTCAGCGGGTCGGGTCCCTCCGGCTGGGGGGCCGAGGCGGCGTGGAGGGCGGCGAGGAGGAAGGGGACCAGGGCGAGGGCGTGGACGGCTTGGCGGCGCATGGCGGGACTCCCGGGCGCGGCGGGGGGCACGGACCCCTCCGGGCGCGGCATCAAGAATAGTGGTCAGACGCCGCCGGGCGAGTAAACGTTCCGCAAAATGCGGGGGGTCTACGCCCGAGCGGCCGCGGCCAACAGCCTGCGCAGCTCGTCCGGGTCCCCGGAGGCCTCCGCGGCCGTCGTGGCGTCCACGGCGCCGGAGACCACCAGGTCGGCCAGGGACTGGTTCATGGTGCGCATCCCCAGGGAGCCTCCGGTCTGGATGGCGGAGTAGACCTGGTGCACCTTGTCGTCGCGGATCTGGGCGCGCACGGCCGGGGTGGGCAGCAGGACCTCGAGGGCGAGGACCCGTCCGGCCCCGTCGGCCGTCGGCAGGAGCTGCTGGGCGAGGACGGCGGCGAGGACCTCGGCGAGCTGCACGCGGACCTGCCGCTGCTGGCTGCCCGGGAAGACGTCGACGACGCGGGCGATGGTCCCCACCGCGTCGCCGGTGTGAAGGGTGGCCAGGGTCAGGTGCCCCGTCTCGGCGATGGTGAGGGCCGCCTCGATGCTCTCCAGGTCGCGCAGCTCGCCGATGAGGACCACGTCCGGGTCCTGGCGCAGGACGCGGCGCAGGGCCGCCTTGAAGCCTCGGGTGTCGGCCCCGACCTCCCGCTGGTTCACCAGGCACTGCTTGCTCCGGTGGAGGAACTCGATGGGGTCCTCGATGGTCACCACGTGGCCGGGCCGGTTCGAGTTGATGTGGTCCAGCATGGCGGCCAGGGTGGTGGACTTGCCGCTCCCCGTCGAGCCCGTGACCAGGACCAGACCCTTGGCCAGGGCCGAGACCCGCTCCAGGACGTCCGTCGGGAGCCCCAGCTCCTCGAAGCGGCGCACCTTGAAGGGGATGGTCCGGAAGACGGCGGCCACGGTCCCGCGCTGCCGGAAGACGTTGGCGCGGAATCGCCCCAGGCCCGCGACCCCGAAGGAGAGGTCCAGCTCCAGTTCCCGCTCGAACTCGGCGGCCTGCTCGTCGGTGAGGAGGCCGTAGATCAGCCGCCGGGTGGACTCCCCGTCCAGCTTCTCCATGTCCACGGGCTTGAGGCGCCCGTGGACCCGGATGCGGGGCGGGGAGCCGGCCGCCAGGTGCAGGTCCGAGCCCCCTCGTTCCACCAGGAGCCGGAGGAGTTCCTCCAGGGTCGTCGAGGCCGCTTCCAGGGTCGCGCCTCCCCGGGGGCGGGGGGTCAGTCCTCTTCCTTCTTGACGGCGTACCTGGCGATGACCTGCTGGGACACGTTGGGGGGGCAAATGTCGTAGTGGGAGAACTTGATGGCATAGGCCCCCTCGCCGCCCGTCATGGACCGGAGCTCGGTGGAGTAGGTCTGGATCTCGGCCAGCGGGACGCCGGCGATGACCACCTGCTGTCCGTCGTGGGAGTCCATCCCCAGGATGCGCCCACGGCGGGAGTTCAGGTCGCCGGTGACCGCGCCCATGAATTCGTCCGGGATGGTCACGCTGATCTCGTAGATGGGCTCCAGGATCACGGGCCTGGCCTGGAGGCAGCCGTTCTGGAATGCCTTGGACGCCGCCAGCTTGAAGGCCGCCTCGGAGGAGTCCACGTCGTGGTAGGAGCCGAAGTAGACCTCGGCGGAGACGTCGACCACCGGGAAGCCCGCCTGGATGCCCTGGGTCATGCGCTCGACGATGCCCTTCTCCACCGCGGGGATGTATTGCCGGGGGATGGTCCCGCCCACCACGCCGTCGACGAACTCGAAGCCCTCGCCGCGCGGCTTGGGGGCGAGGCGCAGGTAGACCTCGCCGTACTGGCCCCGGCCCCCCGTCTGCTTCTTGTGCTTGTAGGAGGACTCGGCCTTGGCGGTGATGGTCTCCAGGTAGGGGACCTTGGGGATGCGGGTGGTGACCTCCACCTCCCGGCGCTTGAGCCGGCTGATCATGATGAGGAGGTGCAGGTCGCTCATCCCGCTCACCACCTGGTCCTTGGTCTGCTTGTCCCTCTGGAACCGGAAGGTGGGGTCGCTCTCCGCGAGCTTGGTCAGGGCCGACGAGATCTTCTGCTCGTCCGCGCGGCTCTTGGGTTCCACCGCCAGGGAGACCATGGGCGAGGGGAACTCGATGGCCGGGTAGCGGATGTCCAGGTCCGCGGCCGTGAGGGTGTCCGAGACGGCCATGTCGTCGATCTTGGCCAGGGTGATGATGTCCCCCGCGATGGCCCTGGGGATGTCGCGCTGGTCCTTCCCCATGGCCCTGTAGACGTGGCCCACCTTCACGACGGCCTCGCTGCGCCGGTTGGTGAAGCTCCCGCCCGGCTCCAGGGACCCGCTGTAGACCCGGGCGTAAGCCAGCTTGCCCACGAAGGGGTCGTAGATGGACTTGAAGACCCGGGCCGAGAAGGGTCCTTCGCCCGCCACGGGGCGGGGCGAGCCGTCCGGGGCCGTCGCCGGGAGGGGGCGGTGCCGGGGGGAGGGGGCGAATTCGGCCAGGGCGTCCA
>JACQVX010000033.1 GCA_016209495.1 Planctomycetota bacterium
CCATCGAGGTGGTGAACACCGACGCGGAGGGCCGGCTCATCCTGGCGGACGCCCTCTCGTACGCCTCGCGATACAAGCCCGACGCCGTCATCGACCTGGCGACCCTCACCGGGGCGTGCATGGTGGCCCTGGGGTCCGAGGCCTCCGGCCTCTTCAGCCGGGACGACGCCCTGGCCGCGCGGTTGATCGCGGCCGGAGAGGCCGCGGGGGAGCGGCTCTGGCGGCTGCCCCTCTGGGACGAATACAGGAAGCTCGTCAAGAGCAAGGTGGCGGACGTCAAGAACTCGGGTGGACGCTACGGCGGGGCCATCAGCGCCGCCTGCTTCCTCTCGGAGTTCGCCGAGGGCTACCCCTGGGCCCACGTGGACATCGCCGGGACCGCCTGGGGCGACACCCCGCGCCCCTACCAGGTACACGGGGCCACCGGCGTGGGCGTGCGCCTCCTGGTCCACGCCCTGCGTTCCTGGCCCGCCGGCAAGGCCAGGACCAGGACCCGGGGATAGCCGGTCGCGAGCCGTCCTGGCGTGCACCGCCGGTCCCGGACCTTCCGGCGCCTGGAACTGCCCCGCAGGGCCTGGCACATGGCCACGGGCCTGGGGGTGGTGGCCGCCTACGGGCTCTGGGTGTCGCGGGAGGCGGCCCCGTGGGTGACGCTCCCCTTCGTCCTGGGCCTCACCGCCGTGGACCTGCTTCGCCTCTACGGGGGCCCCACCTTCCGCGACACCCGGGTGGAGGACCGGCTGATGTCCCTCGTGGGGCGAAGGGACGAGCGCCGGAGCTTCTCCAGCAGCTTCTACTTCGCCTGGGGCGTCCTGGGGGCGGTGGTCCTGTCGAGCCGGGAGACGGCCATGGCGGCGGTCCTCATGCTCGCGGTGGGGGACCCGCTGGCGGGCGCGGTGGCCATCCTGTCGCGCACCGCGGTCCGGAGGCTGGGCCGCTCGCACCGGGGCGCGGCCCGCCTCTCCAGCCGCCTGGCGCGGCTCCTCACGGAGCCCGTGGCCCTGGGGCGGCTGGACCTGGGGAAGTCCCTGGCCGGGGCCCTGGTCCTGTGGGGCGTCGCCTGGGCCACCGGGTGGGTCTCGGGTTGGGAGGCGGGTCCGGCCGCCGCCGTGGCCGCGGCGGTCGCGGTCACGGAGCTGGTGAGCTATCGCCCGCGCCGGCCCCACCTCTTCCGGCTGGACGACAACCTCACCGTCCCCCTGGCGGCGGTGCTCGCCGCGCGGCTCGCCGGCTACTGAGCCTCGGGAGGCCGCCCCGGCGGCGGCCCCACACTACCGTGGCGACGGGGCCTCGGCCTCCGCGGGGGACGGCCCCTCCAGCGGGAGGACGACGCTGAATCGGG
This sequence comes from Planctomycetota bacterium, assembly GCA_016209495.1. GTDB lineage: Bacteria > Planctomycetota > JACQVX01 > JACQVX01 > JACQVX01 > JACQVX01. Next base: position 1,343 of record JACQVX010000033.1, read on the forward strand.
AGCCCTTCTGCCAGGTGCTCTCCACGCGGATCCGACCCCCGTGGAGCTCCACCAGGCGCTTGCAGATGGCCAGCCCGAGGCCCGTGGAGTGCTCGCCCCCCGTGGCCCGCGTGCTCGTCTGACCGAAGTGGTCGAAGATGCGCCCCAGCTCGTCCTCCCGTATGCCCTGGCCGGTATCCTCGACCGCGATGCAGACCTCGCGGTCCCCCGCGCGCGAGGCGCTCACGCGCACCGAGTCCCCGGGCCGGCTGAACTTGATGGCGTTGCCTACCAGGTTGGAGAGGACCTGGCCCATGCGGGCCGGGTCCAGGCGCACGGGCGGGACGCCCTCGTCCACGTCCCAGGACAGGGCGATGTCCTTGCGGCGCGCGGCGAAGGCGTTCACGTCGTGGTGGTGGCGGATCAGCTCCCTCAGGTCCGTGTCCCTGGTGTGCAGGTCCACCTTCCCCGCCCCGATCTTCGAGAGGTCCAGGAGGTCGTTGATGAGCGCGAGCATGGCCTCCTCCTGCTCGTAGACCATCCGGACCAGGTCGCGCTGCTCCTCGGCCACCTCCCCCATGTAGCCGTCGAGGATCAGCTCGCAGGCCCCCTTGATGCTCGTCAGGGGCGTGCGCAGGTCGTGGGCCGCCATCCCCAGGAAGGCGTCCTTGATCCGGCCCAGGCGCTTCAGCTCCTCGTTGTCCCGCGCGGCGGCACCGTAGAGGCGCGCCAGCTCCTCGTTCTTCTGGCGCAGCTCGCGCTGCAGGGAGACGATCCGGAGCCCGGCGTTGACCCGGGCCAGGAGGTCGTGGATGTCGAAGGGCTTGGTGATGTAGTGGTCGGCCCCCATGTCCAGGCCGGCGACCCGGTCCTTCACCTCGCCCTTGGCCGTGAGCATGATGAAGAAGACCTCCTTCAGCTCCGGGTCCGCCTTGACCCGGCGGCACAGCTCGTAGCCGTCCATGCGCGGCATCATGATGTCCGCGATGACCAGGTCCGGCCGGAAGCTGCGCATGAGCCGGAGGGCCTCCTCGCCGTCCTCCGCCGTCTCCACCCGGTATCCCCGGCGCTCCAGGTTCTTCCTCACCAGGATGTGGATGGACGGGTCGTCGTCCACCGCGAGGACCCGGTAGGGGTCCGCCGGCGGGGGCGCCGGGACCGGGGCGGGCACGCCTGCATGTTCTCGCTCGCCGCGATTCGCTTGCGCGCTCATTCCACCACTCGCGCCCGGCCACCGGCCGCCTCCGCGAGGCGGGCCATGAAGGCGCGGGAGACGTCCTTGGCCTCCACCACCCCCAGGGGGGTGCCGTCCCCGGCCAGGAAGGCCACCGTGTGGATGGCGATCCCCCGCCCCCGGTTCATGCGCACGACCTCGTCGAGGATCTCCTCGGTCCCGGTGAGGCGCCCCGCGGTGGGGAAGCCGTCGGAGAGGAAGCAGATGGTGTCCGCCCCCCTCACGGCGAAGGCGGCGTCCAGGGCCCCCATGGAGTTGGTCTCGCCTGCCGTCCTCAGGCCCCGGACGAAGTGCCGTGCCTCGGCCCGGGCGGAGGGGGTGGCCCGCACCAGCTTCCCCTTCCAGGCCTGGACCTCGTCGGCGAAGACGATGATGTCGAAGCGGGCCTCGGCCCCGAGCTGCCGGTCGATGGCGCCGGTCAGCTCCCGCTTCACGAAGTCCAGCCGGGTAATGCCACCCTCCCCCTCCAGGGCCCGCACGGTCATGCTGTGGGAGACGTCCACCACGAAGACCACGCGGTCGCTCTCCACCTCGTAGACCGTCCCGCCATCGTCCCCGGCCGCGCGGGTGGTCTCCGGGTCCCCGAGGCGCACCCGCTCCACCGCGTCCGCCTCCCCGGACAGGGGCGGGAACACGAAGCCCTCCCGGCGGGCGGCCCACCAGGTGGCCCACTCCTCCAGCTCCCGGAGGCGCTGGCCCGTGATCGCGCGGAGGGCGCGGCGGACCTCGCCGGCCATGCGGCCCGACTCCTCCTCCAGCCGCGCGAGGAGGGCGTCCACCACCTCGGGTCGCTGCACCCGGGAAAGCCCACCCACGGCGGCCGAGCGCACGGGCAGCTCCGGGTCCGCCGCCAGCCCCAGGAGGGCCGCCACGCGAGCCTCGTGGGCCGAGCGCCCCAGGGCCGCCGTGAGGCGGGTGCGTGTCTCCAGGTCGCGGTGGGAGCGGGCCTCCTCGCAGACCCGCGCCACCGCCGCGTCGTCCGCGAGCCGGGCAATGCAGTCGGCGACCGTCCCGGTCACGGTCCGGGCCAGATCCGGGTGGGCCACGAGCTGGACCAGGACCCCGGCCGCCGCGTCTCCGCCCGCCGCGGAGAGGGCCTCGACGGCCGCGATGCGGGAGGAGTCGTCGGAGGCCGCGGCCCAGGCGCGGCGGAACTCCGCGACGGCGTCCAGGGCGGGCGCGACCGCGCACACGGCCAGCAGGGCTGCGAGTGCTAGGGAACGAGCCATGGCGCGGGCGGATCGTAGCGGCGGCCCTGGGGGGTGTCAAACGCGCCCCCTCGGGGACGGAGATCCCGCGCGGGCGGGGAATCGTCCCGCCCGCGTCGGCGCGGCGGCGCGCCCCCGCCGGGTGGCGACGGGCCGTCCGCCGGGGCATGGGGAGTGCGTACCACCCTGGTCATGGCCGAACCGCGTGGCGGGCCCGACTTCGACCTGGCCCCGTTCATCGCCATCTGGGAGACGACCCAGGCCTGCGCCCTGGCCTGCCGCCACTGCCGGGCCGAGGCCATGGACCGGCGGGACCCCGGGGAACTGAGCACCGCCGAGGGGCGCGACCTCATCTCCCAGGTGGCGGCCATGGGGACCCGGGTCCTCGTCCTCTCGGGGGGAGACCCCCTCCAGCGCGAGGACCTGGAGGACCTGGTGCGGCACGCCCGCGCCTCGGGCCTGAAGGTGGGCACCATCCCCGCCGCCACCGAACGGCTGACCGGGCGGCGGGTCCGCGCCCTGGGGGCCGCGGGCCTGCACCAGATGGCCCTCAGCCTGGACGACGCCGGGGCCGCCGCCCACGACGCGTTCCGTGGCGTGCCCGGGTCCTTCGAGCGCACCCTGACCGGGGCCGCCTTCGCGCGGGAGGCGGGCGTCCCACTGCAGGTCAATACGGTGGTCTCCGGGGAGAACTGGAGGCGCCTCGACGCCATCGCGGACCTCGTGGTGGGCCTCGAGGTGGTCTTCTGGGAGGTCTTCTTCCTCGTCCCCACCGGCCGCGGGGCCGGCCTCCAGGGCCTGGCACCGGAGGAGTTCGAGGCGGTCTTCGAGAGGCTATACCTCCTGCAGCGGCGCGTCCCGTTCATCATCAAGGTGACGGAGGCGCCCCACTACAGGATGTACGTGGCGGAGCGCGAGCGCCGCGACGCGACCGGCCCGGGGCCAATCGCCAGGCGTATCCGAGCCCGGCTGGCCCGCGAGACCGGGCCGGGCGGCAGCGTGGGCCAGGCCCCCCGGGGGGTGAACTCCGGCAAGGGCTTCGTCTTCGTGAGCCACCGGGGCGAGGTCTACCCCAGCGGCTTCCTGCCCTTACGGGCAGGTCAGGTGCGGGAGACGCCCCTGGCGCGGGTCTACCGGGACGCGGAGGTCCTCCGCCGCCTCCGCGACCCCGCCCTCCTCGGCGGCCGTTGCGGGCGCTGCCCCTACCGCGACCTCTGCGGCGGCTCCCGCGCCCGGGCCTACGCCCTGACGGGCGACTACCTGGCCGAGGACCCCGCCTGCCGCTTCGAGCCGGGCCGGACGGACCGGATCGCCGCTCAGAACGGATAGCCCATCTCGACGAAGGTGGAGGCCCCGTCCTCGCCCAGGCCCACGTCGATCTTGCCCACGATCCAGGGCGGGACCACCAGGCGCACGCCGAAGCCGCCCACGAACTGGAAATTCGAGAACCGGAATCGCTCCTCCGTCGAATAGACCCTCCCGAAGTCCGTGTAGAGGGCCCATTGCACCTCGGTGCGCACGTCCATGATCTCGACCTCGGCGAGGCGCAGGCGCTCCTCCAGGTTGAAGACCAGCAGGCTGTTCTCGACGAAGCGGTTGACGTCCGCCCCGCGCAGGGACCGGCTCCCGCCGAAGAGGCCGCGCTCGAAGAAGGGGACGCGGCTCCCGTCCAGGACCTCCCCCCAGGCCCGGGCCACCGTGACCAGGCGGCCGCCGGCCGCGGGCCACAGCCGCTTCACCTCTCCCCCGACCCGGTGGAAGAAGGTCTCGCTGCCGAGCTGAGGGTCGGAGACCTCGTAGAAGCCGCGGGCGAAGCCGCCCCGGGTGGGGACGCGCTCGCTGTCCCGGGAGTCGTAGACGAGGCTCGCCCGGTGGGCCCACACGGAGGACTTCCCCCGCATCCCCGGGATGGCCGCGAAGGCCACCACCGAGTCCGGGACCTCGTCCACGATCCCCGGCCCGACCTTCACCCGGCGGAATCGCTCGGTGAGCTCCGCGGACCACTGGCCCCGCAGCCGGCGGCTCAGGGTCATGTGCCCCCCCGCCTCGAGGTGGGTGTAGTCCGTCTCGTCGGACCGGCGGGACGAGGGCCCCAGGCCGAAGAATCGGTAGGTCGGGTCCTCCAGGTACTCCCCCCGGATCGAGAGCCCCAGGGCCGACCCGCCCAGGGCGCGATGGTCGTACTGCACGAAGTCGTCGTGGGCCCCCACGGTGGACTGGGACCACTCCAGGTGGTACTCCTCCCCGGGGGCCACGAAGCCCAGGAGGCGGAGGGTCCCGGTGGTCCCCACCAGGCGGTTCTCGGTGACGGAGGGGGCGAAGATGGAGGCGATCTTCTCGTCGTCCCGGAAGAGGACCACCGGGAGCGTCCCGATGCTCACCCCCTCGTTGGGGTGGCTGCTCACCGCCGGCAGTGGGATGGCCGTCACCTGGACCCGGTCCCGCGCCGGCGGGAGGTCCGGGACCAGGAGGCCCGTGGCGCGGTTGCGGGGGATCGTGGCATTGCAGGCCGCCGCGGCCAGGGCGGCCGCCAGGACGGCCGGTGCTCCGAATTGCCTTCTCCGGTCCATCCTCTGGCGTAATCTTATCTCGTGCTTCCCCCGCGATGCACGACAGGGCGCGCCAACGTCCTCTACCTGGTGGCCTCGCTGGACGGCTCGCCGGCGGCGCGGTGCGCCCTGGAGCTGGCGGTGGGCCTGCCGCGCGAGCGGTTCTGCCCCATGGTGCTCTGCGTGGGCCGCGAGGGCGCAGGCGCGGGGAGCGCCCGCGAGGGCGGCCTGGCGGTGGAGGCCCTGGGGCTGGCCGGCGTCCTCGACCCCCGCGGACCCTGGCGCGCCGCCCGGGTCCTGCGCTACCGGCGCGCGCGGCTCGTGCACGGGCTGGGCCAGGGGGTGGAGGTCCTCGCCGCCGCGGCGGCGCGGCTGGGGGGCATCCCCTGCGTGGTGGCCGGGGGTGGGCCGGGCTCGGGCCCGCCGCGCGGCCGCATGGCCCGGCGCGCCCTCGCCTTCCTCGCCGATCGGGTCCTGGACGGCGGGACCTGGGACGCGGCGAGGGCGGCCGCCACCTACCTGGAGGTCCTGCGCTCCAAGTCGCCCGCCCGTGTGGACGCGCCCGAGGGCCCTGCGTAGAATGCCGCGTCCATGAGACCGCAGGACCAGGAATTCGTCGTCCAGGAGGTGACCGGCCGCCTGTTGGGCCGCGCGCGGGAGGCCGACCGGGACGGGGGGCCCACCGTGGAGGCCCTGGTCCACGACACCATCTACCACGAGCGGAGGCGCCTGGACGAGGAGCGCGACCCCCGCGAGCGGGCCGAGGGGCTGGCCTGGTGGAAGCTCGTGGGGCGGCGGATGGGCCGGGCCTCCGAGGCGGAGCAGTTCCGCATCTACGAGGAGGTGGTCGAGCGCTTCGCCCGGGAGGTCCTGGGCCGATTCAACCCCCTGGTCTACGAGGTGGCCTGCCGGGCGGTCCCGGTGGGGCTCGGGTTCCTCCTGAACGCGGTCTCGCCCCGGCTCCTCGGCCGCGGCTTCCCGCGCCTCCCGGACGTGGGCGAGGCGGTGGTGGTGCAGGGCCGGGTGGACGAGCTCCGGCGGCTGAGCCGCCGGGGGACCGTCATCCTGGCCCCCACCCACGTCTCCAACATGGACTCCCCGGTCATCGGCTGGGCCCTGCACACCCTGGGGCTCCCCCCCTTCCTCTACGGGGCCGGGCTGAACCTCTTCTCGAACCCGCTCCTCTCCTTCTTCATGCACAACCTGGGGGCCTACAAGGTGGACCGGCGCAAGACCGCCTCCCTCTACAAGGAGGTGCTCAAGGAATACGCCACGGTCGCCCTGGAGCTGGGCTACGACAACCTGTTCTTCCCCGGCGGGACGCGCAGCCGCTCCGGGGAGGTGGAGCGCCACCTGAAGCTGGGCCTCATGGGCTGCGGCCTCCGGGCCTACGTCCAGAACCTCCGGGAGGGGAGGGACCGGCCCGAGGTCTACGTGGTCCCGGCCACCATCTCCTACGCCCTGGTCCTGGAGGCGGAGACCCTCATCGCCGACCACCTGAAGTCCACGGGCCGGTCGCGCTTCATCATCACCGACGACGAGTTCTCCCACCCCCGGCGCGTCCTCCAGTTCGTGGGCGACCTCTTCCGTCTGGACGGCCGGATCTACGTGACCGTCGCGGACCCGGTGGACTGCTTCGGCAACCGGGTGGACGCCGAACGCGGCGTCTCCCTGGACGACCGCGGCCGTGCGGTGGACACCCGCCGCTACGTCCTCGTGGGGGGCAAGCCGGACCACGACCCGCAACGGGACGCGGAATACACCCGGGAGCTGGGCCTGGCGGTGGTGCGTCAGTTCGCCCGCCACAACGTGGGGCTGGCCACCCACCTCCTGGCCTACTCGGCCTGGCGCATGCTCCGCGCGCGCCGCCCGGGGGTAGACCTCTATCGGTTCCTGCGCACCACGGTGGCGGAGGACTCCCTGCCCATGGGGGAGCTGGCGAGGGACCTGGAGCGGTTGCTCGCGGAGGTGCGGGGCCTGGAGGACCGCGGCGAGATCCGGCTGGACCCCAGGCTTCCGCGCGGGGACCCCCAGGCGGTGGCGGACGAGGGCCTGCGCGGCTTCGGGACCTACCACACCCGCGCGGCCCTCTACCGCCGCGGCGACCGGGTCCACCCGGCCCACATGGAGCTGGTCCTCTACTACCGGAACCGGCTGGCGGGCTACGGGCTGGAGGGGGACCGCACGTGAAGGGCCGCGACGCGGCGGGCGTCCTGGGCGGGGGGTCGTGGGGGACCACCGTGGCCTGGCTCCTGGCCTCGAAGGGCCACGAGACCCTGCAGTGGGTCCGGGACCCGGCGGTGCGACGGGAGATCCAGGAGGGGCGGACCAACACCCGATACCTGGGGGAAGGCCTCCGGCTCCCGGAGGCCCTGCGGGCGGTGGACGACCTGGAGGAGGTGGCCCGCCGCTCCACGGTGATCTACGCCGCGGTCCCCACCAAGGCCATGCGCGAGGTCGTGCGCGCCCTGGGGGACCACCTCTCCGGGGACCACGTCCTGGTCTCCTGCGCCAAGGGGCTGGAGGCGGTCACGGGCACCCGGATGAGCGAGGTCCTGCGCGAGGAGACCTGCTGCCGCAAGATCGGCGTCCTCTCGGGCCCGAACCTGGCGCGGGAGGTGGCCGCCGGCCAGCCCGCCGCCACAGTGGTGGCCAGCCGCTACGACGAGGTCATCCGGCGCGCCTCGGAACTCCTGGTGAGCCCGCGGTTCCGGGTCTACGGCAATCGCGACGTGGTCGGTGTGGAGGCGGGTGGCGCCCTGAAGAACATCATCGCCCTGGCCAGCGGCATGGTGCGGGGCCTGGGCCAGGGCGACAACACCCGTGCCCTCCTGATGACCCGCGGCCTGGCGGAGGTGAGCCGCTACGGGGTGCGCCTGGGGGCGGACCCCCTCACCTTCAGCGGCCTGGCGGGGGCGGGGGACCTCATCGTGACCTGCTCCAGCCCCCTCTCCAGGAACCACCAGGTGGGCTATCGCCTCGGGCGGGGCGAGGGCCTGGAGGCCATCCTCGCGGACCTGGGCCAGGTGGCCGAGGGGGTCAACACCACCCGTGTGGTCCACCAGCAGGCCCGGGTGCTGGACGTGGAGATGCCCATCACCGACGGGATGCACCGCATCCTCTTCGAGGGCTCGACGGTGGAGGAGGTGACACGGGACCTCATGACCCGCCCCTCCCGCGACGAGATCGACCGGGTCGTGCTGGCGACCTAGGTCTCGTGCCCGAGTCCTACCGCTATCCCCTGGAGCGCTCCATCCTGCGGAGCCCCGGGCCCCGCTATCGTGGCCCGATCTATACCTGGGACATCGACAACACCTACCTCCAGACGCCGACGAACTCGCTCCGGGGCCTGGCGCGGACCGCCATCGAGTCCGCGGACCGCAAGGTCAACGTCCCCGGAGCCCCGGCCCTCCTCAAGGAGCTGCGCCGCGGCCCGGGCCACGGGGCCGAGCGCCCGGTCTACTTCGTGAGCGCGAGCCCCCCCCAGATGCGCCGGGTCCTGGAGGAGAAGTTCCGGCTGGACGGCATCGGCTATGACGGGATGGTCCTCAAGGACCAGCTCGCCCACGTGAAGGCGGGTCGCTTCCGGAGGCTCCTGGAGCACGTGGGATTCAAGCTCTCCGCCCTCCTGCTCGACCGCCTGGACTTCCCCCGGGAGGCGACCGAGGTGCTCTTCGGCGACGACACGGAGAGCGACGCCCTGGCCTACACGCTCTATGCCGAGGCCGTGGCCGGCCGGCGGCGGGGCGAGGCCCTGGCCTCGGCCCTGGAGGAGGCCGGGGTGCCGTCCAGGGACCGGGACTACGTGGTGGGCCTGGCGGGGGAGGTGGAGCCGGCCGAGGCGGTGGAGGCGGTGGTGATCCACCTGGCCCGGGGCCGGGAACCCGCCCTGTTCGCGGGCCAGGACCGGGTGGTGACGAGCCGCGACTGCCTCCAGACAGCCCTCGCCCTCCACGAGGCCGGCCACCTCCGCAGCGGGGCGGTGGCAAAGGTGGGGCGCTCCATGCGGGCCGACGCCGGGGTCTCACGGGAGGACCTGGCGTGGTCCGTCCTGGAGGCGCACCGCCGCGGGCTGGTGTCCTCGGCCACCTCGGCGGCCCTGGTCCCCATGCTGGTGCGGCGCGGGGTGCTGCCGGAGACCTTCGCCTTCGCGGCGCCGCGCTCGGACCCGCCGCCGGCCTGGCCCCGGCCGGCGGCCGGACGCTAGGGACCGGGGGGCCGGCCTTGCGCCCCGTGTGCGTCCTGGACGTGGTGGGCCTCACCCCGCGGCTCCTGGACTCGGGCGCGGCCCCGCATCTCGCGGCCCTGGCCCGGGAGGGCTTCTCCACGCCCCTCGCCGGTGTCTTCCCCGCCGTGACGTGCACCGCCCAGGCCACGCTCCTCACGGGCCTCGCCCCCTCGGCCCACGGGGTCGTGGGAAACGGGTGGTTCGACAGGGAGCTGGGAGAGGTCCTGTTCTGGCGCCAGTCCAACCGGCTCGTGGCCGGCGAGAAGGTCTACGAGGCGGCCCGGGCCCTGGACGTCTCCTTCACCTCGGCCAAGCTCTTCTGGTGGTTCAACCAGGGTGCGGCGGTGGACTGGTCCCTGACGCCGAAGCCGCACTACGGCTGCGATGGCGGCAAGGCCCTGGCGATCCACGGGACCCCGGAGGGCCTGGCGCGCTCGGCGGAGGACGCCCTGGGCCCATTCCCCTTCGCCGCCTTCTGGGGGCCCATGGCGGGCCTGGCCTCCAGCCGCTGGATCGCCCGCGCGGCGGCGCAGGTGATGCGCGCCCGCACGCCCACCCTCACGCTGGTCTACCTCCCGCACCTGGACTACGACCTCCAGCGCCTGGGGCCGGATCACCCGGGGACCGTGGACCGCCTGCGCGAGGTGGACGAGTGCGCGGGCGAGGTCCTGGGCGAGGCCCGGCGCCTGGGCGCGGCCGTGGTGGCCCTGAGCGAGTACGGCCTCTCGCCGGTGCGCCGGGCCGTCTTCCTGAACCGGGCGCTCCGGGAGGCGAGCTGGCTCGCCGTGCGCGACGGGCCCTACGGCGAGGGCCTGGACGTCCACGCCTCCCGGGCCTTCGCGGTTGTGGATCACCAGGTGGCCCACCTCTACGTGCGGGAGCCGCCCCTCCGTCCGGAGGTGGCGGCTCGCGTGGCGTCCCTGGACGGCGTGGAGCGGGTCCTGGAGGGGGAGGCCCTGGCGGCGGCGGGCCTGGCCCACGGTCGGAGCGGCGACCTCGTGGCCGTGGCGGCCCCGGACGCGTGGTTCTGCTACCCCTGGTGGCTGGACGAGCGCCGCGCACCGGATTACGCCCGCACCGTGGACATCCACAGGAAGCCGGGCTACGACCCCTGCGAGCTGTTTCTCGACCCCGGCTTGGCGTTCCCGCGGCTGCGGGTGGCGTGGCGCCTCCTCCAGAAGTCCGTGGGGATGCGCTACCGCCTCGACGTCGTCCCCCTGGACGCCTCCCTGGTCCGGGGGAGCCACGGCCGGCCCCCGTCGGACCCCCTGGACGGGGCGGTCCTCGCCTGCTCCGAGCGCTGCCATGCCGGCGACGGTCTGGCGATGACCGGGGTCAAGGCGCTCGTCCTGGACCTGCTCGGGGGGGGGTAGAGACCCACTCCCCGCGCAGGGTCTCGCCCTCGGGGGTGGCCCAGGAGGGGGCCAGGGCCGGGTCGGCGAGGAGGGCCTCGCGGTCCTCGGGATCGGGGAGGCCCGCGGCGTCCTGCTCGCGGAGGTGGGTGGCGAGGCCCGCGGCGAGCCTCGGGGCCTCTTCGTCCCTCCCGGCGAGGGCGAGGACCTCCATGCGCGCGGCGGCGGCGTGGAGGCCCGCCCTGGCCCCCTCCGGGCGGTTGAGGGCGATGTGGGCGTAGATCTGGAGGCGCTCCTCGGCCCCCCCGGCCGCCGCCGGCCCCACCCGGGCGGCCGCGCGGGCCTCGGCGATGGCCGCCTCCAGCTTGCCCGTGGAGGCGAAAAGGACGCTCAGGGCCAGCCGCGCCTCGGCCGAGGGCGGCTCCAGCCCCTCC
>JACQVX010000029.1 GCA_016209495.1 Planctomycetota bacterium
CGCCCACGCCCACGGCCCCCGAGGCCGGCCCCGCGCCCGAGACCGAGGCCCTTCGCCAGCGCGTCGCCGAGCTGGAGGCCGAGCAGAGGCGGTTCCTGGACGAGCTGGCCCGCTCCCGCGAGGCCGCGCCCGCGACCATGGACACAGGCCTGCCGGAGGCTCCCACGCCCATACCCACGCCCACGGCCCCCGAGCCTGGCCCCTCGCCCGAGACCGAGGCGCTCCGCGCCCGCGTCGCCGAGCTGGAGGCCGAGCGCGAGGGACTCCAGGGGGAACTGGCCCGCTCCCGCGAGGCCCAGGCCGCCACGCCCACGCCCACGGCCCCCGAGGCCGGCCCCTCGCCCGAGACCGAGGCGCTCCGCGCCCGCGTCGCCGAGCTGGAGGCCGAGCGCGAGCGCGACCGGGAGGCGGCGACCCGGCGCGTCCTGGAGGCCGAGGGCGCCCTGGCTCGCCAGCTCGACGAGGCCAAGGACCTGGCCTTCAAGCTCAAGGATACGGAGGGTCGCCTGGAGGCCCAGCGCGAGGACTCCCAGCGCCGCCTGGTGGGGGCCCAGCGGGATGCGGCCGGGGCCATCCGCGGCGCCGACGAGCAGGCGAGGCAAGCCCAGGCCCAGGTGGAGGAGCTCCGGCAGAAGGTCCGGGACCTGACTGCCCTGGCCCAGGGATTCCAGAAGGGACAGGGCACCGCCCGGGCCGAGGCCGAGGCCGCCAGGGCCCAGGCGGAGGTGGCCCGCCAGGAGACGGGGGCCGCCCGCTCCCAGGCCGAGGCCGCGCGAAGGGAGCTGGACGCGGCCCGGGCCCGGGCGGAGGCGGCCTCCCGCTCCCAGGCCGAGGCCGCGCGAAGGGAGCTGGAGGCGGCCCGGGCCCGGGCGGACGCGGCCGTGAAGGAGCAGGGCGTCCTCCAGAGGCTCGCGGACCAGCTCGCCGCGGAGCGCGACAGGCTGCTCTCGGTCACCCAGGGCCCCCGCGAGGGCGCCCCCGTGCCGGTGCCGGCGGCAGGGTCGCCTGCCACGGCCTCCGCCCCAGCCCCCGCCGCCGGCGGCGATGGCGGCGACATGGACCCGGAGGCCATCCGGGTCCGCCTCCAGGAGGCCCGGAGCCGCATCGAGGAGCACGACCACCTCCAGGCGGACATCGCCGGCGATCAGCTCCTCGCGCACCTGGAGCGGCGGCAGGTCCTCTGCGCCGAGGTGGCGCGCCTGGAACAGCGCCTGGCGGAACGCGAGGGGGCCATCCGGATCCGCGAGAAGACGTTGCGCCTGCGCAGGGCCCGCGAGGAGGCCTGAGCGGGGGCGAGCCGTGCGCCCCCTGCTCGCCCTGGCCCTGGCCCTTCCCCTGCTGTCCGTGGAGGTGCGACCGGCCGGGGGTGCCTACGAGGTCCTCTTCCGCTACACCCCGGTCATCGCCGTCCGTTCCGTCGCCGTGGCCGGGGGCTTCAACGACTGGCGCAAGGATGCGAACCCCATGCAGGACGCCGACGGCGACGGGACCTGGGAGGCCTCCCTGCGCCTCCCCCGGGGACGCCACCTCTACAAGTTCGTGATCAACGACGGCCAGGAGTGGCGGAGCGACCCCGACAACCCGGAGGACGAACCCGATGGGGTGAGCGAGACGGGACGGAACTCGGTGCTCCTCCTGGGCGGGCCCGGGGCGGGACGCGCCGTCGGCGACCCGCTGGACGGGGAGGTGGACGCGGCCGAGCTGCGCCACGACGGGTCCCTGCGCTTCCGGAACCGGGTCGGCGACCGGCTGCGCGTGCGCCTGCGGACCCTGCGGGACGACGTGGCCCAGGTGGACCTGGCCTGGGGCGCGGCGCGACTCCCCATGGACCGGGTGGGGGCCCTGGGCCGGCACGACTGGTGGGAGGTATGGGTGCGGGCCGAGCGCCGGCGCTACCACTTCTCCCTGCACGACGGCAAGGTCGTCCGCCACCTGGGCCCGGAGGGCCTCGCGGAGCGGCCCCCGGGGGAGGCGTCCTTCGTCTATGACCCCACCACCTCGCCACGGTTCCAGCCGCCGGGGTGGGTGGCCGACGCGGTGTTCTACCAGGTCTTCCCGGAGCGCCTCGCCAACGGGGACCCGGCCAACGACCCCAAGGGCACGCTCCCCTGGGGGAGCCCACCGGAGAACGCGAACTTCATGGGCGGTGACCTCCAGGGGGTCATCGACCGGCTGGGCGCCCTGCAGGAACTGGGCGTGACGGCCCTCTACCTCAACCCCATCTTCCGCGCCGTCTCGAACCACAAGTACGACACGGCCGACTACATGGCCGTGGACCCGCATCTGGGCGGCGAGGAGGCCTTCGGGCGCCTGGTGGAGGCCTGCCGCGAGCGCGGCCTTCGCCTGCTCCTGGACGGGGTCTTCAACCACACGGGCGACGAGTTCTGGGCCTTCGAGGACATCAAGGCCCGCGGGCGCGAGTCCCCCTACCTGGACTGGTACTTCGTCCGCGAGTTCCCCGTCGTGGTCCGGAAGGACCCGGGCTACGACGCCTGGTGGGGCTTCGGGGACCTGCCCAAGCTGAACACCGCCAACCCCGACGTCAAGGCCTATCTCTACAAGGTGGCCGTCCACTGGCTGCGCCGCGGGGCCTCCGGGTGGCGCCTGGACGTGCCCAACGAGCTTCCGAGCGCCTTCTGGACGGAGTTCCGGCGCCGGGTGAAGTCGGTCGCGCCCGAGGCCTACATCTGCGGGGAGATCTGGAATGACGCCACCCCGTGGCTGCAGGGGGACCAGTTCGACGCGGTGATGCACTACGAGCTGCGCACCCTGGTCCTGGACTTCTTCGGTCGGAGCGCCATCGACGCGGGGACCTTCGCCGACGGCCTCGCGGAGCTGCGGCTCCGCTACCCGGAGCAGGTCCTTCCGGCCATGTTCCACCTCCTGGGGAGCCACGACACCATCCGCCTGCGAACCGCCTGCGGCGACGACCCCCGGCGCCACCGGCTGGCGGCCCTCTTCCAGCTCGGCTACCTGGGCGCGCCGGTCATCTACTACGGCGACGAGGTGGGCTTGAGCGGCGGCAAGGACCCGGAGTGCCGCCGCTGCTATCCCTGGGAGGACCCGCCGGACCCGGGCCTGCGGGAATGGTACCGCCGGCTCATCGCCCTGCGGCGGGCCCACCCAGCCCTGCGCCGCGGCGCGGTCCGCACCCTCGTGGCGGAGGGTCCGCACCTGGTCCTGGAGCGCGGCGGGATCGAGGGAGGAGGGGGTCGCCTCCTCCTGGCCTTCAACAACGGCCCCGAGGACGCGACCCTGACCGTTCCGGTGGCCGGCCCCTGGGAAGACCTGATCCGGGGCGGGACCGTGGCCGGCGAGGGGGGGACGCTCTCCCTGCCCCTGGAGGCCTGGTCCGGGACCATCCTCCGCGCGGGGCCCTGAGGCGCCCGCGCCTACGCCACCCCTCGGCCGCGCCCACGGCCACGCCCCCGGCCTATTCCCCCCCGTCCAGGACCCCCTGCAGCTCCGCCTGCACCTCCCGGAGGACGTCCCGGGCCTTGCGGTCGCCGGTCCAGACGGGCTCCAGGGCCCGGCTCAGGCGGGTCTCCAGGGAGGCCCAGCGCACGGAGCGCGGCACCGCTCGCGCGTAGGGCACGCAGTCCAGGTTCACCCGGTGGTGAATAGGGCGCCCCCTCAGGGCCTCCGGGTCCAGGAAGGCCTCGGACTCGGCCACGGTGCGCATGGACGGGATGGCGTGGCCCGCGTGGCCCGTGGCGCGCTGGCCCGCCTCGCCGGTGAGGGCCCGCACCAGCTCCCAGGCCTCCCGCGGGCGGCCCGTGCGCGCCGAGACCGCGTAGGCCACGGTGAAGAGGGTCGTCGAGCGCTCGCGGCCGCGGGGCAGGGGCGCCACGTCCCAGTCGAAGTCCTCCACGTGGCGGAACTGCATGCTCATCCACCGGCCGTAGGTGCACATGGCCACCTGGCCCGACTGGAAGGCCTCGCTGGTCCCCTGGTCGGCTGTGACCGACGGGGGCGGGGCCACGGGACGGTCCCCCACCATCAGGTCCGCCAGGAACTGCAAGGCCTCGGCGTTCCGGTCCACGTACTCCGGGTCCCCCAGCAGCCACCGGCGGCCGTCCTCCGAGAGCACCTCCCCGCCGTTCTGCCAGAGCCAGGGCAGCCACTCCCCGGTCCAGGTCTCCACCACGAAGCCCCAGGTCTGAGCGCGGGCCCGCCCCCCGTCCGCCCCCCGGGTGAGGCGCTCCGCGGCGCCCCGGAATCCCTCCCAGTCCCAGTGGTCCCCGGGGTAGGGTTCGCCGGACCGGTCGAAGAGGTCCTCGTTGTAGTAGAGGACCATCGTGGCGAAGTCCTTGGCGATCCCGCGCAGGCGGCCCTCGCCGTCCCGGAAGGCGTCCAGGACCCGGGCATAGTAGGCGTCCTCCTGGAAACCCGGGTCCGCCCCCGCCATGACCGACAGGTCCAGCAGGGCCCCCTTCCGCTCCAGGTCCGGGAAGTCCTCGGCGCGCAGGTAGAAGACGTCCGGCAGGTCGCCGCCCTGGAGCCGGGTGTAGAGCTTCTGGGTATAGCCCATGGAGGGGGTGTGCTGCAGCTCCACCTCCACCTCCGGGTGGTCCCGGCGGAACGCCCCCACGTAATCGAGGACCGTGCGCACCTCGTCCGGGTCGCCCCAGATCATGAGCTCCAGCCGCGCCGAGGCCGGGTCCCGGGTGCAGGCCCACGCGGCGGCCAGGGCCGCCGCCGCCAGGGCGGCGAGGACCGGTCTCGGGAGCGGGCTCACGCCTCGGCCAGCAGGCGGTCCACCGCCAGGGGGAAGCCAGCCACACGGACCCCCGGCCGCAGCTCCGCGGGAATGGCGTCCGGTGGGGGCACGTAGCCCTCGCGGCAGACCAGGACCACCTCCACCCTCCGGGTGTCCGCGCCGAGGCGCAGGGCGCGGACCCTGGAGAGCTGGCGTTCCGCGTCCTCGCCGGACACCTCGAGGACCACCGCCTCGGCCCCCAGCTCCACGGCGCGCCGGCGCAGCTCGTCGCCGCCGCAGGACTCCACCCGGTACCCGCGGGCGTGGAGGCTGGCGGCGATCCAGGGGAAGGCCCCTGCCTCCAGCTCCACGAGGACCACCCGGCCCGCGGGGACCGGCGGCTGCCCCAGGGCGGTCCCGGCCACCAGGAAGGCCCGCAGGACATGCACCTCCTCGCGCGAGGCATTCACCACCTCCAGGGCCCGCGCCCCCCCGAGGCCGAGCCCCTCCCACACCGTCTCCCCCACCTCGTCCAGGGTGGAGTCCCCCCCGTGGCCGATGGCCAGGGCCTTGGTGAGCGTATTGGCCAGCCACGCCACCCCCAGCCCCCGGGGGTCCTGGACCTTGGCGACCGCCACCCGCTCCCAGGGGTCGTTGTGATGGAAGGCCACCTCCGCGATGGTCTCCGGGAGTCCCCAGCGCCGGGCCAGGCGGCGGCCCACGGCGCAGTGGTCGATGCCCAGGACCTCCCGCTCCACCTCCCGCAGGGGACGGCCCTCCTCCGTGGCCCGGGCAACGGCCCGGGCGTAGTCCAGGGGGATGGTCTGGGCCAGGAAGGCCTTGCCGATGTCGTGGAGCATCCCGTAGACGAAGACCTCGTCCGGCGACGGGTGGCCCACGGAGGCGGCCAGCCCGCGGGCGATGACGCCACAGCCGATGGAGTGCTCGAAGAAGGACACCACGTCCAGGCCGGCGGACTGGGCCGAGGCGAAGCGGTCCATGATGGAGAGGCCCGCGGCGATGTGGGCCAGGGAGCGGACCCCCACGGTGACCACGGCGCTGTGCACGTCGACGACCCGGCGGCGCTTGCCCCCGTAGTAGGACGAGTTGGCGACGCGGATCACCCTCGCCGTGAGGGCCTGGTCCCGGATGATCACCGAGGCCAGGTCCCCCGCGGAGGCCGCGTCCCCATGGATGAGCTGCAGCAGCTCCATGGCGTTCGGGGGGAGGGCCGCCACGTCCTCGGCCTGGTCCACGGCCCGGAGGATCCGGTCCCGTGCCCCCTCGCCCCCGCTCGCGCCGGGCGCCCCGGGGAGGGCGGCGGCGGCGGGCGCCGGGGCCGGGGCCGCGGCGGGACGCGAGGGCGAGGAGGCGGCCCGGGACGCCACCGGGGCACGCAGGGTCCGCCGCACCCGCTCGACGAAGGCCTCGCGCTGGAACGAGGCCTTCACCAGGTAGTCCTGGGCCCCGAGCTGGACCGCCCGGACCACGTCGGACCGGTCCCCCAGGGCGGAGAGCACCAGCACGGGGATGGACCGCCCGGCCTCGCCGGCACGCAGGACCTCGAGGACGTCGAAGCCGCTCATGCCCGGCATCAGGAGGTCCAGGACCACCAGGTCCGGGCGCTCGCGCCCCACCAGGACCAGGGCCTCCTTGCCGCCCTGGGCCTCCAGGACGCGGAAGCCCTCGCACTCCAGGACGAGGCGGAGCGAGCGACGCACCGGCGGCTGGTCGTCCACCAGGAGGACCGTGGACGTCCGGGCCGGGGCCGGGCTCAAGCGCGACCCCGGAGCCCGGACCACCGGACGTGGAGCCGCCCGCCCTCCAGGGTGACCCGAGCCCCGAGTGCCTCGAAGGCGTAGCGCGCCAGGAGCAAGGCCCCGTCCCTCCCCTCCTCCCCCGCCAGGGCGGGGAAGGGCGCGATCGAGAAGCCCGGCGGGTCGCCTACCAACTCGAGGCAGAGGGGCTCTCCCCCGGAGCGCACCCGGGACCGCCCCAGGAGCACCCGCAGGGTGGGGACGACCGCCTCGGCGCAGGCCCCGATGGAAGGCCCGCCGGGGCGCCCCCGGATGGAGCCCGGCGGGGCCCCCGCCTCCTCCAGGGCCCGTACCAGCGAGAGCGGCGCCGCCGGTTCCGCCTCCCCGGCCTCCATGCGCTCCACCGCGGCCACCACCCGCAGGACGTCCAGGACGTTTCCCAGGCCGGCGTCCAGGTCCGTCAGGAGCCGCGCACCCTCGTCCCCCGCGCAGCCCTCCAGGGCCTGGGCCGAGGTGCGCACCGTCGCCGCCGCGTCCGCCACCTCGTGCAGGACCAGGTCCAGGAGGGACCTGCGCCGCGCGTCCAGGGCCTCCGCCTGGCTGGTGCGCTCCGCCTCGCGGCGCCGGGCCACGGCCAGCTCCTCGCGGAGCTGTCGGCGCTCCAGCACCCGGCCCAGGCTGTGGAGGAAGGAGGCGCGCTCCACCGGCTTGAAGACGAAGTCGTCCGCCCCCTCCCGCACGGCGGCCTGGGCCATGGCCAGGTCCGGGGCCCCGCTCACGAGGATGAAGGGGACCGAGGGGTCCAGGCCCCGCACGCCACGCAGGAGGGCGAGGCCGTCCTCGGGCTCCATGATCACGTCGCTCACCACCAGGTCCACCCGCTCCGCGCGGAAGCGCGCCAGGCCCTCGCCCCCGTCCGGCGCCTCGAGGACCTCGTAGCCCTCGGCCTCCAGGTAGCGCCTCATGATCCGCCTCTGGGCCGGCTCGTCGTCCACCACCAGCGCGCGCCGTCTCACGTGTCCACCCCCCGGCGCCGCAGGGCGCGGCCCTCGGCCCCGTGAAAGACGTGCAGCCGCTCCGGGTCCACGACGAAGCGGCAGGCATCCCCGGCGGCCACCCGCCGGCGCGACTCCACCCGGGCCACGAAGCGGAGCCCCCCCCGGGCCAGGTAGAGGACCGAGACGTCCCCCAGGGTCTCCACCACCTCGACCTGCCCCTCCAGCGGTCCGTCCTGGGCCACGTGCAGGTCCTCGGGCCGCACCCCCAGCTCCAAGGGCTCGCCCCGGATCGACTCCAGAGCGGCGAGGAGCGGACCCGGGGCGTCCAGCCGGACGCCGTCCACCTCCAGGACCGGCGCGCCGTCCGGGCGGACGGCCAGTCGGGCCGGGAGGAAGTTCATGGGGGGGGAGCCCAGGAAGCCCGCCACGAAGCGGTTCGCCGGGCGGTCGTAGACCTCCAGGGGCGTGTCCACCTGCTGGACCACGCCGCGGTCCATGACCACGATGCGCTCGCCCAGGGTCATGGCCTCCACCTGGTCGTGGGTCACGTAGATCATGGTGGCGCCCAGGGACTGGTGCAGCCGCTTCAGCTCGACGCGCAGCTCGCCGCGGAGCTTCGCGTCCAGGTTGGAGAGGGGCTCGTCGAAAAGGAAGACCGCGGGCTGGCGGACCAGGGCCCGCCCCACCGCCACGCGCTGCATCTGGCCTCCGGAAAGCTCCCGCGGCCGGCGCCCCAGGAGGGCGTCCAGGCCCAGGGTGCGCGCCACCTCCTCCACCCGCGCCCTGGCGGCCTCCCTGCCCACGCGCCGCATGCGGAGCGGGAAGGCCAGGTTCTCGCCCACGGTCATGTGGGGGTAGAGGGCGTAGCTCTGGAAGACCATGGCCACGTCCCGGTCCCTGGGCGCGACGCCGTTCACCACCCGGCCGCCGATGGCGACCTCCCCGTGGCTGACCTCCTCCAGGCCCGCGACCATGCGGAGCAGGGTGCTCTTGCCGCAGCCCGAGGGGCCCACCAGGACCAGGAACTCCCCGTCCTCCACGCACAGGTCGGCCCGGTCCACCGCCCGGACCCCCCCCGGATAGACCTTGCTCACGCCCCGAACCTCGACCCTGGCCATGGCCGCGCCCTCTCCGGCAAGGGGGGGCGCATCCTACTCGCAATCCCGCACCGCGGGCCTAGAATCTCCCGGCCGTGGAGCCCGACCGCATCCTCATCACCGGGGCCGCCGAGCACAACCTCAAGGGCATCGACGTCTCCATCCCCAAGCGCGCCCTGGTGGTCCTCACCGGGGTCTCCGGCTCGGGCAAGACCTCCCTGGCCTTCGACACCCTCTACGCCGAGGGCCAGCGGCGCTACGTGGAGTCCTTCTCCTCCTACGCGCGCCAGTTCCTCGAACGCATGGACCGCCCCGACGTGGACCTGGTGGACGGGATCCCGCCCGCCGTGGCCATCGAGCAGAGGAACACGGTGCGCACCTCGCGGTCCACCGTGGGGACCATGACGGAGATCCACGACTACCTCAAGCTCCTCTGGGCGCGGGCCGGAGTCGTCCACTGCGCACGCTGCGGGAAGCCCGTCTCCGTGGACGAGCCCGCGGCGGTGGCC
>JACQVX010000039.1 GCA_016209495.1 Planctomycetota bacterium
GCCCAGGAGCGAGAGCCCCGCGAGGGCATGAACCGCCAGGGGCCGGAGACCAGCCCCTTCCATGCCCACGGCCAGGCCCATGCCCCCCCGGAATCCGACCCCGCCCCAGGCGACGGGATTCACGCGCAGGAGGCTGTCCATGGCGAAGGCCGCCAGGGGCGCGAGGATCCCGCCGAGGACGAGCGCGGGGGGCCGGCGCGCCTCGCGCGACCTCACGCGACCTCCCGCCGCGGGGTGGCCCGCGGCCGCAGCACCAGGACGGCGACCAGGACGCCCACCAGAGCCAGGACCAGGGCGTCGCCTTCCGGGGCCGCCCCGGCGTAGCGGTATCGCTCCGCGGTGTCGTCCACCGGGGTGGGGCCCAGGAGGAGACGTCGCCGTTCCATGTCCGGCAGCGAGAGGAAGGCGGTGTAGGGTGTCACGAAGCGGTGAGCCAGGGAGAGGCGCACGACCTCCGCCCGGTGGGGGTCGCCGGGGCCCGGCGGGTTCCGCCGGAGCAGCTCCTCCACCCGCGCCTTGGCCCAGAAGTCCTCCACGAAGCGGTGGGCGGGCTCCTCCGCGGGCAGCCGCAGTGCGTACTCGCGCTCCAGGGGCACGCCGTCCAGGAGGCCGCGGAGCCGCAGGCGCACCGGGGCGCCGGCCTCGTAGCGCAGGAGGAAGCTCGCCGTCCCCCCCGCCGCCAGGGCCGGGTGAACGGGGGGGTAGACCTCGCCGGCACCCGCGAGGCCCTCCAGCCCGAGGGCGGTCACCGCCGCCCCGCCGAGCGCCGCCACCAGCGGCGCGGGGTCGGCGGCCTCGCCGTCCGCGATGGCCTCGCCATAGGGACCGAGCAGGGCATCCGGCGGGAGCGGATTCCAGAGGTTCCGCAGCACGCCGCTCCCCGGGACCCAGACGGCCCCGCCGTGGCGCTCCGCCAGGGGCACCAGCAGCTCCAGGTCGTCGTCGTGGCCCGTGCCCACCACCAGCAGCCGGGTCCCGTCGGGCTCCACCGCATCGAGGACCTCGTCCGTCGGTTCCGTGGTGACGCCGTCCGTGCAGAGGACCACCAGCCGGCGCCTCCCGGCCTGGGCCGCCTCCGCCGCGAGGGCGAAGGCCGCTCGCAGGGCGCCCGAGAGCAGCGTCCCTTGGCCCTCCGCGGGCACGGCCAGGAGTGCGCCGAGACGCCCGCCCACCTCGCCGATGGGGGCGAGGGGCCGGACCACCCGGGCGCGGTCCGCGAAGCGCACCACCGCCGCGCGGTCCCGGGGCCCCAGGGCCCCCAGGATCCGCTCGAGGAATCCCCCGGCGCGCTCCCCCTTGGGGCCGCCCATGCTGCCGCTCGTGTCCACCGCCAGGACCACGTCCAGGGGGAGCACGGCGTCCCGGGCCGCCGGCAAGGCCACGCGCACCAGGGCATGACCCGGGCCGGCCCCCATCCGGTGGGCCAGGAAGGCGGCCTCCAGGGGCGCGAGGCAGCTTCGCCAGCGTACCTCCAGGGGCCCCGCCGGGCGCACCCGCTGGCCCGCGACGTGCACCCGCACGCGGCCCGGCGCCTCCCGCCGCAGGTCCGCCCCGGGCCAGCCGCACCGCACCTCGCCGACGCCGGCCGCGTCCTCGATGAGCACCTCGGCCTGGAGTTCCCCCACCGGGTTGACGAAGACCTGCGCGGCCTCCATGGGGAAGCCCCAGACGCTCCACCCATCGGCGCCGGCCACCGACTCCGCGTAGGCGACCTCCATCTGTTTCAGGGACCAGGGGAGGATGGGGTAGATGTGCGTCTCGAAGCGCTCGGGCCGGAGCTGGCGCAGGATCCCGGGGTCGCGGGCGATGCGCACCGCCCGCGGCTCCTGGTAGACATGGCGGCTGGTCTCCAGCTCCTGGCGCGTCACCTCTCGGTAGAGGTCCTCGGCCCGGGAGACCTCCATCAGCTCACCCTCCACGCGCACGCCCTCCTCCCAGATGGCGTAGGAGGTGACGTGGGCCCGGTCCCCCAGGGGCATGACGTAGCGCGCCTGGAGGGTGCGATCGGTGTTGTTCTGGAAGACCTGTTCCACCCGGACCAGGGCCACCCCGTCGCGGATGGCGACCTCGAGGCGGTTCGCCGCCAGCGTGAGGGGCTCGCCTGCCTCGACGTCCATGCGGCGCTCCGGACGCCCCGTCCCTCCGCCTTCGTCCAGGGCCCCGGCCTCGGGTCGGAAGACCTCGGCCTCCGGCGCCTCCTCGCCGGTCACCTCCACGAAGGCCGCCGCCGGTCTCGCCCCGAGGGCGATCGCCAGCGCCACGCCCAGTCTCCACGCGCCCGCACCATTCATCCTCGCACCCTCCAGCACACGCGAGGGGCGAGCACCCGCCGTTCCGGTGTGCCCCATCGGGGCGAGGGGGCCGCCGGGCGGCGGCTTGCGCCGGGGGCGGCCCCAGCGGGTGCGTCAGGGCTGACGCAGACGCGGCGTGGGGGCCATGAGCCCGACGGCCAGCCCCGCCACGAGCGCCACGGTCGCCAGCCCGGCCGCCTCCACCCCCAGGGCGCGCCACAGCTCCGGGTCGAGCCCCAGGGCCGGGTGGGCGTGGACCTTGAGGGCGTAGACCACCCGGGCCTTGACGTGGTCCGCCAGGCCGTGGGCGGTGACGGCGAGGAAGAGCGTGGTCGGGAGCCAGAGGAGGCCGTAGACCAGGGCGCACCCCGCCGAGGTCGCCAGCCGGCGCGCCGGCCTCGCGGGGCGTCCGGCGCCGCGCCAGGGCCACCAGAGGACCACGAGCGCCACGGTCAGTCCCGGGGCGAAGCTGGCCCCCAGGTCCCCCGCCAGGGCCAGGGGCGTCGCCAGGACGCAGGCCCACACCCATCCGATCACGGCCGAGGCCGCCACCGCGCCCTTCGCCGGGCCCCGGGGTCGCGGAGGGTCGCGGCAGAGGAGCCCGACCTCCAGGGCCCGGCGGCGCTCCTCGAGACCCGGGTGGCTGTCCAGCCAGCGGTGTCCGCCGCGGCGTCGCTCGCCGACGCCCAGCTCGCGCAGCACCTCGAGCAGGTCGGGGCGGATCTCCGCGGCGCGGGCGTCCGCCAGGAGCTCCCGCTGCCTGCGGATGGCCGCCAGGATCGGCCGGGGCAGGAGCACGTAGACCGCGGCGATGACGGCGGCCCCGGCGGCCGCCAGCAGCACCTCGCCGGCGACGAGCATGCGCAGGTTGCGGAGCAGGTGCTCCGTCGCGCGCCCGCCGGCCTCCAGCACGCCCAGGCGCATGCCATAGCGCCAGGCCGCCGTGCTGGCGCCGGCCCCCAGGTAGAGCGCCGCCGCCGCGAGGCCCACGCGACGCAGGACCGGCAGGGCCGCGTCCGCCCAGGTGGCCAGCCCGAGGTCTTCCCCCTTGACGTGGGCCAGCTCGTGGACGAGCAGCGTCTCCAGGGCCTCGTCGTCGAGTTCCAGCACCCGTGGGGAGAGGGCGACACGGGCGTCCGCGGCCCCGCGCCCGTAGACGTGGCAGGGCCCGCCGGCGGCGGCCCGGTCCAGGAGCAGCCGGGGCAAGGGGTCCACGTCCAGCCTCGCCGCCGCGCGGCGCAGGGCTGACCAGACCCGCTCCCACTCCCGGTCCGGGGGCAACGGCGCGGCCGCGGAGTCCGCCCCCACCAGGGCCGGGGCCCAGCGCGCCACGGCGACGATGGCCACCGGGATGGCCAGGAAGGCCAGCACGGCCCCGAGCCAGGGCACCACGACGCAGGCCAGGTAGCCCCAGACCGCGTCCCAGCCCAGGGAGGGGACCGCGTCGTGGGAGAAGAGCCCCCGGAAGAAGGCCCCCACCCCACCGGACTCCGCCACCCGGAAGCCCATGTAGGCCAGCGGCAGCAGGGTGAGAGAGCCCAGCAACGCCACGAGACCCCCACCGGAGGGCTGCGTGTCGAGCGCCCCGGGGGCGCGCCGCGGCGCGCGACGGAGGGCCGCGGCCCCCAGCAGCAACCAGGCGAGCTGGAAGGCCAGCGTCGTGCCGCGCCCGCTGCCGGGCCGCCGGGAGGCCAAGGTCACCGGCGGCGGCGGCGGACCGTCCGCGGCGAGGAGGCGCGGGGGGAGGGCAGGGGTCTCCCATGGGTCCCCCTCGCGGCGCAGGTCGGCGGAGAAGAGCATCCGGCGCGCCCCCTCGGCCACCACCCGCGGCCAGCCGCCGCGGGCGGCGGGGGGGAGCACCTCGAGGACCCGCACCGGGCCTTCCTCCGGCGGCGAGCGCGCCCGCAGGCGTCCGTCGAGGTCGGTCACGCGCACGGTGCCGTCGGCGCTGCCGATCACCAGCTCCGGGGGCGTTCGGGCGTCCATGTCGGCCACCGCCACCCCCAGGGCGCTGGCCGCCAGGCGGAAGCCGTGGCGCACCGCGCCGTCGCGGCCGTCGAGGACCACCACCAGGCCCTCATCGAAGCGCACCCCGAAGGCGGTGTGCGTGGCCGCCACCACCTCCGGCCGTCCGTCGCCGTCGGTGTCCGCCACGAGGGGCTCGACCCCGCCGTACCAGATGCCCAGGGGTCGGCTCCAGAGCCGCCGCCCGTCGGGGGCCAGGGCGACCAGCCAGGCGCGCCCGTCGTCCAGGCCGTCCACCAGGGCGCCGTTGTTGTAGGCGAAGCAGCCCGCCAGGACCTCTTCGGCCCCGTCGCCGTCCAGGTCGCCGTGGCGCACCTCCAGGGGCGCCGCCCCGGTGGGGGCGAACCAGCGCAGGCCCCCGGGACCGACGGCCAGGATGCCGCGCGGCCAGAGGTCGTAGCCGCTGTCGATGGCGACCAGCAGCGCGCGCCGGCCGTCGCCGTCCAGGTCCGCCGTCCCCGCCGGGTAGAGCCTGCCGCTCCATACCCCGTCCCCGTCGGCGTCCTGACCCTCCAGCTCGACCCTGACCCGCGGAGGCCAGCCGCGGGCCTCGACGGCCAGCTCCAGCGAGAGGGCGCGCCGCGGGAACTCCGCCAGGGGCAGCCCCGCGCGGCCCCGCCCGCCGTCCCGCGGTCCCAGGGCGTGCACCGCGTCCGCGAGGCCGTCCCCGTCCAGGTCCCACTCGCCCAGGGTCGTGAAGCCCGGCGGCGGGGCGGCGAGGATCCATGCCACGAGCAGGAGCGGTGCCCCCACCGCCTCATGGTAGCCCGCGGGCCGCTCCTATGTCCCGGGCGAGGTCAGAGTCCGCGCGGGGTACTCCTCCAGCAACCGCCGCCGGTCGGGGTGGGCGAGGTAGTCCGGACGGAGCTCGCCCGGCAGGGCGTCCGCGACCCGGCGCACGACGAGGAGCGCCCCCTCGTAGGCCTCGCGGGCCGCCGCGGGGCGGTCCGCGTCCCGGTGGGCCCGCGCGAGCTCGAGGCGACCCCTCCAGGAGGGCTCGGGCATCCCCAGGGCGTCCCCGGCGGCGAGGGCGGCCCCGGCCCTGAGGACGGCCTCGTCCCGCTCGCCCCGGACCCGGTGCCACCGGGCGCGGAGGCCGTCCAGGTAGGCCGCCGCGGCGCGCAGGGCGTGGCCCCGGGCCAGCTCCTCCAGCCGGTCGAGGACCGGACCGGCCCGGTGGGCCTGGCCGCACTCCAGCAGGGCCTCCGCGAGCCGGGAGAGGACGTGCAGCCTCAGGTGCAGGTCGTCCAGGTTCTCCAGGCCGCGGGCCGCCTCCTCGATGCGCTCGAGGGCCTCCACCCGGCGGCCCAGCAGGAGCTCCAGCCCCCCGGCCAGGGCCGAGGCCGCCACCTCCAGGGCGCGCTGGGAGAGCCCCCGGCTCGCCTCCGCCGAGCGGCCCAGCGCCTCCTGGCAGCCGGCGAGGGACCCGAGGGTCAGCCGCCACCGCGCGGTGCGGTACCACGCCTCCGCCTCCCATGCCCGGTGGCCGTGACGCCGGCAGAGGTCGGCCGCCTCGGCGCACCGGGCCAGGGCCTCCCCGTAGTCCCCTCGCTCCCCCAGGGCGTCGGCGAGGCCGCCCAGGGCGATGGCCTCCCGGGGTCCGCCCGGTGGGGCGCGGAGGCGGTCGAGGGCCTCCCGGAAGGCCTCCAGGGCCGCGGGAAGGTCCCCCCGGGCGCAGGCGATGGAACCGAGCTGGGCGAGACAGCGCCCCTGGCCGCCCCCGTCCCCCAGGTCCCCGCGGATCTCCAGGGACTCGCGGAGCGCCTCCGCAGCCCCGTCGTGGTCGCCCCGCCGGGCCCGCACCAGGCCCAGGTTCTCCAGGTGGATCGCGACCCCGCGGCGGTAGCCCGCGCGTCGCGCCCCCTCCAGGGCGCGGCCCAGGGCGGCAGCGGCCTCGGCATGGCGCCCCTGGAGGTAGAGGATGCCGGCCAGGTTCCCCTCGGCCGAGGCGGACCGGGCCTCGTCCCCGCGGGCCTGGAAGAGCCCCCGGGCCTCCTCCAGGCAGGCCGCGGCCCGTTCGCGCGAGCGCGCCGCCTGCAGGGCGACGGCCATGCCGTTGAGCGCCACCGCCAGCCCTGGGGCGTCCCCCGCGGCGCGCAGCGCCGCGACGGCCCCCTCCAGCCTGGGCAGGGCGGCGGCGTGGTCCCCGCGGGCCGCCTCCAGGCACCCCTCCTCGGCGTCCACCCGGGCGGCGAGCGCGGCGTGCGTGGCGTCGAGCGCGCCGGCGAGCTCCTCGCGGGCCAGGCGGAAGGCCTCCCGTGCCGCCCCCGGCCGCGTGGCCTCCGCCTCGCAGGCCCCCAGGGCGAGGAGGGCCTCCACCCGGCGGCGGAGGTCGAGGCCGCGGCCGCACTCCACCTGGGCGCGGGCGGCGGCGACGGCCTCGCCCCACTCGCCCCGGTGGCGGTGGAGCCTCGCCGCGAGGCCGTGGAGGGCCCAGCGCGCCTCCCGGTCGTCGGCGCTCGCGAGGGCGAGCGCGCGCCGGACCAGGTCCAGGGCCCGGGCGTGGAGGTGGAACCTCCGGCAGCGCTCCGCGGCGGCCAGGACGTAGCGCGAGGTCTGCGCCAGGCCCGGCCCCCCGGTCCGGCCGAGCTCGAGGGCGTGGACCGCCAGGGCGGGGGCGTCCGCGTCCTCGGGGGTGACCTCGGGACGACCGCGCCGCGACAGCATCTCCACCAGGTAGGCCCCGTGGAGGCGCGCGCGTTCGGCGGCCGGGAGGGCCTCGCGCCCCATGCGCTCGACCAGCGGGTGCACCAGGCCCAGGCCGCCGGGTCCCACCCCGACCAGGGCCGCGCGCTCCAGCTCCGCCAGGGCGCGGACGAAGTCCGGGTGCGACATCCCCGCGGCGGCGGCCGCCAGCGGGAGGTCCACCGGCTCCCCCGCCGCCGCCAGAACGCCGACGAGGACGCGGGCGCGAGGACCGAGGGCCTCCAGGCGTCCCTCCAGGACCCCCCCCAGCCCCGCCGGGACCCGGAGGGCCTCGAGGCGGGCGCGGTCCACCCTCCAGCGGCCCTCCCGGTGGACCAGGGCGCCCTGCTCGGCGACCCACTGGAGGACCTCCACCGCGAGGAGCGGGTTCCCCCCCGCCTCCCGGGCGACCCTCGCGGCGAGGACCCCCTCCTCGTCCGCCACCGGAAGCATGGAGCGGGCCAGGGCCTCCAC
Source organism: Planctomycetota bacterium (assembly GCA_016209495.1). GTDB lineage: Bacteria > Planctomycetota > JACQVX01 > JACQVX01 > JACQVX01 > JACQVX01. The sequence continues at coordinate 7,476 of JACQVX010000039.1, forward strand.
CTCGTCGGCGGCGAGGGGGGCGAGGACGACCCGTCGAGCCGCGCCCTCCGACCCGGCGCGCCCGAGGGCGCGCCGGTGGGCCGGGGGCAGGTCCTCCGGGCGATAGGCCAGGACGAGGGCGAGGCGCGCCGCCGGGCCTCCGTCGCGCGCCCGCCGCTGAAGCCGGCGCGCCAGGTCCAGGAGCCAGTCCACCGTGGGTTCGTCGGCCCGGTCGAGGTCGTCCAGGCCGATCACCAGGGGCCCGAGCGCCCCCGCCGCGAGGGCCAGCCGGGCCAGGGCGTCGTGGAGGCGCTCCCGCTCCTCGGGCGGGTCCAGGGGTACGGGGGGCCGCGACCCGGCCCCCTCGACCAGCCCCGGCGCCACCTTCCCCAGCTCCGGCGCCAGGGGCGCGAGGGCCTCGGCGCCGGCGCGGGCGGCCAGGCCGCGCACGACGCGGCCCAGGGCCCCGTAGGGGCTGGCCCCTCCCTCCCGGCCGCTGGCCTCGCACCACGCCACCCCCGCCAGCTCCAGGCGGTGGCGAAGCTCCCGGAGGAGGCGCGATTTCCCCAGCCCGGCGGCCCCCTCCAGCAGGGTCGCGGGGGGGCCGCCGGGGGCGCCGCCCAGCGCGGCCGCCAGGTCCGCGAGGGTCGCGTCGCGCCCCACGAGACGGGCGGTGAGCGCCCAGCACCCGCGGGTCTCGTGGGTCTCCAGGGCGTGGTCCAGTCCCATGCGACGGTTCAACTCCAGGATCACCTCGTTGGCGCTCCGCGGGCGATCCGCCGGATACTTGGCCAGGAGCCGGAGGATGAGGTCCTCCAGGGCCGGCGGGCAGTCGGGCCGGAGCCGCCGGGGGGCCTCGGGGGCCGACCTCAGGTGGGCCCGGGCGACCTCGCGGGACGAGTCGCCCCGGAACGGGAGCCTCCCCGCCACGGCCTCGTAGAGCATCACGCCGAGGGAGTAGAGGTCCGTCCGGGCGTCCACCCGGTCGTGACGCAGGACCTCGGGGGCCATGTAGTGGACGGTCCCGCGGGCGCTGGGGGGCAGGGTGGACCGGATGCCCCCCACGAGCCCGAAGTCCAGCAGCCGCGCCCGCTCCTCGCCGCGCTCCCGGGAGACGAGGACGTTGGCGGGTTTGAGGTCGTGATGGACGTAGCCTCGGGCGTGGAGGAACTCGAGGCCCCGGCAGAGCTGGACGGAGAGCCCGCAGATCTCCGTCAGGGGGCGGCCCTGGGTCGCCTCCAGGAAGTCCACCCCCGGGACGTGGTCCATCGTGAAGTAGGCGACCCCGGAAGGGCCATCGACCCCGAAATCGTGCACCGGGACGACATGGGGGTGGCGCAGGGCGCTCAGGGCGCGGAACTCCTGGCGCAGGTATTCGAGCTGGACCGAGCCGCGGGGTCCGGCGGGGAGGGCCTTGAGGGCCACCTGGCGGCCCGCCATGGCGAGGTCCTCCACGAGGAACACGGTCCCCATGGCGCCGTGCCCCAGGGGCCGCACGACGCGGTAGCGGCCGTCCACCCGGTCGAGCGAGGCCCAGGCAGGCGCTCCGGTCGGCTCCATGGCTGCAGTCTATAGCCCGACCGCGAGGCCGTGCCAGGCACCGCGGCGTTGCGCCCCCCGGGCCCGGGCTATAGCATGCCGCCCCATGGAGCGCGTGGGCGTGGGGTAGATCGGGATGGGGACGCGCCTGCACTCGGTGGCCATCGCGAACTTCCGGGGGATCCAGAGCGGGTCGCTCGCGGGGCTGACGGACGTCAATGTCCTGGTAGGGCGCAACAGCACCGGGAAGTCCACCGTGCTCGAGGCCCTGGCGCTGGCGTCCCAACCTGCCCCGGCGCGGGGGCCAGTGGCGCGGGTCCGGCAGGACCTCCTGCAGCAGATCGCAGAACGGCGCAACGAGGCGAACGGGCTGGCCGATACCTGGTGGTACCGCGGTGATCGATCGGCCGACATCCAGGTAGACCTGCGCTTCGATTCCGAGTCCGGGCGCCAGGTCGTAGTGGTACTCCAGTCTGGAAGGGCACCCGCCTTCGCTGACAGCGACGACCAGGCGAAGCACTACCTGGGCGGGACGGTGCTCTTCGACGGCCGCTGGGCGATGGCGCATCAGATCGAGCGCGTCCTGTGGGGAGATCTGGTGAGGGCGCGTGGGGATCGGGACGTCGCCCGGCACATGAACGAGCTGTTCGATCTCGGGGTCGAGGGCTTCTCCGAGATCGACGGAGCCATCCACGCCCTGCTCCCCGCTGCCGGAACGCCCATCGACCTGCTGGGCGACGGTGCCCGCGTCTGTTTCCGTCTGCTGATCCTCTTGCGTTCCGTGGGTGACTCGGCGCTGCTCTTCGAGGAACCAGAGACCCACCAGCACCCGGCCTCGCTGGAGAGGATGGCGCGGGCCGTGTGCGACGGGGCGAAGGAGCAATCCATCCAGGTGTTCCTCAGCACGCACAGCCGCGAGTGCGTCGGATGGTTCCTGGAGGCCGCGCGGGCCTCCGGCCTCGAGCCGACCGTGTTCCACACCGCACTGTCGGCGGGCAAGTTCTCCGCTCGCCGCGTCCCGGCCGACAGTGCGCGCACCCTGGAGGAACTGGGGACGGACCTGAGGCATCTCTACCGGTATGGCTGAGTCGCGCTTCCTAGTCGTCTGCGAGGGCGACGTCGATTACGCCTTCCTGGCCGCGCTGCAGAAGGCGGGACTGGTATCGCCGCGGCTGGCGATCCCGGAGAAGACGCAGGAGCGCGCGCAGACGGGATGGGAAGCGTTGCCGGGGATGGCGCTGAATGGCGCGCAGCCAGGTATTGGGGTGGTGGCCGTGGGCGACCTGGACGATGTGCCCCCTGAGGAGCGACGCGCGGACTTCGCGAGGCGGCTGGCCGGCGGACAGGCGGGACTCGTAGCAAGGCCCGCGGGTTGGTGCCTCGGGAAAGGCGCCGCGTCCGGCCGCATCGGCCTCGTCCTGGCCGGTGTCGGTCGCGAGCACCCCCTGACCACGAGCTACGGGTTGCGCACGTTCTCCATGGAAGACTATCTCCTCGCCCTGCTCGACGGAGAGCCAGGGGCCTACCCGTCCACGCACGGGGACGCTGGCGTTCCTCGCGACCCGGCGTTCCGGAAGCTCGAAGAGCTGCGCTCCCTCATGGTCGGGCAGGCCATACCCATCCCGCCCGATTCGTCCAAGCGCTGCCTCGATCTGCTCTGTGGGATCACCGGCTGGCAAGTGTCGCGGGCGCGTCTCGCGCAACTCGTGGTCGAGCACCTGGCGCGGGAAGGGTCCGCCGGTCTTCGCTCCCACCTGGAGGGGCTCCTGGCGGATATCGCGTCGGCGCTGGACTACGTGGCGTCCTGAGGTCCGGCGCACCGCCCTACACTGGCCACGAATCCGTGCCAGGCACCGCGGCGTTGCGCCGCCCGGGCCCGGGCTATAGCATGCCGCCCCATGGAGCGCGTGGGCTTGCTCACGGGGGGCGGGGATTGCCCGGGCCTCAACGCGGTGATCCGCGCCGTGGTCCGCCGCGCCCTGCCGCTGGACCTGGGGGTGGTGGGGATCCGGAACGGATGGGCGGGCCTGGTGGACGGCGAGGTGGAGCCCCTCACCGCCTGGTCCGTGAGCGGGATCCTCCCCCGGGGCGGGACCATCCTGGGCTCCTCGCGCCGGAATCCCTTCAAGAAGCAGGAGGACCTCCAGCGCCTCCTGGACAACGTGCGCCGCTTCGGGCTGGGTTCGCTCGTCGCCATCGGCGGGGAGGACACCCTGGGGGTGGCGTGGCGGCTGCATCAGGAGCACGGGCTGCACGTGGTGGGGATCCCCAAGACCATCGACAACGACCTGAACGGGACGGACTACACCTTCGGCTTCGACACGGCGGTGGGCATCGTGACCGAGGCCATCGACCGGCTCCACACCACCGCCGAGAGCCACCACCGGACCATCGTGGTGGAGGTCATGGGGCGCCACGCGGGCTGGATCGCGGTCCACAGCGGGCTGGCCGGCGGGGCGGACGCCGTCCTGATCCCGGAGCGGCCCTTCAACGTCCAGAAGGTCTGCGACCTGGTCCGCCGGCGGGTGGAGCGGGGGAAGTACTTCTCCATCATCGTCGTCTCGGAGGGGGCCCGGCCCGACGAGGTGGGCCACCTGGTCACCCAGGACGGCCGCATCGACGAGTTCGGCCACGAACGGCTGGGGGGAATCGGCGAGCTGCTGGCGCGGCGGGTGGAGGAGGAGACGGGCATCGAGACCCGGGCGGTGGTCCTGGGGCACGTGCAGCGCGGGGGGACGCCCACGGCCTTCGACCGGGTCCTGGCCACGCGCTTCGGGGTGCGGGCCGTGGACCTGGTGCGCGGCGCGGCCTGGGGGCGCATGGTGGCGCTCCGGGGGACGGCCATCGTGGACTGCCCCATAGAGGAGGCGGTCCGGGAGCTGAAGACCGTGGACCCGGACCTCTACGCGACGGCGGAGGTGTTCTTTGGTTGAGGGCAAGGTCCCCGAGGGGCGAGTCCTGTCGGCGAAGTCCGGCGAGGACGAGGCCCGGCTGGACGCGACGCTGCGCCCGCGCAACTTCGGCGAGTTCGTGGGACAGGCCAAGGTGGTGGAGAACCTCCGGGTCTGGATCGACGCCGCCCGGGGCCGGCAGGAGGTGCTGGACCACGTCCTGTTCACCGGGCCCCCGGGCCTGGGGAAGACCACCCTGGCCCACCTCATCGCCGAGCGCACCGGCGCGGAGCTCTACGCCACGAGCGGCCCGGTCCTGGAGAAGGCCGGGGACCTGGCGGGCGTCCTCACCAAGCTGGCCCGGGGGGACGTCCTCTTCATCGACGAGGTCCACGCCCTCCGCAGGCCGGTGGCCGAGGCCCTCTACAGCGCCATGGAGGACTTCCGCATCGACGTCATGCTGGGGAGCGGCCCGGACGCCTCGTCCTTGAGGCTGGACCTGGCCCGCTTCACCCTGGTCGGGGCCACGACCCGGGACGGCCTCCTGCCCGCGCCCTTCCGCTCGCGATTCCCGGTGGCCGAGCGCCTCGAACCCTATCCGAGCGAGGACCTGGTCCGGGTCCTGCAGCGGTCGGCCGACCTCCTGGGGGTCCGTCTGGAACCCGAGGCCGCCCGGCTCCTGGCCTCCCGGTCCCGGGGGACGCCCCGCGTCGCGAACCGGTTCCTGCGGAGGATGCGCGACGTGGCCCAGGTGCGAGGCTCCGAGGTCGTGGACGAGCGGGTCGCCACGGAGGGGCTGCGGATGCTCGGGGTGGACGAGGAGGGGCTCGACGCCCTGGACCGGCGGGTCCTGCAGTGCCTGGTGCGGAACCGGGGGCGGCCCGTCGGGCTCAAGACCATCGCCGTCAGCGTGGGCGAGGAGGAGACCACCATCGAGGAGGTCTACGAGCCCTACCTCATCCAGCGGGGCTTCCTCCTCAAGACCCCCCGGGGGCGCCAGGCCACGGAGAGGGCCTTCGCCCACCTGGGGGTCGCCCCGGCGGAGCCGGCCCCCGCCGCCCGGGACCTCTTCGGGTCGTGACGGGGCTGCCCGTGGCGGTGGAGGCCCCGCGGCGGCCGGGCCCGCCCCGCGAGCGCCGCCGCCGGGCCTGGGTCTGGGGCCTCGTCCTCGCCGCGGCGGCCGCCTGCCTGGTGCGCCTCCACCGCGGGGGGGACGAGCCCCGCGTGGTCCCCTGGGAGGGACCGGTCCCCGGCGACGCGGAGGCCGTCGAGGAGGCGGCGGCGCGGGCCGTGGCGGGGGTGGACGGGGACGGCGACGGCCTGGACGACGGCCTGGAGGCGGAGGTGGCCCGACGACACGCCCCGTGCTTCCGCTTCGCGGGGCGCGACCCGGCGGGGCCCGACAGCCCCCAGAACCGGGACGAGGACTACTACCCCATGTCCGTGGCGCGGTTCCTGGCCTGCCTCGACGCGGGCGTCTACCGGGTGCGAGGCGTGGCCGTGCGCGCCGAGCGGCCGGGGCGCTTCGAGGCGACCCATGTCTCGGGCTTCCCCTCCCGCCTGTCGGGCGACCCGCCCGGGACGGCCCCGGTCTACGCCCACGTCTACCCGGCGAGCGCCGCCGGCGAGGCCTGGTGCGAGTACTGGCTCTTCTATGCCCACGACCGGGCGGGGGCGGAGGTCCTGGGCCGGGTCACGAGCCGGGCCGACCACCGCGGGGACTGGGAGCATGTGGCCTTCCGGGTGGCCCTGGACCCCGCGCGGGTCCTGGAGGGCCACTACTACGGCCACGGCCGGTCCACCGTCCTGGGCCCGGACGAGGTGGAGCGCCTGGAGGAGACGCACCCGGTGGTCTACGTGAGTCAGGGCAAGCACGCCAGCTATCCCGCGGCCTGCTGGGGTCCTGCCCTGCCCCGGGTCCCCGGGTGGCTCGTGCGGCACCACGACGTGGCCAACGGCCGCGGACCCGCCTGGGAGGCCTGGCGCGGGGCGGTGGTGGACCTGGGGGAACGGGGACGCCCGTCGAGGGCGGCGGCACGCTGGCTCGCGTTCCAGGGGCGCTGGGGGCCGGATCGCATCGAGCTCGGCGTGCTGGGCCTGGGGGCCGTGCGCGTGGGGGACAGCCCCACGGGCCCGACGGCCAAGTCCTCCTGGGGCCGCCACGAGGGCGGGACCCCCTGGCCCCGCTTCGTGCGGGAGCGCGGGCTGCGGATGCTGGGCCAGACCCGTTCCCCCTGATGTCGCCGGACCCACCCGCCCGCGGCCACGGTCACTCGGCGCGAGAGGCAGGGGCCCGTCCCCCCGGCGAAGGGACCGGGGGGTAGTGGCGGGCCAGGTCGCGGGTGGAGGCCCCCAGGCTCCAGACGAGGTAGAGCCACGCCATGAGGAGGACCGTGCGCACCGGTCCCCGCCGCTCGAAGCGGCGGGCCGAGGCGGTGACCCGCGAGGGCAGCCGCGCCACCGGCCCCAGCCCCCGGAGGCGCCGGGAGAGGTCCAGGTCCTCCAGGAGGGCCCATGGCCGGTAGCCGCCCAGGGCCCGGAAGGCATCCGCCCTCACGAAGATGGCCCGGTCCCCGGCCGGCACCCGGGTCAGCGCGGAGCGCAGGTTGGAGGCCAGGGCCACGGCGCCCAGGAACGGCGCGCTCGAGTCGAAGCGGATCCGGAAGAAGCCGCCCACGCGGCGGCCCCGGGCCATGGCGGCGCGCACCGCCTGGAGCCCCCCGGGCGGGAGCCGGACGTCCGCGTGCAGGAACAGGAGGACCTCCCCGGAGGCGCGGGCCGCCCCGGCGTTCATCTGGGGTGCGCGCCCCCGCGGGGCCTGGACCACCCGCGCCCCCGCGGCGCGCGCACGCTCGGCGGTCCCGTCGGTGCTGCCCCCGTCGGCGACGATGACCTCGTCGGGCCCCTGTTCGGCCAGCCTCCGGAGGGCGTCCTCGATGATCGCCCCCTCGTTCCAGGTGGGGATGACGGTGCTTACCGAGGGTCTGTGCAGCGGCCCGCCTGCCGGGTGACGCAGTAGGTGGAGCACCCCACGGGGGCCAGGGGCACCTCGACCCTCGGGGACTCCCCCAGGCTGCCCCCCAGGTCGAAGGAGGGGACGTCGTAGATGATGGGGCAGGGGTAGACCCGGACGCGGGAGTCGATCTTGAGGACCGAGCGCCCGGTGGCGTACATGAGCGAGGCGGGCCGGACCCCCGAGGCCCGCAGCGTGGCCTCGGTCACCGCCACAGCGGGACCGGGCCCATCCACCCGGGAGCGCTGCGCCCCCATGGGGAGGACCGCCGGGAGGAGCTTCACGTCCACCTCCACCCCCCTGGCGGCGAAGAGGTCGCGGAAGGCCGCCAGGGCTCGTTCGGGGGCCACCGGGTTCCCGCGAAAGACCTCGGCGGTGGTGGTGACGATGGGGCGGAAGCCCTCCCGGGCCAGGCGCACGGTCTGGTCGGCCGCCTCGCGGAAACTGCCCTCCCCGCGGATGGCGTCGTGGCGCTCCTCCCGGTAGTGGTCGAAGGAGACGCGGAAGGCCAGCCGGCCGGGCCTCCGCCGCCCCAGCTCGCCCACCCGGCGCCCGATGGGCCCGACGGCGTTGGTGGGGACCGTGGTGGGCGCCGTCCGGGTGCAGGCCTCCAGGATCTCCAGGCACTGGCGGTTCACGAAGGGCTCGCCGCCGCTCAGGTAGATGTGGCCCACCCCCAGGGCGCGCGCCTCCCCCGGGAAGGGGAGGACCTCGTCGGCGCTCAGGGCCTCCAGGGTGTCGCTGGTGGGGGAGCTGCCCACGTAGCAGTGGATGCAGCTCAGGTTGCAGCGGCTCCCCACGAGGAACCCGAGGTCCTCGAGGCGACGGCACGGGCCCCGGACCAGCGCCGCTGGGGCCGGGGCGAGGGCGGTGGGCGCCGGGTCCATGGCTAGCAGCAGGCCCCGGCGGGCGCGGCCACGGCGGGGGCGCTCGTCGGGCCGCATGGGAACAGGCCGAAGTGGCGCACGGCCCCCGTCACCCGGAAATAGCGGCCCAGGCGCGTCTCCGAGAGCATCCGGGCGGTGTTCCGGCACACGGGGGTGGGGCGGTGGGCCTCGAGGACGTGGTGCTCGTCCAGGGCGAGGCGGGCCGGGGAGGTGTCCAGGTTCCCGAGGTAGGTCGCCGATTGCCCGTAACCCTCGCAGCGCCGGTCCAGGGGGGAGAGGGGGGGGGCCGCCGGTCGTGATGGGGACCCCGCTGAACCGCCAGCCGCGCAGGGTCACGGAGCTGGTGGAAACGGGTGTTGGGGGCGGCGTAGCCGGAGCGCCGCGCCACGACGGGGGCGTTCCGGCGCGCGACCTCGAGCTGCTCCGGGGTGCAGTCGATGCCGTGGATCTGGCCCCGGGGGCCCACCAGGTGGCGGGCGATGAAGGCGTCCACGCCGGCCCCGGAGCCCAGGTCCAGGACCGTGAGCCCGGAGAGGTCGTCCAGCGGGAAGGGGCACCCGCAACCGTAGTGGCGCTCCCGCGCCTCCGAGGGGACGCGCTCCAGCACCGCGGCGTAGCGCCCCCTCGTCTCGTCGGTGCGGCAGGCGCCCTCCACCAGGTCCCCCGTGCCCTCGATGCGCCGGCCGTAGTAGTCCCAGAGGAAGGCGTGGAGCGCCGGGACGGCCTCGGCGACCTCGGAAACGATACTCATGCCGTCCTCCAGGGCGGCCCATCCCTAGGGGGCTGCCGGCTACGGGTCAAGCGAGAAATCGGGGACCGGCCGGGTGGTGGTCTCCCCACGCCACCGCTATCATGGGGGCCTGTTCCATGAGACGTTGCCTCGCCATGCTGGCCCCGTGTGCAGCCCTGGCAGCCACAGCCGCCACGGCCGGCTGCGGGGGTCCCCGGCGAACGCTGCTCGTGGCCGCACCGGTCCCCGGGGTCCAGGACACCTCGGCCACCGCCGTGTCGGGGGCCGCCAACGACCTCCTGACGGTCCTCTACACCGCGGACGTCGTGATGGCCGGGGCGGAGGACCCGGGGAACTTCAGCCTGGAGTCTCCCATCGGGACCCCCGTCTCCCTGGCGGGGGCCTCCCTGCGCTACGACCCCCCGGCGCGTACCACCGCGATGTCCTTGGGCGCCGGCCGGGACCTCCGGCGCGGGGCCTCCTACCGACTCCGGGTGGCGCGGGTGCGGAGCCTGGCGGGTGTGGAGGTCCTGCCGGACTCGGGCCAGGACGGGACCGTGGGTGGGGACGCGGCCGGGCCCACCGTCCTCCGGGCGGTGCAGGACACCGCGGCGGACCCCACCGGGGCCACGCTCCAGCTTCGCTTCGACGAGGCGGTGGAGGCCACCACCGCCGGTTCGGCCTCGTCCTACGCCTCCTCGGGGCCTGCCACCGCCTCCGCCGCGCTCCTCTTCGACGCCCAGTCCGTGCGGGTGCGCCTCCAGTCGCCGGCCACGCCCGGCGTCACCACCCTGGCGGTCCAGGGGGTGAAGGACCTGGCGGGGAACCTCATGGCCCCCGCGACGTCCCTCGCCGTCGCGGCCCCGGACACGACCCCGCCGGGCCTCGCCCAGGTGGCGGCCGAATCGGTCCCGGGCGGCCCGCCGGACGAGGTCCGGGTCCGCTACGACGAGCCGGTGGACGCGGTGGACGCCGTGGACGCGGCCCGCTACGCCCTGGAGAGCCCCACGGGGACGCCCCTCTCCCTCTCCGGGGCCGGCCTCTCCTACGACACGGCGGCCCAGACGGCGCGTCTCCAGCTCTCCGGGGCGAGCCTGGCGGCGGGGGCCTCTTTCCAGGTGAGGGTGACGGGGGTGCGCGACGTCTTCGGGAACGCCATGGGCTCCACGGCGGCCGGCGGCACGGTGACGACGGCGTTCGCCGGCCTGGACGCGGAGCCGCCGCGAATCGCCGGCGCCTCGGCGCGCTCGGTCTCCGGGCCGTCGAACGACACGGTCCAGGTGGTCTACGACGAGGAGGTGGACTCGTCGGCCGCGGCCACCCTGGCCTCCTACCGCCTGGAGAGCCCCACGGGGGCGCAGCGGGACCTGACGGGCTCCCGCGTCGCCTACGACGCCGCCACGCGGACCGCCACCATCACGCTGGACGCCCCGGCCGGGGGGGTGACCCTGGCCACGGGGGCGAGCTTCACGGTGCTCGTGGATGGCGTGCGGGACGCGGCCGGGAACCCGGTCTACCCGGGGACCTCGCGCGCCGGGAAGGTGGAGGGGGACGCGACGCCCCCCCGGGTGACGGGGGCGGTGCAGGACCTGGGGCTGGACCCGACCGCCCGCACGGTGGCGGTGGACTTCGATGAGGCGGTGGACGCGGCCGCGGCGGGCGCCCCGGGCTCCTACTCCCTGGGGACCGGCGGCCCGGCCACCGTCTCCGCCACGCCCCAGGCTGGCGGGACGCGGGTCCTCTTGGCCTTCGCCTCGGCGGTCCTCCCCGGACGGGACACCCTCACGGTGAAGGACGTGCGGGACCTGGCGGGGAACGTCATCGTGACGACCGCGCAGGCCCTCTCGAGCACCGACGGGACGCCCCCGACCCTGGCCGGACTGGCGGCCCGCTCGGCGAGCGGCGCGGCCAACGACACGGTGGTCGTCACCTACTCCGAGCCGGTGGTGGAGTCCGACGCGGTGGCCCGGTCGAACTTCGTCCTGGAGAGCCCCACGGGGACCGTCCTGGACCTGGGCACCGCCGACCTCCGCTACGACGCCGCGGCCCGCGCCACCGCCATCACCCTGGGGGGGGGCCGCCCGGTGGACCTCCGGACCGGGGCCTCGGCGACGGTGCGCCTCACGGCGGTGCGCGACCTGGCCGGGAACGCCCTGGCGGCCGGCGCCGCCGCGTCGTCCCAGGTGGCCGGGGACGCCACGCCACCGGCCATCGCCTCCTCCGCCGCCACGGCGGTGAGCGGGGCGGCCAACGACACCATCGCCGTGGTCTACGACGAGGACGTCGAGGCGGCGGGGGCCTCGGACCCCGCGTCCTACGCCCTGGAGCAGCCCACCGGGGCGGCGCGCCCCCTGGCCACGGCCACGGCGAGCTACGACGCCGCCACCCGCACGGCGACCCTCACCCTGGGAGGCGGCTCCCCCGTGGACCTCTCGACCAGGGCCGGCGGCGACTCCTACACCGTGCGCGTGAGCGGGGTGCGCGACCTGGCGGGCAACGCCGCGGCCGGGGTCTCCTCCTCCGGGACCGTGGGCGGGGACCGCGCCCCCCCCACGGTGGCGCGGGCGGTGCAGGTGGCCCCCGACACCGTGGACGTGGCCTTCTCCGAGGTGGTGAGCGCGGCCTCGGTCTTGGCGGCGGGCTTCGCGGCCACCGGCGGCGCCCCCGCCACGACCTCGGCGACCCTGCTCGCGGGCGGGACCGCGGTGCGGGTGGTCTTCGCCGCCGCCTTCCCCGGCACCGGCACCCTGGAGGTCCAGGGGGTATCGGACCTGGCGGGGAACCTCCTGGCCCCGGTCGCCGGGCAGCCGGTGGTGGGGGACACGACGCCGCCGGCCCTGGCCTCCAGCTCGCTGGTGACGGTGAGCGGTCCGGGGAACGACCGGGTCGCCCTCACCTACGACGAGGACGTGCAGCCCGGCACCGCCACGGACCCGGCGAACTTCGCCCTGGAGAGCCCCACGGGGACGCCCCTGAGCCTGGCGGGGGCCACCCTGGCCTACGATGCCCCGGCCCGAACGACGCGGCTCACCCTGGCGGCCCCGGCGCGCACGGGGGCCAGCTACACCGCCGTGGTCGGCGGGGTGAAGGACACGGCCGGGAACACCATGGCCTTCGGGACCCGAGCCGCCGGGACCGTGGGGGGCGATCTCGTCGCGCCCACGGTCGCCTCCTCGAGCCCGCCGGGCGGCTCGAGCGGGGTGGCCACTGGGACCCCGGTGGAGGTCCGCTTCTCGGAGGCCATGGACCCGGCCTCCATCACCTCCTCGAGCGTGCGGATCCTCTTCGGCGCCGGGAGCCCTGTGGCCGGGACCCTGGCCCTGGACGCCTCGGGCCGGGTGGCCACCTTCACCCCCACGGCGGGGCTGGCCCCGGACGCCACCCACGAGCTTGCCGTCACGACCCTGGCCACCGACCTGGCGGGGAACGCGGCCACGGCCTTCACGACGAGCTTCCGCACGGCGGCGACCGTCCTGGCCCTCACCGCCGTGGACCCGGCGGAGGGCACGGCCGCGGGCGGCCAGACGGTGACCCTGACCGGGACGGGGTTCCGCCTGGGGACCACCGTGTCCCTGGGCGCCTTGCGGGCCACCGCGGTCGAGGTGCAGTCGGCCACGCGGATCCGCTGCCTCGTCCCGGCGGCCGCGGCCCCCTCGGCCTCCGGCCCGGTGGCGGTGGACGTGGCCCTGGCGCGCCCCGACGGCCAGACGGCCGCCCTCGCGGGGGGATACCGCTACCTGGCGGACACGACCTCGCCCGAGGTGAGCCTGGTCCAGCCGGTCCACGGGGCGAACGGCGTGCGGCGAAACCAGCGCGTCGTCCTGGTCTACTCCGAGCCCCTGGACCCCGCCACGGTGATCCACAACGGCGGGGCTGGCGACACGGTCCTCGTCTACCGGGATTCGGGCCACCCGGTGCGCCCCACCACCGACCGGATCACCGGGACCGTGGCCCTGAACGCGCGGGGCGACCGGCTGAGCTTCACGCCCCCGGGGGACTGGGGCTCCAACAAGGGGGTGCGTATCGGGCTCACGGACGGCGTCCATGACCGGGCCGGGAACCGGCTGGTCCAGGGGTCGGCGGGCAGCCTCCTCTCCCTGGGCGGGCTCGTGGGCGGTCAGGTCTTCGAGTCCTCCTTCCGGACCGGCAACCGCAACGACTCCCAGGCGCCGGCGGTCTTCACCTACAGCCCGGCCCAGGGTGCGACCGGCGTCTCCGCCCTGAAGGTCGTGGAGCTCACCTTCACCGAGCCCGTGGACCCGGTGACCGTCACCACGGCCACGTTCCGCGTGGAGAAGGGGACGAGCCCGATCGCCGGCGCCACCGCCTTGACGCCCGACGGCCTCGTGGCCTCCTTCACGCCGGAGCTGGCCCTGGACGGGGCCACCGCCTACACGGTGCGC
>JACQVX010000032.1 GCA_016209495.1 Planctomycetota bacterium
CGCCCACGCCCACGCCCACGCCCACGCCCACGCCCGCGCCCACGCCCCCACGCCCACGCCCACGCCCGCGTGTCCTGCCTCGCTTGCATCGAGTGCCCCCCCTGCTAGAATCCGCCCGCCTTGCTCCTCCTCACCGTGGACATCGGGAACACCAACGCCACCCTGGGCGTGTGGCGGGGTGACCGCCTGGGTCCCACCTGGAAGGTCGCGGTCCAGCACATCGACGAGCTGGACGAGTGCTGGGAGTCGGAGGCCGGGGGCTCCGGGCTCAAGCCCGACGCGACGGTCGTGGCCAGCGTCAATCCCAAGGTCACCGGGACCCTCCTGGCCTGGGTGGAGCGGCGGCTGGGGCACCGGGCCCGGGTCTTCCGGGAGGACCTGCCGGTCCCCATGAGCGTGCGCTGCGACCGACCCGAGGAGGTGGGGGCCGACCGGCTCGTGGGGGCCTACGCCGCATGGCGGCGCACCCGGGGGGCGTGCATCGTGGTGGACTTCGGGACCGCCATCACCTTCGACGTGGTCTCCCCGGAGGGGGCCTACGAGGGGGGCCTCATCGTCCCCGGGATCCGCCTGAGCGCCCTCACCCTGTTCCACGCGACCGCCCTCTTGCCCTATATCGACGTGCGGGCGCGGGAGGGCGTCGTGGGCCGGAACTCCGCCGACGCCATCAACAACGGGATCTACTGGGGCTTCATAGGCCTGGTGGACTCCCTCCTGGACCGGCTCGCGGCGGAGATGGGCGGATCTCCGAGGTTGCTGGCCACCGGGGGCGATGCACCCCTCATCGTCGCGGGGACGCGCAGCCGTCCGGAGGTGGTGCCCCACCTCACCCTGGAGGGGCTGCGCCTCTGCGCCGAGGAGTCGCGGACGTGAGGCCCATCCCGGAGGGCGGGGCGTGAGGGTCGCCGCGCGGCGCGTCATCCTCGACGCGGAGGGGATGGGGCGCGTCCTGGAGGACGTGGCGGCCCGGGTGGCCGGCGGCGAGTCCGCGGATGGCCCGGGGACGGTCCTGGTGGGGGTGCGCCGGCGGGGGGTGCCCCTGGCGGAACGGCTGCGGCGGCTCCTGGAGGCGCGGGACGGCCGGGAGCGCCCGGTGGGGGCGCTGGACATCACCCTCTACCGGGACGACTTCGCCCGGGAGGGGTTGCAACCCGAGGTGGGGGCCACCGACATCGCCTTCGACCTCACGGACCGCCGGGTGGTCCTGGTGGACGACGTCCTCTACACGGGCCGGACGGTGAGGGCGGCCCTCACCCAGCTCGCCGACTTCGGCCGGCCCTATCGCGTCGAGCTGGCGGTCCTGGTGGACCGGGGCCACCGGGAGCTGCCCATCCAGGCGGACCACGTGGGGCTCAGGGTCACGACGGACCGGGAGGACAGGGTGGAGGTGCGACTCGAGGAGGTGGACGGCCAGGACCGGGTGGAGCTCCTCCGGGGGAGGAGGGCGAGGCCGTGACGAGGTCCGCCGGCGGGCCGGCCTGGAACCGCAGGCACCTCCTGGGACTGGAGGGCCTGAGCGCCGACGAGCTCGCGTGCGTCCTGGACACGGCGGAGTCCTTCAAGGAGGTCTCGACCCGCAGCGTCAAGAAGGTCCCGGCCCTGCGGGGTCGGGTGGTGGTCAACCTCTTCTACGAGCCCTCCACGCGCACCCGCGTGTCCTTCGCCCTGGCGGCGACGCGCCTCTCCGCGGACGTGGTGGACTTCGCCGCCTCCACCTCCAGCGCCCGGAAGGGGGAGACCCTGCGGGACACGGCGCGGAACATCGAGGCCATGGGGGTGGACATCGTGGTGGTCCGTCACTCGGCCCCCGGGGCCGCCGACCACCTGGCGCGGGTCCTCGACGCGAGCGTGGTGAACGCCGGCGACGGGGCCCACGAGCACCCCACCCAGGGCCTGCTGGACGTCTTCACCATCCGGGAGGCCCTGGGCCGGGTCCAGGGCCTGCGGGTGGCCATCGTGGGCGACATCGCCCACTCCCGCGTGGCGCGGTCGAACATCTGGGGGCTGCGCACCCTGGGGGCCGAGGTGGTGCTGGTGGGTCCCAGCACCCTGGTCCCGGCGGCCTTCCGCGAGATGGGCTGCGAGGTGAGCCACAGCCTGGACGACGTCCTCCCCGAGGTGGACGTCATCAACATGCTCCGGATCCAGCAGGAGCGCCTCCTGGCGGCGCCCTTCCCCAGCCTCCGGGAATACACGCGGCTCTTCGGCCTCACGGCGCGCCGCATGGCCCGGGCCCGCCCGGAGGTCATCGTGATGCACCCCGGGCCCATGAACCGCGGGGTGGAGATCGCCCCGGACGTGGCCGATGGGCCGCGCTCGGTGATCCTGCGGCAGGTGGCCAACGGCCTGGCCGTCCGCATGGCGGTCCTCTACCTCGTGGCGGGCGGGCGGCCCGCGGCCAGGGAGGCGGACCCGCGGCGCGCAGCCGCCCCCCGCGGGGAGGGCCGCGAGGTCCTCCGGGGCGCGGCGGCCCGGACCGGGGGCGCCCGATGACCCGGCTGGTCGTCCGCGGGGGACGGGTCATCGACCCGGCGGAGGGCCTGGACCGCGTGGCGGACGTCCTCATCGAGGACGGCCGGGTGCGGGGCGTGGGCCCGGCGGGGACGCCCGCGGACCAGGTCATCGACGCCAGGGGCCGGTGGGTGGTGCCGGGCCTCATCGACATGCACGTGCACCTCCGGGAGCCCGGCCAGGAGGAGGTGGAGACCATCGCCAGCGGCTGCGAGGCCGCGGTCCGGGGCGGCTTCACCACCGTCGTGGCCATGCCCAACACGGACCCGGCCGTGGACAGCGAGGCCTCGGCGGAGTTCGTCATCCTCCAGGCGGCCCGGGCCGCGCGGGCGCGGGTCCTGCCGGTGGGGGCCATCACGAAGGGGAGGCGGGGCGAGGAGCTCTCGGAGATGGCCGGGCTGGTGCGGGGAGGCGCCGTGGCCTTCTCGGACGACGGGAGCACGGTGCGGAGCGCCGAGGTGATGCGCCAGGGCCTCCTCTACGCCCGGATGCTGGGCCGGCCCGTAATCGCCCACCAGGAGGACGCGGACCTGAACGGCGGGGGCGTCATGCACGCCGGCCGCGTCTCCGTGGTCCTGGGACTCCCCGGGAAGTCCAGCGCCTCGGAGGAGATCACCGTGGCCCGGGACATCAAGCTCGCGGAGGTCACCGGGGCCCACCTGCACTGCGCCCACGTCTCCACCGCCGGGACCGTGGACCTGGTGCGCCGGGCCAAGGCGCGCGGCCTCCGGGTCACCGCCGAGGTGACGCCCCACCACCTCAGCCTCACGGACGAGTGCGTGCGCGGCTTCGACTCGGTCTACAAGATGTGTCCCCCCTTGCGCACCGCCGAGGACGTGGAGGCCCTGCGGGAGGGGCTCCGGGACGGGACCATCGACGCCATCGCCAGCGACCATGCGCCCCACTCGCCGGAGGAGAAGGAGGTGGAGTTCTCCCTGGCCCCCGACGGGGTCATCGGGCTGGAGACCACCCTGGGGGTCGTCCTGACGGACCTGGTCCACGAGGGGCGCCTGGGCCCGGCGCGGGCCATCGAGGCCATGACCGCGGCCCCCGCCCGGATCCTGGGGATCCAGCGGGGGACCCTGCGGCCCGGCTGCGACGCGGACCTGACGGTCATCGACCCGGAGCTGCGCTGGGAGGTGGACCCGTCCCGGTTCGCCTCCAAGAGCCGCAACTGCCCCTTCGCCGGGCGGACCCTCACGGGGAGGGCCGTGTCCACGGTGGTGGGGGGGCGGGTGGTGTGGACCCTGGACGGGGTGAGGGGCTAGCGCCACGCCCATGGGCCGGGACACCCTCATCCTCCTCACCAACGACGACGGGGTCTGGGCCCCCGGGATCCGCGCCCTGGCCGCGGGGCTGGCGGCCCTGGGCGAGGTGCGGGTGGTGGCGCCGCTCGCCGAGTGCAGCGGGACCGGTTGCCGCATCACCCTGAAGGACCCCCTCCGGGTCCGGCCGGTGGAGCGGGGCGGGGTCCCCTTCGGGCTGGGCGTGGAGGGGAGCCCGGTGGACTGCGTGAAGCTGGCCTTCCGGGTCTTCCTGCCCCGCTCGCCGGACCTGGTAGTGAGCGGCGTGAACCAGGGGGCGAACCTGGGGGTCAACGCCTTCTATAGCGGGACCGTGGGGGCCGCCCTGGAGGGGGCCATGCTCGGGGTCCCGTCCCTCGCCCTCTCCCTGGCGCGCTTCACGGACCCGGACTTTCGCCTCTCCGTGGAGGTGGGGACGGCCATCGCGCGCGCGGTCCTGGGCCGAGGGCTGCCGGGACGGACCCTCCTCAACGTCAACGTCCCCCCGCTCGACCCCGGCGAGGTCCGCGGCCTGAGGCTCACCCGCCAGGGCACGGGCGGCCTCCGGGAGGAGTACGAACGCCGGACGGACCCCACCGGGAGGGACTACTACTGGATCAAGGGCCAACCCTCGCCGGGGACGAAGGACGAGACCTCCGACGACGCGGCCGTGCGGGCGGGATACGTCTCCGTGACGCCCATGGTGGCGGACCTCAGCCTCCGGGGCGGTCCGGACGGTCTGGACGGGCTCGAGGGGCTGCTCCGGGGCCTGCTCCCCGAGCGGGGCGAGGGCTGAGCCCGTGCTGGTGGTGATGCACGCCAAGGCCACATCGAGCGAGGTGGAGCGGGTCTGCGAGGCCATCCGCGCCATGGGCCTGGCGCCCCACCCCATGCCCGGGGCCTCGAGGACCGCCATCGGGATCACGGGGAACCGGGGGACGGTGGAGTCCGCGAGCCTGGAGGCCCTGGAGGGGGTGATCCAGGTCATCCCGGTGACGCGTCCCTACAAGCTCGTCTCCCGGGAGGTGAAGGCCGACGACACGCTCATACAGCTCCCCGGGGGCTCTTCCATCGGGGGCGAGGCCCTCTGCGTCATGGCGGGACCCTGCGCCGTGGAGGGCCGCCAGCAGGCCCTGCGCATAGGACGCGCGGTGAAGGCGGCGGGTGCCACCGTCTACCGGGGCGGGGCGTTCAAGCCCCGCACCTCGCCCTACGCCTTCCAGGGGCTGGGCCGGGAGGGGCTGGAGATCCTCGCGGAGGTGCGCGCCGAGACCGGGCTCCCCATCATCACGGAGGCCCTGGACCCCGCGGGGCTGGACCTGGTGGAGTCCGTGGCGGACGTCATCCAGATCGGCGCGCGCAACATGCAGAACTTCTCCCTCCTCCGGAGGGCCGGCCAGGCCCGCAAGCCCGTCATGCTCAAGCGGGGGATGAGCGCCACCCTGGAGGAGCTCCTCATGGCGGCGGAGTACATCCTGGGCGAGGGGAATTACCAGGTCATCCTCTGCGAGCGCGGGGTGCGCACCTTCGCCGACCACGCCCGCAATACCCTGGACCTCTCGCTGGTGCCCGCGGTGCAGCGCCTCTCGCACCTCCCCATCGTGGTGGACCCCAGCCACGGGACCGGCCGGCGCAACAAGGTGATCCCCCTGGCCCGGGCCGCGGTGGCGGTGGGGGCCCACGGGGTGATGGTGGAGGTCCACGACGACCCGGATCGTGCCCTGTGCGACGGCCCCCAGGCCCTGCCCCCGGAGATGTTCCAGGACCTCATGGACCAGGTACGGGCCCTGGCGCCCATCGTGGGGAGGCGCGCGTAGCGTGGACGCCGGGGCGGCCGGGGCGGCCGGGGCGGACAAGCGGGGGATGGCGCGGGTCACCACCGTCCAGCTCGTCCGCCTGGCGCAGGAGAGCGAGGCGGGGGCCGGGTGCGCGGAGGCCCTCGGCCGGACCCTGGACCTCTCGGAGCGGGGGGTGCGTGTCGAGAGCGACCGCCACCTCCCCTTCCTGGCGGAGGTGGACCTCTCCATCGCCCTGGGGGAGGTCATCGTCCAGGCGCGCTCGCGCATCGTCCACCTCACCGTGTCCCCCGCGGGTTCCTTCCACATCGGCTTCGAGTTCAGCCATGTCTCGGAGGAAGACCGTACCCGCCTCCGGGCCTTCCTGGCCCGGCGCGAGGCCGCCCGGGAAGTCGGCTCCATCCCCGAGGGGACCTAGGGGGCTTGGCGGAGGCCGTCTTCCAGAGCCAGGTCGTGGCCCCGGGGGTGACGGCCCACGTCCTCCCCACGGACCGGTTCCGCACCACGGTGGTGAGGTGCCAGCTCGTGGCGGCCCTGCGCCGCTCGACGGTGGCGGCCCTGGGGCTCTTGCCCTATGTCCTCAGGCGAGGGACCCGCCGCCTCCCCGGGATGCGGGCCATGAGCCACCGGCTGGACTCCCTCTACGGCGCCGGGCTGCACGTGGACGTCTCCAAGGTGGGCGAGATGCAGATCCTGGGCTTCCAGATCGAGGTCGTCTCCGGGCGCATCCTGGGCGGTCCGTCGGTCCTTCGTCAGGGCCTGGGCCTGCTCTGGGACGTGCTCCTCCGGCCCGCCCGCGGCCGGAGGACGGCCCTGCGCGAGGACTGGGTGGAGCAGGAACGGGAGCAGATGCGCCGCTTCGTGGCGGGACTGGCGAACGACAAGGCCGCCTACGCGCTGCGGCGCTGCATGGCGTCCATGTGCGCGCTCGAGCCCTTCGGACTCTACGAGTACGGCTCCCCGCGCGCCCTGGCCCGCCTGGGGCCGGAGGGGCTCGCGGAGGCCCACCTCCGTGCGGTGAGGGGGCTGCCGATCCACGTGCACGCCGTGGGGGACGTGGAGCCGGCGGTCTTCTTCCGCCAGGTGGGGGAGGCCTTCCGCGTGGGCCGCCGCCCCGTGCTGGCGCCCCGGCTCGCCCACTCTCGGGGCGCCCCGCGGTCCCCACGGCAGGTCCTCGAGGAGCGGGACGTGGCCCAGGCCCAGCTCTGCATGGGTTATCGCACCGGCCGGCCCCGGGGCGAGGCCGACCACGTGGCCCTGGGGTTTGCCAACGGGGTCCTGGGGGTCTTCCCCCATTCCAAGCTCTTCCAGAACGTGCGGGAGAGGGCGGCCCTGGCCTACTCGGCCTCGAGCAGCGTCGACCGGGTCAAGGGCGTGGCCTTCGTGCACTGCGGCATCGCCCACGGTACCCATCGGGCCGCCCAGCGCATCGCCCAGCGGCAGGTGGAAGACCTGGCTCGAGGCCGGGTCACCCGCCACGAGATGGAGTCCACCCGGGAAGGCCTGCTCCAGGCCCTCCACGCGGTGGAGGACGACCCGGCCCAGCTCATAGAGCTGGATTTCCAGCGGCTCCTGACGGGTCATGACGGCCCCCTGGCGAGGACCCTGGACGGCATCCAGCGGGTCACGCGCGAGGACCTCCGCCGCGTCGTGGGCCGCTGGCGCCTGGACACGGTCTACCTCCTGACGCGTCCCGCCGGCGCCGGGGAGGCCTCGGCGTGAGCCCCGCCTGGCGTCGCCGCGCCTACCCGGCCTCCGGCCTGGAGGTGCTCCGGGCGCGGGCACGGTCGGGGCTGGAGGTCCACCTGTTGCCGAGGCCGGGATACAGGAGGAAGTTCGCCCTCCTGGCGGTGCGCTGCGGCGCAGCCGACGGGGCCTTCCTCCCGGCGGGGGCCGCCCGTCCCGTGGAGCTGCCTGACGGCACCGCCCATTTCCTGGAGCACTGTCTCTTCGAGGACGCCCGGGGGAGCGTCTTCCGCGCCTTCGCCGCACAGGGGGCCTCGGCCAACGCCTACACCATGGCGACGCGCACCTGCTACCTCTTCGGGTGCACCGACCGCTTCGAGGCCAGCCTTCGTTCCTTGCTGCGGTTCGTGGGCCGCCCGGGCTTCCGCGAGGCCCAGGTGCGCCGGGAACGCCTGGTCATCGAGCAGGAGATTCGCTCCGGCGAGGACAGCGCCGGCTGGAGGGCCCACCACGACCTGCTGGGGGCCCTGTTCCTCCGGCACCCGGTGCGCACGGCCATCGCGGGGGACGTGGAGAGCATCCGGCGCATCGACGCGAGGGTCCTGGATCGCTGTTACCGTGCCTACTATCGGCCGGAGGAGATGCTCCTCGTGGCGAGCGGCGAGCTGGACCCCGGACGGCTGCTGGACCTGGTGGATGCGGCCTGGCCTCGTCGCCGCGGGGGAGGCGCGCCATCGGTGCGAAGGCTCAGGCCCGCGGAGCCTCGCGGGGTGCGCCAGGCCCGCGTCGAGCGCCGCATGGACGTCTCGCAGCCCTACGCCCTGGTGGGATTCAAGGACCCGGACGTGGGCTACGGTGGGGAGCGCCTCCTGCGGAAGTCGCTGGAGGTCTCGATGGTCCTGGAGATGGTCCTGGGCCGCGGCGGGGCCCTCTTCCACCGCCTCTACGAGGCGGGACTGGTGGACGACGGTTTCGGGAGCTGGTACGCGGGGGGCAGGGACCACGGCTATGCCGTCCTGGGGGGCGAGACGCCGGGACCCGAGCGGTTCGTGGAGGCCACCCTGTCCGCCCTGGACCGGGCGCGGCGCCGGGGCCTGTCCCGGGCGGCGTTTTGCAGGCTGAAGCGCAAGACCCTGGGCCGGCACCTGCGCTACTCGAACAGCCTGGAGTTCGTGGCGCATCAGCACGTGGCCGCCGAGCTGGGGGGATACGAGGCGGGGCGGTACCTGGGGGCAGTGGACGACCTGGACCTGGGGGACTGCGCACGGCGGCTGGAGCTCCAGTTCGACGAGTCCTGTCGCGCCGTGGCCACGGTCCTGCCGCTGCAGTAGGCCGCCCCCCGAGCCATCGGAGGGGGGAGTGACCGTTCAGGCCCTCACCGGGCCTGGGCAGCCGTGGGCGCGGGCGTGGCCGTGGCCGTGGGCGCGGGCGTGAGCGTGGGTGTGGGCGTGAGGCGCCGGCGCCTAGGCCGCGACCATCCGCGACATGGTGAACATGGGGAGCATGTGGGAGAGGACCACGAAGCCCAGGCGGTCAGGGCGCAGGCGAGCCGCTAGATACCGTCACGACGCCGGCAGGTCGGGGTTCCGTCGACGGACCTGGTCCGCCAGCAAGTCGAAGAAGGCGTGCAGCGCTTCCCCGCCGGCTATCAATCGTGGTCCGTGCGAGAAATCGACGCGCACGAAGGCAAGCGCCTCGACGGTGCCGATGGTCCAATGGGGCGGGGCACGCCCCGCGAGGGACCGCAGGCGACTCTCCAGCAGTTCGCCCCAGGTGCAACCGTGCTTGCGGCTGAACTCGTCGTGCTCCACGTTGAACAACATCAGGTAGCCCACCACGACCTCGGGTGAGTAGAGCTGGAGGTTGGCTACCTCGCCCATCAGGTCATCGATCCGGTTCGGCACCGTCCCGCCCAGGTTGGCGAGGATGGACTTGAGCGAGATGGCCAGCCGGATCTTCTGGCGGTGGAACCAGCCCACGTCCCAGTCCTTGGTCCGCGCGAAGCCGGGCAGCGGCGGCTCCGCCACGGCACCCGGAAGGCCGCGTGAGGCCAGCGCCGCGACGCAGTGCCTCGCCAGGGTCTCCAGGCGTTTGGTGGAGGTGGTGGAGCCCTCCGAACGGGCCTTTCGATAGAGGTCGGACACCGCCTGCTCCAGGGTGGGGCCCATCCCTGGAGGGTCGCGACTCATCGGCCCTCGCTCCCATCCACCGGTGGATCTCCGGCGACGAAGTGGACGACCGGTCTGGAAAAGAGGTCCCCCGCCTCGAGGATTCTCGCGTGCGCCATCCGGGCGTATTCCGGATCGATCTCCACCCCGACTGCATTCCGGCCTGCCGCCGCCGCCGCCACCAGCGTGGTCCCCGTCCCGGCGAAGGGGTCGAGCACGGTGTCGCCCACGAAGGAGAACATCCGCACCAGACGGTTGGCCAGATCGAGGGGGAAGGGGGCCGGGTGCTGCCTCGTGGAGGCGCCGGAGAGTGTCCATATCTGCCGGAACCAGGCATCAAAGTCATCCTTGGCGATCATGCTCAGACGCCTCTGCTCGTCCGTGGGGGTGCGGTAGCCCCCGGATTTGCGCTGCATGAGGACGAACTCGATGTCGTTCTTGACGATGGCGTTGGGCTCGTAGGGCTTGCCGAGGAACTTCCCGCCCTCCCGTTCCACCTCGAAGGCGGCATTGGCGACCTTGTGCCAGATGATCGGGTTCAGGTTGTCGAAGCCGAGCCTGCGGCAGCGCACGGCGATGTCGGCGTGCAGGGGCATTACCCGATGCCGCCCGTGTTCCTTGCGCGCCAGACAGACGTCACCCACCACGCAGACCAGTCGGCCGCCGGGTACGAGTACGCGCAGGACATGGCGCCAGACCTGGTCGAGCGCGTCCAGGAACCGTTCGTAGTCGGCAAGGTGTCCGAGCTGTCCGGGGTGCTCGCGATAGCGCTTGAGCGTCCAGTACGGCGGCGAGGTGACCGCGAGGTGCACGGATTCGTCAGCCAGCCAGGACAGATCCCGGGCGTCGCCTACCCGTAGCTCCATCGCGACAGCGGGAGGCTGGCGGCGCTGTTCTTCCTGTGCGGCCCGCGCGGCGCGGCGCCGCCCTTCGAGTCCGAGTCGTTCCACGGAGGTCTCCGGTCGGGTCATCGGCGACGGCCTCTATCCGCCCGCGCCACCCGGGGCAGGTGGCGCATGATAACACCCGCCGCGGACTTGCCGAAGGTCGGCCGGCGACGTCGATGGTCCAGGCGAGCGGGTCGAGCACCTCGATGTCCGGGAAGCAGCGGCGCAACCGTTCACGGGGGAGTGGTCGCTGACGTTGGCGACTGGCCCGTCGTGGATCGTCGCGCGTGGATCGAGGCCGTGGGCGTGGCCGTGGCCGTGGGCGCGGGCGTGAGCGTGGGTGTGGGCGTGAGGCGCCGGCGCCTAGGCCGCGACCATCCGCGACATGGTGAACATGGGGAGCATGAGGGAGAGGACCACGAAGCCCACCACCAGGCCCATGACCACGATGAGGGCGGGCTCCAGCAGGGTCGTGAGGGTGCGCAGCCGCGCCTGGGCGTCGCGGTGCATCCCGTCGGCGGCGTCCACGAGGACCTCCGGCAGGTGGCCCGAGGCCTCCCCCACGCGCACCATCTGGAGGGCGTCGGTGGGGAACAGGGGCTCGCGCTCCAGGGCCCGGTGGACCCCCTCGCCCCGCTCCACGCGGCCCAGACAGCGGCGCCAGAGGCGGGCCATGGGGGCGAGGCCGCTCACCTCTGCGGCGATGGCCATGGCCCCCACGATGGGGACGCCGTGGCGGAGCAGGACGCCGAGCGTGCGCATGGAGCGCGCCAGGGCGAAGGCACTCACCGTGGGGCCCACCAGGGGGGCGCGCATGAGGGCGGCCTGGAGCCGCGGGCGGCCGCTCCCCCGCGCCCAGCGCAAGGCCGTGGCGATCCCCACGACCAGGGAGCCCAGGACCAGCCAGGGCGAGGCGGGGCGCGAGGCCCACGCGCCGAAGGCCAGGAGGGCTCGCGTGGGGAGGGGGAGGGCGTCCTCGCGCCCCGAGAAGACCTCGGCGAACCGTGGCAGGACGTAGAGCCCCAGGAAGCAGGTGACCGCCAGGGCCACGGTGGCCATGAAGGCGGGGTAGGCCGTGGCGGCGCGCAGGGCGGAGCGGGTGGCCTCCTCACGCTCCAGTTCCTCTGCGGATCGCTCGAGCATCTCCCCCAGGCTGCCGCCCTCCTCGCCGGCCCGCACCAGGTGCACGAAGACGGGGCCGAAGGAGTCCGGGTGGCGCGCCAGGGCCCCCGAGAGGGCCCGGCCGCCCTGCACCTCCTCGCGGACCTGGGCCAGGACCCCGCCGCCGGCCGCCCGGGGGCCGCGGCCCATCTCCCTCAGGGCGGTGGAGAGGTCCACGCCGCTCCGGACCATGAGGGAGAGTCTCCTGGCCACCCCCAGGACCTGCCGGGGACGCAGCCTCGGGTGCGAGGCGGTCCGCCGCGGAAAGGCCCCGAGGGCCACCATGGGGCTCAGGCCTCCCCCGCGGCGCCCGCGAGGACGCGCGTGGACGGCCTCCGCTCGCCCATGCCGGGGAGGCTGCGCTCCATGGCCTCCGGGTTGGCCGCGCGCTCCACCACGTCGCGGCGATAGACCAGCCGCTTGAGGTAGAGCTCGCGCAGGGCGTCATCCAGGAGGACCATCCCGGCGGCGCGCCCCGTCTGGATGAGCCCCGGGATCTGGTGGAGCTCGTTCTCTCGGATGCACTTCCGGACCGCGGGGGTGCAGACCATGACCTCCACCGCCGCCACCAGGCCCGTGTGGTCGCGGCGGGGGAGGAGGCTCTGGCCCACCACGCCCACGAGGGTGTTGGCGAGCTGGGTGCGGACCTGGGCCTGGGACTGGGGGGGGAAGGCGTCGCCGATGCGCTCCACCGCGCGGGCCGCGTCGATGGTGTGGAGGCTGGCCAGGACCAGGTGCCCGGTCTCCGCGGCGGTCAGGGCGCAGGCGATGGTCTCCAGGTCGCGCATCTCCCCCAGGAGGATCGCGTCGGGGTCCTGGCGCACCACGTGCCGCAGGGCCTCGGGGAAGGAGGGCGTGTCCCGGCCCACCTCGCGCTGCTCCACCAGGCCGCGCCGGTTGGCGTGCACGTACTCGATGGGGTCCTCCAGCGTCACGATGTGCCAGGCCCGCTCCCGGTTGATGAGGTCCACCATGGCGGCCAGGGTGGTGGACTTCCCGGAGCCGGTGACGCCCGTGACCAGGACCAGGCCGCGGGGGGTGCGGGCCAGGGAGGCCACCTGCTCCGGGAGGCCGAGCTCCTCCAGCGAGGGGACCCGATCGGGGATCACCCGGAGCGAGATCCCGATGAGGCCGCGCTCCACGTGGACGTTGGCCCGGTAGCGCCCCAGCCCCTCCAGGTGGAAGGCCAGGTCCACGTCCTTCTGCTCGGACAGTCGCAGTGCCTGTTCCCCGTCGAGCATGCGGTCCGCGAGGCGCCGCGTGTCCTCCGGCGCGAGCGGGGCGCCCTCCAGGGCGACCAGTTCCTTGTCCACCCGGAGGGCCGGCGCCGCCCCCGCCACCAGGAGGACGTCCGTGGCGCCCCGCTGGCGAGCCGCCCCCAGGACCTCCTCGATGCGGATCACGAGACGTCCTCCCCGACCACGCGCAGGACCTCTTCCACCGTGGTGAGCCCGCGGGCGGCCTTGGCCAGGGCGTCGGCGACCAGGGGACGCGCGCCCCGGACGCGGGCCAGCTCGCGGACCCGCTCGCCCCCCGCGGCGATGGCCTCGCGCAGGACCTCGTCCACGGCCATGACCTCGTAGACCCCCAGGCGGCCGCGGTAGCCGGTCTGGCCGCAGCGGGCGCAGCCCACCGCGCGGCTCAGGGCCTGCGCCTCCAGGCCGCGGGCCGCCAGGAGGCCCGCCTCGCGTCCCGTGGGCGCCGCCACCGCGACGCAGTCGGGGCAGGGCCTGCGCACCAGCCGCTGCGCCAGGACGCAGCGCAGCACCTGGGAGAGGAGGAAGGGCCGGATGCCCATCTCCAGGAGCCGGGGGATGGCCCCGGGGGCGTCCTCCGTGTGCAGGGTGGAGAGGACCAGGTGGCCGGTCTGGGCGGCGCGGACGGCCACCTGGGCCGTCTCCTCGTCGCGGATCTCGCCGACCATGATGACGTCCGGGTCCTGGCGGAGCAGGGCCCGGAGGGCCGTGGCGAAGTCCAGGCCCGCCGCCGGGTGGATGGGGATCTGGGCCACCCCCGCGAGGGAGTACTCCACTGGGTGTTCCACGGTGCAGAGGTTCCGCCCGGGCTCGTTCAGCCGGGCCAGGCCGGCGTAGAGGGTGGTGGTCTTGCCGCTGCCGGTGGGACCGGTCACGAGGATGATCCCGGAGGGCTGGGCCAGGGCGCGGCGGAGGCGCTCCAGGTCCTCCGGCTCCATCCCCAGGGCGTCCAGGTCCAGGGGCCTGGCCTGGGCGTCCAGGAGCCGGAGGACGGCCTTCTCCCCGCCCTGGACCGGGACGACGTTGACCCGCAGGTCCACCCGGCGGCCCGCCACGCGCACGCGCACGCGGCCGTCCTGGGGGACGCGCCGCTGGGCGATGTCCAGGCCCGCCATCACCTTGATCCGGGAGACCACCGCCGGGAGCACCGAACCCGGCGCCGAGAGGTCCTCCCGCAGCACGCCGTCCACCCGCAGCCGCACCCGCAGCCGCCCCTCGTGGGGCTCCACGTGGACGTCGGAGGCCCCCGCCAGGACCGCGCGCTGCACCATGCGTTGCACCAGGCGCACCACGGGCGAGGCGGCGGCCTCCCCCTCGGAGGCGGCCCCGGCGGTCTCCTCGGCCTCCTCCTCCACCTGCAGGTCGGCCTCCCCCTCGATCTCGTCCAGCTCCGGCGCGCCCCCGGCGTCCAGGACCCGCTGGATGGCCTCCGGGTCGGCGGCCACGGGCATCACGTAGAGCCCGGTGATGCGCTCCACCCGCTCCCGGAGGAAGGGGTTTGTGGGGTCGGCCATGGCCAGGGCCAGGGAGCCGTTCACCCGGAACAGGGGCAGCAGGCCGTATCGGCGGGCGAGCCTCTCGGGGATCACCTCCCGCACCGCCGGGTCGTAGTAGGGCGGCTCCACGGGGAGCCTGGGGACGCCGCCGGAGTCGCCCACGGCGGCCTCCTACGCCACCGCGCCCAGGGCCGCGGGGGAGGCGAGCCGGTCCGGCGTGGCGCGGGGCCCCAGCCGGTCCAGGTGGCGCTCCATGCGGGTGGCCCGGAAGATCAGGGCCAGGGCGCCCTCCACGTGGCGGATCTCCAGGGCGCCGCCCCGGGCGAAGAGCTCCCGGCAGGTGCTCACCAGGGCGTCCAGGCCCCGCGAGTCCATGTAGGGCACCCGGGCGCAGTCCAGGGCGACCCGTGGGTCGCCGGTGCGGACGCAGGCCTCCACCTTGCGCAGGAAGGCGTCCACGGCCTCGCCGGCCAGCGGACCCTCCGGCGCCACCACCCAGCCCTCATTCCCCTTGCTCGTCTCCATCCTCATGGTCGGGCCCTCCTTCCTCCTCCAGGACCTGCGGGGTCACGGTGATCACGATTTCCTGGCGCCTCCGCGTCCGTTCCGTGCGGCTGAAGAGCCGGCCCACCAGAGGGACGGACCGGAGGAAAGGCACCCCCGCCTGGGTGTTCTCCTCCTGCTCGTCGATGAGCCCCCCGATGACCACCGTCTCCCCGGAGGCCAGGGCCGCCTCCGTCTCCACCTCCGTCAGCTTCTCGTTGGGGAGGCCCTGGGCGTCGATGCTGCCGGTGGACTGGGACGGGGCGATGCCCAACCGCACGCGGCCGCCGCCCACGGCGCGGGCGGTGAAGCGCAGGACCGTCCCCGTGTCCAGGAAGCGGACCTCCTCCACCGTGACGGTCTGGGTCGTCGTGGAGGTGCGGTAGCCCAGGCGCTCGCCCACGTGGATGTAGGCCTGCTGGCCCTCCACGACCAGGACGCGCGGGTGGGAGACCACCTTCACGTCGTTCTCGGTGGCGATGGCCCGCACCAGGGCCGAGACCCCGTTCTTGACCACGCCCACGCTCAGGCCGCCCGCGGGGCCGGCGAGGCCCTCCTGGGCCACCCGCGCGAGCGACCGGTCCAGCCGGGCCCCCGTGGCGGCGCCTCGCGTCACCGTGGCGAGGTCCGTGCTGGCCCCCAGGCCCCGGTAGTCGACGCCGGTCAGGGCCTCCCAGTCCACGCCGGTGGTGTGTCCCTCGTCCAGGCTCACGTTCAGGATGGCGGCCTCCAGGACGACCTGCCGGTGGCCTCGGTCCAGCCGGACGACGGCCACGCGCAGGCGCTCCAGGGCCGCGGGGGTCTCGCGGATCACGACCCACCCGGGCCGGGCGACGACGCCACCGCCGGCCCCCAACATGGGGGCCAGGAGGTCGGCCAGGGTCGTGGGGTCCGCGTGGCGCACCTCGATGAGCTCGGTGACCGTGTCCATCGGCCTCTCGGGCGCGGGCCCGTCCTCCGTGGCCGCCAGGTCCAGGACGAAGGGGTCCCGGCCCAGCCGCACCACCTGGTCCTGCCAGCCGGCCGCCCGCTCGGGGGCCAGGGCCAGGGCGAGCGACAGGGCGATGGACAGGCTCATCGCGGACTCCTCCCCTCGGCCAGGCTCACCGGCTCGCCCGCCGGCCCATCGGCCTGGTAGGTGGTGAGCAGGACCTCCGAGCTCAGGCGCCCGTCCAGCTCCGGGCTGTTGGCGATGCGCACCATGGGGCAGCGCACCACCCGGTCCAGGGCCTCGATGCGGCCCAGGAAGGCGTAGGTGTCGTGGAAGCGTCCCGAGAGGGCCAGCTCCACGTCCCGGCGCAGGTACTCCCCTTCCCGGCGGGTCGGCAGGGGCCGGAGGCGCAGGACCTCCAGGTTCGAGGCCCGGGCCGCCGAGGCCACCTCCTCCAGGAGGGCCTCCACCTCGGGCCCCGCCGGGAGCCGCGCCTCCAGGGCGCGGAGCTGCTCGCGGGCCTCCTCGGCCCGCCGGCGGGTCTGGGACAGCTCCGCGGCCTTTCGCTCCAGGGCCTCGGCCTCCACCCGGGCGCGGGCCCCCGCCGCGGCGTCGCGGCGGGTCTCGGCCAGGAGGCGCGAGGCGGCGTAGGCGCCCGGCGCCCCAGCCAGGAGCGAGAGGAGGAGCGGGGCGAGGTCGGCGCCCAGCGGTCTCACGGCGCCGCCCCCTCCGGGGGGAAGGCCCCGGTCACCTGGAAGCGCTGCATGGAGACGCCGGCCGTCTGGGCCCGCTCCGTCAGCTCCAGGTCCGCGTCCCGCAGGGAGGGCGAGGCCGCCAGCCGGCCCAGGAACGCGGCCACCTCCGAGGGCGTGGGGGCCGAGCCGCGCACCTCCCAGGAGGCGGCCTTGCCCCGGTCGAGCTGAACCAGGGAGAGGGTGACGCCCCGGGGGACCGCCACCACCACCTCGGCCACCAGGCCGGCGGCCGACGGACCGCCGATGAGGGCCTCCGCCAGGCGGGAGCGCCGGCCGGCGGATTCGATCCAGCTCTCGAGCCGGGCCAGTTCCTGCGTGTGGGAACGGGCCTCCTCCCGGCGGGTCAGCTCGCGGGAGAGCTCCCGGGCCGCGCCGGAGCGCGCCAGGGCCGTGGCCCCCAGGGCCGCGAGGGAGAGGGCGAGGGCCGCCCCGGCGGTCACGCCGCGGGCGCCCCACAGGCGCCGCCGGCGGCGTGCCTCGATGACGTCGTCCGGGAGGAGGTTCAGGACCTCCACGGGGCGTCCCCCCTTTCCCCCAGGGCCAGGCCCAGGGCCACCAGGGCGTCCAGGTCGGGTGCCCCCTCGTAGAACGGCCGGTCCTCCGGGGCCGGCGCGCGGCGCACCAGCCGGGCGAAGGGGTCCGCCGCCTCCGGGCCCGCCCCCAGGGTGAGTCTCTGGGCCGCCCTCTGGCCGCCCGTGAGGGGCGAGACGTAGGCGGTGCAGGTGGCGAGCTCCGTCTCCGGGTCCGCGTCCCCGGCCGTCAGGGGGCGGATGCAGGCGGGCGCGCCGTTCCAGAGGACGGCCGCCAGGGACGGACCGCCCCCGGTGCAGAGGACCTCCACCGGTGCGGCGCCCTCGCCGGCCAGGAGGGCGGCCGAGCGCAGGAGGGCCCAGGGGGCGGCCTCCAGGGCCTCCACGACCAGGCCCGCGCCGCAGGTCCCGGTGAGCCGCAGGGCCTCCTCGCGCCGCACCGCCAGGACCTGAACCTCCAGGCGCACCTCGCCGCGCTCCCGGACCTCGCCCACGATGCGGAAGCGGAACTGGGTCTGGTCCGCGGGCCAGGGGCAGGCCTCCTCCATCTCCCAGCGCACCGAGTCCGGGACCTCCTCCGGCGGGACCGGCGGGATGCGCAGGTGGTGGATGAAGCACTCCCCCGCGGGGACGGCCAGGTGCACGGAACGCCCGCGGAAGGGGGCGGCCTCCAGGGCCTCCCGGATGGCCCCCTGGACGGTCGCCCGGCGCACCTCCTCGCCGTCCATGTTCCCGGGGAGCGCGACCCGGGCGGTGGCTCGCAGGCCGAGGGGGGAGCCACTGGCGCACTGGACGGCCACCACCTCCCCCTCCGCGAGGCAGAGCCCGATGGGCCCGGCGCGATCGAGGCCTTTCCTCACGGCGCCACCTCCCTCCAGGTGCCCGGCACCAGGAGCGGTGCCCGTCCCGCCACGCCGTCGAAGAAGGGCGGCACCGCGGTGCGCAGGCCCCGGTCGTAGTGGATCCAGTCGGTGACCTTGCGGGGGCTCATGAGGGAGCCCTCCACCTCGCCCAGGGTCAGGGAGCCCAGGACGGCCAGGCGACCCAGGCCGTTGGCCCAGCCCACCACGTCCAGGGTCCCGTGGGGGGCCATGAGGGCGGCCCGGACGACCTGGGGCTCCTGGCTGGGATGGCCCTCGAAGTCCACGACGATGTCGTCCTCCACCGCCACCAGGCCGAGGGTGTCGCCCTCCGGGTGGGCGTGGTCGATGGGGCCCACGATGACGATCTCCTCGGCGGAGAGGACGGTGACCCGCCCGGAGATGGTGCCGCTCACCCGCGGCGCGTCGTCGTCACCGAGGTCATCGTCGTCCACGACGATGAGACCGGAGGGGGGCAGCGGGATCCCCGTCCCCACGGCCCCGGGGCCCGTCCCCTCCACGTCCATGGTCCCGTCGGCGCGGAAGGTGATCCGGGTGGCCCCCTCGTAGTAGGCCCCCTCGGCCGCGGCCACCGCCGCCAGCGGCCCGGGGATGTCGTCGTCGGGGAAGGGCATGGGGATGGGGGTGGCGCCCCCCGTGGCGCCCCCCTGGAAGTCGGCGTCCCCCGGGGCGTCGATGGTCCCCGTGGCGCTCACCTCGTCCTGGAAGACCGCGCCCGAGCCGTGGACCTGGAAGTCCCCGTTCACGTGGATAGGCCCCTCGGCCTGGAAGTCTTGCCACACCCCGATGTCCGCCCCCACGACGAAGAGGTAGTCGCTGTAGCGCAGGGGCCGGTAGTCGGCCTCCAGGGCCCGCACCGAGGTCCCGCGCGTCCCGGTGGCCCTCAGGGCCCATGGGCCCTGGTCCCCGGGGCCGTCCACCCGGACCGTGTAGGAGGCACGAGCCGCCTGCCCGGCCAGGTCGCCGATGAAGCCCGGCTCCCGGGCCAGCGCGCGCCGGGCCCGCTCGAGGCCCGCCTGGGCCGCCCAGAAGGCCGACTCCGCCTCGGAGCGCCGCCCCAGGGCCGCCGAGGCCGCCGCCCCGGAGGAGGTCATGGAGGCCGCGGCGGCCGCCAGGACCAGGAGCGTCATGGCCACCGCGATGAGCACGCCGCCTCGCTCGGACCGGGTCCCATCCATGGTGCGGCTCAAGGCCTCCCCCTCATCCGCGCGACGGCGCGGAGCACGCCCCCGTCCTGGAACCCCAGTACCACCTCCACCGTGTCGCCCACGACCCGGAAGTCCGCGGCTGCCACCGCCGCCAGGGGGAGCACCGCGGCGCCGTCGTCCTCCTGGAGCCGGCCGTCCACGAGCCGGTAGTCGCGCCGGGCGCCCCCGGGGAGCGCCAGGGCCAGGGCCGTCCCGTCCGGGTCCGGGAGGGCGTCCTCGGCCGAGCGGACTGCGCCGGCCACGCGGTCCAGGGCGGCGGCCGCGTCCAGCCAGGCGGCGTTGCGCCGGCTGCCCTCGTCCCAGGCCCCCAGGCCGGCGGTGACGGCGGTGGAGAGGGCCGCCACCACCAGGGACGATACGGCCATGGCGATGAGGACCTCGAGCTGCCCGAGGCCGCCGTCGCGTCGCCCTCTTCGCGTCCGTGTCCTCATGGCCCTGTGACCCTCGCCTCCAGGACGACCCCGTCGACCTCCACCCGGACCGCCGCCCAGCCGGTGGTCCACGCGTCCTCGCCCGACTCGGCGTCCGTCTCCGGGTCCAGGGCGGCCACCGTCACCAGGCGCTCGTATGGCCGTCCGCCCACCTCGACCGCGTCGGAGAGCCCCCCGGCGAGCAAGGCCCCGTAGGGGAGCCCGGTCAACTCCTCCAGGCGTCCCCGGGCCAGCTCCAGGGCGATGGCCTGCCTCGAGGCCAGGCCCGTGCCCCGGACCGAGGTCCCCACGGCGCCTACCATGGCGGGGAGGGCCGCGGCCACCAGGGCCATGGAGACCAGCACCTCCAGGTAGGAGAAGCCGCCTTGCGACCGAGCGATCGCGAGGTCGCAGACGACGGATCTCGACCGAGCCGACGAGCCAGGAGGGCGAGTCGGCGAGGTTCTCCTCATCGTCTGGCCGGCGCCATGGAGGGCGCCGGCCCAGCCGGCCAGGGAGCGATCCGTCGTCCTAGGGCTCATCGAAGCTCAGCTCCACCGAGCCCAGGGGCCCGGCCAGCCGGACCCGGGCGGTGCCGCCCGGGCCTGTCAGGCTGACCTCGCCCGAGGGGACCGCGGTGCCCGCGGCCAGGGCGAGGGTGGGCTCGCCGCCGAAGTCCGCGGCGAGCGCGAGCCCCTCGCCGAGCCGGGTCCCGTCCGCCCTCTGGCCGGGCCAGGGGAGGGGGGTCTCGCCGACCGGGTCCGTGAGCCAGAGGGTGTAGGTCGCGGCCGCCTCGTCGAAGCGCACCTCCAGGGGCCCGGCGGAGTGGGCGCTGGCGGCCACCGCGTAGCGCAGGTGGGCCGCCAGCGTCCTGGCCGCGCCCACCAGGGCGCTACGCCGCACCGCGGGCCCGGAGGCCGGCACCGCGGTCACCGCCAGGATTCCGGTGACGCTGACCGCGATGGCCATCTCCAGGAGCGTGGTTCCCTTCTCGCGGACTCGCATGACCGGACTCCCGTGGGGCGCTGGGCCCCAATGAGGGGGGGTAACGGGGGGGGACGTCTTCGTCCCCCCCCCTGCGGGGGGACATCGGGGGGGCGCCGCCGAGGTGCCCCCCGAGTCATCAGAAGGTGTCCACCGGGGTCCCGTCGGAGGTGGTGGAGGCGCTGTCGGTCAGGAACTCCCCGGTCTGGGGCTTGTAGAGCCAGCCGTGGGAGTCGTCCCCGGCCGGGATGGGCTGTCCGTCCGCGATGACCTCGACGGTGGCGAGGCCGTTGTACGGGTCCTTGGGCATGCCCTTCTTCAGGTACGGTCCCAGGGGGAAGCCGGCCGTCCCCAGGGCCGCGGTGGTGCCGTCCTGGCGGCTGGCGAGCCGCATCTGGTCCGTGAAGACCGCCTCGGTAGGGGCCCCGCCGCCAGCCGGGTAGCCGGGGTTCACATCGTTGTGCTGGACCCGGTAGAACTCGATCTGGCTACGGATGCTCGACAGGTTGGTCGTCAGGCTCGAGATCTTCGCGTCCGAGCTGACGTTGGTGAACTGCGGGACGGCGACGGCCGCCAGGATCCCCATGATCACCACGACGATCAGCAGCTCGATCAGGCTGAAACCCTGCGTCCTCATGGCATCTTCCCTCCTCTTGCCCGTTGCCCGCCCGGCGGGAGGGCGCAAGCCGCGGGGCCGCGCGCGGAGAGACGTCAAGGTCGAGCGCCGGCGCCGCTTGGCTCGGGGTGGGGCCGCCGGGACCAGGCGCCGCGGGGCAGGCTGGGTCAGGCGGTGGGGCGAGGTGTCGCGGGGGCCAGGCCGTGCCGGCGCAGCTTGCGCAGGACGGTCTTGCGGTCCACGCCCAGGATCGCGGCGGCGCGGGTGCGGCTGCCGCCGGCCTCCTGGAGGGCCGAGCGGAGGAGGCGGGCCTCCATGGCCTCGAGGGGGATGAGGTCTCCGCCCCCGCCCGCCTCCGGGTCGTCTCCGGGGGACGCGGCCGCGCCCACGAGGGCGCCCAGGTCCTCCGGGCGTAGCGTCCCCCCCTCGGAGAAGAGGAGGGCCTCCTCGAGGACATGGTCCAGCTCCCGGACGTTGCCGGGCCAGCGGTGGGCCTCCAGGCGGCGCAGGGCCTCCTCGGCGAGGTGCGGCGCCGGGAGGCCGTGCCTGGCGGCCAGCCGTCCCAGGAGGTGGGCGGCCAGGGGGCGCAGGTCCTCCGGGCGCTCCCGGAGCGGGGGGACGACGAGGGTCACTGCCCGCAGCCGGTAGTAGAGGTCCTCCCGGAAGCCCCCCTCCGCCACCGCGCGTCCCAGGTCCCGGTTCGTGGCGGCGACGACGCGCAGGTCCACGGACTCGGTCAGGTCGGAACCCACCGGGCGCACCTCCCGCTCCTGGAGCAGGCGCAGGAGCTTCACCTGGAGAGCCGGCGGTGTCTCGCCCACCTCGTCCAGGAAGAGGGTGCCCCCGGCGGCGTGGCGGGCCAGGCCGGCCCGTGGGCCCACGGCCCCGCTATAGGCCCCGCGTACGTGGCCGAAGACCTCCGACTCGAAGACCTCCGCCGGGAGGGCGGAGCAGACCACCGGGACGAAGTTCCCCGGGCGTCCCGACTCCAGGTGGAGGGCGCGGGCCACGAGTTCCTTCCCTGTCCCCGTCTCCCCGGCAACGAGGACCGAGGCCCCCGTGCCTGCCACCCTCCGGATCCTCCGCTGGAGTTCCACCATGGCGGGCCCGGAGCCCACGATCCCGTGGAAGCCCGCGGGCTCCTCCGTCCGGGCCGCGGCCGCCCGCCTCACGGCCTCCAGGAGTGCGTCCACGCGGAACGGCTTCTCCAGGCACTGGGAGGCCCCCAGGCGGAGGGCCTCGGCGCTCTCCGGGTCGCCCCCGTAGGCGGTGACCAGGACGATCCCCATGGCGGGGAAGCGCGACCGGGCGGAGCGGATCAGGTCCAGGCCGTTCAGGTCTGGCATCCGCAGGTCGGTCACCAGGACGTCGAAGGGCTCCCGCTCCAGGGCCTCCAGGGCGGGCCGCCCGCCCCCCACGGTGGTGACCGTGGCCCCAGGCGAGAGGCAGCGTCCGATCAGGGCGTGTATGTCCGGCTCGTCGTCGGCGACGAGCAGCCGCAGCGTCTGCATTCAAGCCCCCCGTCTCGCGTGGGGAAACGGCGGGCCGGTCCCCGTGGCCTCGCAACTGGCTCCTCGGTGGCCTGTCTCCGCCCTGACGCCGGGCAGTGCCCGCCGGCGGTGCCAGAGGACACCGAGAGGTGTCCAGGGAATGGACGGAGTTGGCCAGAGGCCTGGGCCGTGGTCGTGGGCGTGGTCGTGGGCGTGGACGTGTTCGTGGGCGTGGACGTGTTCGTGGACGTGTTCGTGGGCGTGGACGTGGGCGTGGACGTGGGCGTGCGTGCGTCCTCCCTGCGCCCGCACCGCGCCCGCCCCCGAGGCGCCTCCGGCGCCCTCGGGTGCGGGGCGGGCGCGGTGCTCGCCCGCAGGGAGGAAAACGCACATGCCCCAGCCCGTTCCCCAACAGTCCACGACCCCCGCCGTCCCCACGCTCGACCACGAACGCCTGCGCGTCTACCAGGCCGCCCTGGCCTTCGACCGCCTCGCCGTCGGGCTGCTCCGCCGGCTCCCTCGCGGCTCGGCCGGACTCGCCGATCAGCTCGCGCGTGCCTCCGCGGGCGTCGCGCTCTCCATCGCGGAGTCGGCCGGCCGGCGCGGGGCGGACCGCGCCCACCACGCCCGCATCGCCCGGGGCAGCGCCCTGGAGTGCGGGGCGGTCCTCGACCTCCTGGCGAACCGGCACGCCATCGCCCCGGCCGCCCACGCGCTGGGGCACACGCTCCTCGGGCGGGCCAACGCGATGCTCGTCGCCTACGAGCGCTCCGCGCGGGAGCCGTAGGCGCGCTGTGCGGCGCAGGCCGCCGAGCATCTGGGCGATCCGGACCAGGAGCGAGCGGCCCTCGCAGGCCGAGCTTCGCGAGGCCGAGGCCCTGGACGTATTCGTGGACGTGTTCGTGGGCGTGGACGTGGGCGTGCCCCGCATTGACCCCGCCCAGGGCCGGGCGTCTAATCGCCCGCCATGGACCTCCCCGCGGCCTTCCTCTCCGACGTGCACCTCACGGACGCCGGGGACCGGACGGGCCGGGACCTCCTCGCCCTCCTCGCCGCCCTTCCCCGGGCGGGCTTCCGCTCCCTCTACGTCCTGGGGGACCTCTTCCATTACTGGGTGGGGCCGGCCCACGCCCTCCGGCCTGAACTCAGACCCGTGGTGGAGGCCATCCGGGAGCTGGGCCGGCGCGGGGTGGAGGCGACGCTCGTCCACGGGAACCGCGACTTCCAGCTCGGGCCGGAGCTGGGGGCGCGCCTGGCGCCGGACGGCATGGAGGTCCTCCTGGACGGCCAGCGCG
This sequence comes from Planctomycetota bacterium, assembly GCA_016209495.1. GTDB lineage: Bacteria > Planctomycetota > JACQVX01 > JACQVX01 > JACQVX01 > JACQVX01. Next base: position 23,888 of record JACQVX010000032.1, read on the forward strand.
TCCACCTGGCCCACGGGGACCGCTTCTGCCTGGCCGACACCCGCTACCAGGCCATGCGGCGGGTCATCCGCAGCGGGCCGGCCCGGGCCTTCTTCCGCGCCGTCCCGGACCGCCTGAAGTTCGGCCTGGCGGACGCCCTCCGGGCCTTGAGCCGGCGCGAGGTCCGGGCCAAACCTCGAGCCGTCATGGGGGTGGACCCCCGGGCCCTGCGACGGGTCTTCGACGGCGGGGCCCAGGTGGTGATCTGCGGCCACGTCCACGAGGAGGGACTGCGGCGCCTGGACGGCCGCCGGGTCTACACCCTGGGGGACTGGAACGCGGGCCCGGCGTGGCTGGAGTACCGGGACGGAGGCTTCCGCTTCCGCCATGACATCCCATGACGCGCCTGGCGCTGTGGGCCCTGGGTATCGCCCTGGTCCTCCCGCCCCAGGATGACCCGCTCCTGGCGCGGGCCCGCGCGGCCCTGGCCGCGGGGCGGCTGGCCGAGGCGGCCGAGCTGGCCCGCGGGATGGCGGACTCGGACCCGGGCGCGGCCGAACCGCGCTATCTCCTGGGGGTGATCTACGCCAGGGCGGGGCGGGAGGAGGAGGCCCTGGGGCACCTGGAGGCCGCGGTGGGCCTGGCCCCCGCGGAGGCGCGCTATCGCCTCGCCCAGGGGAGCGCGCTGCGCAACCTCCACCGCCTGGACGAGGCCGTGGCCGCCCTGGAGGCGGCGGTGGAGCGGGGTCCATCCCTGGCGGAGGCGCGCTACGCCCTGGGCGAGGCCCTGGCGGCGGCGGGTCGGGACGCCGAGGCCGTGGCCGCCCTGGAGGCCTGCCTCGGCCTGGACTCCTCCCACCGCCGCGCCCGCTACCAGCTAGGCCTGGCGCACCTGCGCGCCGGGCGGCTGGACGCCGCGATGGCGGTCCTCGGCCGCCTGGTGGAGGACGACCCGGAGGACCGGGCGGCCCGCTATGGCCTTGCCCTGGCGCTCCTGCGCCGTGGGGACCTGGAGGCGGGGCGCCGGGAGATGGAGCGATTCCGCGCCCTGGAGGCCAGGGAGCGGGAACGGAGGCTGGCCGAGCACCGCGGCGAGCGGGCCGCCCGCTCCCTGGAGGAGGGGGGGCGCGCCCTGGACGAGGGACGCACGGAGGAGGCCCTGCGCCTGGCCCGGCTCGCCGCCGAGTGCGACCCGGGGGACCCCGCCCCGGCGCGGCTCCTGGAGCGGGCCCGCGCGGCCCTGGACCCGCATGGCCGCTAGACGGTCCGCCCTGGCCGCCGCGGCCCTGGCCGCCGTGGTCCTGACGTCGGCGGCGCTCGTCTGGCACACGTTCCGCCCCCTCCGGCGGCGCCCGCGAGAGCCGGCCCTGGTGGACGTCACCGCCGCGCTCGGCATCGACTTCGTCCACCGCCACGGGGGGACGGGCGAGCGGCTCCTCCCCGAGACCATGGGTTCCGGGGCGTGCTGGCTGGACCACGACGGGGACGGCGACATGGACCTCTACGTGGTCCAGGCCGCGGGCCCCAACGTCCTGTTCGAGAACCTGCGCGGCCGCTTCCGCCGCGTCGAGGGCGCGGCCGGGGCGGCGGACGCGGGCTACGGCATGGGGGCCGTGGCGGCGGACTACGACAACGACGGGGACCCGGACCTCCTGGTGACGAACTTCGGCCCCGACGCCCTCTACCGGAACGACGGCGGCCGCTTCACCGACGTCACCCGGCAGGCGGGGCTGGGGGACCCCGGCTGGGGGACCGCCGCGGCCTTCGGCGACTTCGACGGCGACGGCCTCCTGGACCTCTACGTGGCGCGCTACCTGGACTACGACCTCGCCACGGCCCCGCCCTGCTACCAGGGGAAGCTGCGCGCCTACTGCTCCCCGGACGACTTCCAGGGCGTGCCGGACCTCCTCTATCGCAACCTGGGGGACGGGAGGTTCCAGGAGGTCTCCGCCGAGCGGGGAGTCGCGGCGGTGCGGGGCAAGGGGCTGGGGGTGCTCACCCTGGACGCCGACGCGGACGGGGACCTGGACGTCTACGTCGCGAACGACGCGGTGGAGAACACCCTCTGGTGGAACGACGGGACGGGCCATTTCCAGGACGGGGCCCTCCTGGCGGGCCTGGCCTACGGGGAGGACGGGCGGCCCCAGGCCGGGATGGGCGTGGACGCCGGGGACGTGGACGGGGATGGACTGGAGGACATCGTGGTGACCAACTTCCAGAAGGAGCCCAACGACCTCTACCGGGCCCTGGGGGGCGGGCTCTACGCCGAGGAGTCGGCGGTGCGGGGCGTGGCGGAGTCCTCCTATCACGCCCTGGGCTTCGGGGTGGCCTACCTCGACCTGGAGCGGGACGGGGACCTGGACTTCTACGTGGCGAACGGTCACGTCTACGACAACGTGGAGGCCTTCGAGGCGAGGGCCACCTACGCCCAGCGGGACCTGCTCTACATCAATGATGGGAGGGGCCTCTTCCAGGAGGTGGGGGCCAGGGCGGGTCCCGGCGGCCGGGAGCCCTTCCCGGCGGCCGTGGGCCGGGGGCTGGCCCTGGCGGACTACGACGAGGACGGGGACCTGGACCTCTACGTGGCCCACTGCAACGGCCCCGGGGTCCTGCTCCGGAACGACCACGGCGACGGGAGGCACTGGCTCGGGGTGCGCCTGGTGGGCACCACCAGCGGGGGCGATGCGGCCGGGGCGCTCGTGCGGGTGATCGCCCCGGGGCACACGACCCAGGGGCAGGTCCACGCCCTGGGGGGCCAGCACGCCAGCGCCCACGAGGCGGCCCTGCGCTTCGGCCTGGGCGACGCGGGCGGGCCGGCCACCGTCGAGCTGCGCTGGCCGAGCGGGATCCGCCAGACCGTGGCGGCGGGGGCGGTCGATCGCTACCTGGGCATCGCCGAGCCGCCCTGCATCCAGGTGCGCCCGCGGGTGCTCCCGGCGGATGGGCGGTCCGCCGCCGAGGTCACCGTCTGGGCCCGGGCGGCGGACGGGTCCCTGCTCCCCGGGGCGACGGCGGCGGACCTGGGCCTGGCCAACGAGGCCGGCGGGGTGGGCGCCCTGGCGCCCCTGGCGCCGGGCCCCGAGC
>JACQVX010000035.1 GCA_016209495.1 Planctomycetota bacterium
ATGTGGTTCCAGGCCTCGTCCAGGGGGCAGTCCGCGAGGACGTGGCGGTCCAGGTCCGGGGCGGCGGGCGCCTCCGCGAGGAGGCCCACCCTGGACGAGCGTCCGGAGGGGGCGAGCCCGGCGGGCCGTTCCGCCACGGGCTCCCGGAGGGAGGCCTCCTCCTTCCGGATGAGGACCTCCACCTGGGCTCGTCGGGCCGGGTCCCGGAGGGCGTGGGCCAGGTCCAGGCCCTCCATGGCGTCGCGGGCGTAGAGGACGGTCCCGTGGTAGGCCGGGGCGATGCGCCGCCGGGTGAAGGTCCTGGAGAGGGCCGCCCCGCCCACCAGGAGCGGCACGGAGCAGCCGGCGGTGGACAGCTCCTCCGCCGTCACCACCATCTGCTGGGCCGACTTCACCAAGAGGCCGCTCAGGCCCACGATGTCCGGGTGGTGGCGGCGCACGGCCTCGATGAGGTCGTGGGGGGGCACCTTGATCCCCAGGTTGATGACCCGGTAGCCGTTATTGGAGAGGATGATCTCCACCAGGTTCTTGCCGATGTCGTGGACGTCCCCCTTCACCGTGGCCAGGAGGACCACCCCGCGGCCGGCGGACCCGGTCCGCTCCATGAACCGCTCCAGGTGGGCCACGGCGGCCTTCATGGCCTCGGCGCTCTGCAGGACCTCCGCCACGATGAGCCGGTTGTCGTTGAAGAGGCGCCCGACCTCGTCCATGCCCGCCATGAGGGGCCCGTTGATGATGTCCAGGGGGGCCGCCTCGGCGCGCTTCCGCTCCAGGTCCTCCACCAGGCCGTCCTTGGAGCCCTCCACGATGTAGCGGGAGAGGCGCTCGTCCAGGCTGAGGGTGGCGGGGTCCGCCCGGACGCGGCTCGAGGCCTCGCGGAAGCGGGCGGTGTAGGCCGCCACCGTGGCGTCGGAGGTGCGGAAGAGCAGGTCGTCCGCCGAGCGCCGTTCCTCCTCGGGGATGGAGCCGTAGCGCTCCAGCCTCTCGCTGTTGACGATGGCCAGGTCCAGGCCCGCCTTGGTGCAGTGGTAGAGGAAGGCCGCGTTCAGGACCTCGCGGCCCGCGGGGGGCAGGCCGAAGGAGACGTTGCTCACCCCCAGGATGGTCCGCGACCGGGGCAGGGCCTGCTTGATGAGCCGGAGGCCCTCGATGGTCTCCACCGCGGACCCCAGGTACTGGGCGTCCCCGGTGGCGCAGGGGAAGACCAGGGGGTCGAAGATGAGGTCCTCCGCCTGGACGCCGTACTTCCGGACGAGGATGTCGTGGGAGCGCAGGGCGATCTCCAGCTTGCGCTCGCGCGTGACCCCCATGCCCCGCACCGGGTCCTCGTCGATGGTACCCACGACCAGGGCGGCCCCGTAGCGTCGCGCCAGGGGGACCACCCGCTCGAATCGCTCCTCCCCGTCCTCCAGGTTGATGGAGTTGATGATGGACTTCCCCTGGCACCACTTCAGGGCCCGCTCGATGACGGCCGCGTCGGTGGAATCGATCATGAGGGGGACCTTGACCTTGCGGACCAGGAACGAGAGGAACCGCTCCATGTCCTCGCCCTCGTCCCGGTCCGGGTCGGCGAGACAGACGTCCAGGACCTGGGCCCCGCCCTTCACCTGCCGGCGCCCGACCTCGCTGGCCTCCTCGTACCCACCCTGGGCGATGAGCCGCTTGAAGAGCCGGCTCCCGATGACGTTGGTGCGCTCCCCGACGATGAGCGGCCGGCTCGACTCCTCCACCTCCACGTTCTCGATGCCGCTGACGAAGAAGCGAGGCGGCGGCAGTTCGCGCCGCGGTCTCGCCCGGGCGGCCACCTCCGCCAGGGCGCGCACGTGGCCCGCGTTCGTGCCGCAGCAGCCCCCCACCAGGTTCAGCCAGCCCCGCTCGAGGAAGCGGCCGACCACCGCCGCCAGGGAGGCCGGGGTCTCCAGGTAGCGGCCGTCCTCGTCCGGGAGGCCCGCGTTGGGGACGCAGGCCACGCGGGTGCGGGCCATCTCCGCCAGGGCGCGCACGTGGTCCGCCATGAACTCGGGGCCGGTGGCGCAGTTCAGGCCGATGTAGAGGAGGGGGACGTGGGAGACGCTGGTGCAGAGGGCCTCGGCGGTCTGGCCCGCCAGCATGGACCCCATGGGCTCGATGGTCCCGCTGACCGCCACGGGGAGCTCCCGGCCGGCGAGGCCGAAGGCCTCCCGGATGCCGACCAGCCCCGCCTTGACGTTGCGGGTGTCCTGGCAGGTCTCCAGGAGGAGGTAGTCCACGCCCCCCTCCACCAGGGCCAGGGCCTGGTCCCGGAACTGGGCCACCAGGCCGTCGAAGGTGGCGCCGCCGGTGACGGAGATGGCCTTGGTGGTGGGGCCCATGGAACCGGCCACGAATCGCGGCCGGTCCGGGCTGGACCTTGCGTCGGCCGCCTCCCTGGCGATGCGGGCGGCGGCCCGGTTGATCTCCGGCGCCCGTCCCGCCAGGCCGTATTCCCCCAGGACCAGGGCCGTCCCCCCGAAGGTGTCCGTCTCGACGATGTCCGCCCCGGCGTCCAGGTAACCCAGGTGGATGTCCCGGATGAGGTCCGGCCGGGTCAGCGAGAGGTGTTCGTTGCAGCCCTCCCACTCCGGGCCCCCGAAGTCCTCGGGGCCGAGCCCCAGGGACTGGATGGCCGTGCCCATGGCCCCGTCCAGGACCAGGACCCGTTCCTCCAGGAGCCCCAGCAGGGTCGCCGTGCGGTCCACCGTGCCCTCACCTCTTCCGCGAGCGGGCCGCCCGCTCCCACAGCAGGACCGGGTGCACCACCTCCAGGTCCATCCCCCGGCGGCGGGCCAGGGAGGCGATCTGGAGGACGCACCCTGGATTCGCCGCCGCCACGACGCGGGCGCCGCTGGCCGCGATGCGGTCCAGCTTGCGCCACCCCAGGCCCAGGGCCTGGGCCGGATGGGTCACATTGTAGACCCCCGCGGATCCGCAGCACAGGTCGCTCTCCTCCAGGGGGACCAGCTCCAGGCCGCCGATCCGGGAGAGGATCTCGCGCGGCTCCCGGCGCACCCCCTGGCCGTGCGCCAGGTGGCATGCGTCATGGTAGGCCACCCGGGCCTCCAGTCGTGCGTGCCGCGGCAGCCTGGCGTCCAGTTCGACGAGGACCTGGTGGACGTCCCGGGCGCGCGCGACGAGGTCGGCGGCCTGGGCCGCGTGGGGGCCGCCCTCCAGGAGGTGGCCGTACTCCTTCAGCATGGCCCCGCATCCGGCGGCGTTCGTCACCACCCGGTCGACGCCCCGGAAGGCCTCCACGTTCCGGACGGCCATCTCCCGCGCGGTCTCGAGGAATCCGGCGTGGGCGTGCAGGGCCCCGCAGCAGGTCTGCCCCGGGGCCACCAGGACCTCGCAGCCGGCCCGGGCCAGGGCGCGGACGGTGGCGTGGTTCACGTCGCCGGCCACGTAGCGCGCCACGCAGCCCGCGAGCAATCCCACCCGCAGGCGCCGGCGGCCGCGGGGCCGCGTCCGCTCCGGGAGGGCGGGTCCGGGCCGGGGGAGGCGGGGGAGGAGCCCCTCCAGGACCCGCAGCCGGCCCGGGAGGAGACGGGTGAGGCCCAGGCCGCGGCCCAGGGCCTGGGCCCCCGTCTCCTGGTAGAGCCGGAGCGCCCCGAAGACCGGGGCCAGGCGCCGGGGGTGGGAGAACAGGCCCGCGAACACGACCCGGTCCACCAGGCGGCGGAGGCGCTCGGGCTGCCTCTGGGCCGCCGCGCGCGACCGGTAGTCCTCCATGAGGCGGCCGAACTGGACGCCGCTGGGGCAGGCGGTCTCGCAACCCCGGCACACGAGACAGGAGTCCAGGTGGCGCGTCACGGGGGAACCGGCCTCGATGCGCCCGTCGGCCAGGGCGCGCAGTAGGTGGACCCGGCCCCGCGGCGATCCGGCCTCGAGGCCCTCCTGGGCGTAGGTGGGGCAGGAGGGGAGGCAGAGCCCGCAGTGGATGCAGTCCAGGTATCGCTCATAGTCCATGCCCTGACGATGGACGCACAACGAGACGCGGCTTGCAAGGCTGCTCGTCCGGTGCCATTGCGTCGAGTAGACTCGCCGCCGTGCGCTTCCCCGCCCCGTTGGTCGAGGGTCGGCTGCTCCTGCGCCACAAGCGATTCCTGGCGGAGGTGCGCCTGGAGGACGGTCGGTGGGTCACGGCCCACTGCCCCAACCCGGGGAGCATGCGGGGCTGCATGGGCGAAGGCGCCAGGGTCCTGGTTTCACGCCAGGACTCCCCCGGCCGGCGGCTGGGCTGGACGTGGGAGTTGGTGCGGGTGGGGCGCTCCTGGGTAGGGATCCACACCGGCCGCGCCAACGCCGTGGTGGGCGAGGCCCTCCGGGAGGGGCGCGTCCCGGAGCTGGCGGGCTACTCCAGGGTCCGCGGCGAGGTCCCCTACGGGGCCGAGGGGAGCCGCGCGGACTTCCTCATGGAAGGGAGGCGCCTGCCTCGGGCCTGGGTCGAGGTGAAGAACGTGACCCTGGCGGAGGGACGCCGGGCCCTCTTCCCGGACTCGGTGACCGAGCGGGGGACCCGGCACCTGCGGGAGCTGGCGCGTCGGGTGCGCGCCGGGGAACGGGGCGTCCTGGTCTTCCTCGTGGCCCGTGGGGACTGCCGGGAGGTGGCCCCCGCCGACGCCATCGACCCGCTCTACGGCCGCACCCTGAGGGAGGCAGCCGCCGCGGGGGTCGAGGTCCTGGCCTGGCGCGCCCGGGTCTCGCCTCGCGGAATCCGCCTCGCCAGGCCGCTGCCGGTGCGCCTCTAGACCGCCTCGCTGAAAGAGTCCACCGATTGCGCGTGGGCGTGGGCGTGGGCGCGGCCGTGTGCGTGGGCGCGGCCGTGGACGTGGGCGTGGGCGCGGCCGTGGACGTGGACGGGGGCGTGGCCGTGTGCGTGGGCGCGGCCGTGGGCGTGGGCGCGGTCGTGGGCGTGGGCGTGGGCGTGGGCGCGGCCGTGGGCGTGGGCGCGGCCGTGGGCGTGGGCGTGGACGTGGGCGCGGCCGTGGGCGCGACCGTGGGCGTGGCCGTGGGCGTGACCGTGGGCGCGACCGTGGGCGTGGGCGTGGGCGTGACCGTGGGCGTGGCCGCGTCTGGCCTCCCCCTCCCCCCGGCTGGCGCGCCTCCATTCGCTCGATGCGGTCCCGCAGGCCGCGGACCTCCTCCCGGGCGCGGTCCAGCTCGTCGCGCACCCGGCGCAGGTCCTCGCCCTTGTCCCTCCCCTCGCGCAGGGCCAGGGCCGCGTCCCGCGCGGAGCGCCGCTCCCGGCCGTCCAGGGCCCGCGCCGCGTGGCGCTCCAGGGCCTCCACGGCCCGCGCGTCCCCCAGGGTGCGCAGGGACTCCAGGACCGCCATGCGCAGCCGGAAGGAAGGGTCGTCCAGGAGCGGTGTCAGGTCGTCCACCACCTCCGGCCGCCCGCGCCCGAGCCAGGCCAGCGTGCGCGCCGCCTGGGCACGCACCGGTTCGGGCCGCCCGGGGCGCATCCACTCGCGGGCCAGGCCCAGGGCCCGCTCGTCCCGGAGGCCCGCGTAGCCCTCCAGGGCCTGCCGGCGGATCACCTGGTCGTGGGACTCGCGCCCCATGCCCTCCCCGAGCAGCTCCCAGGCCCCGGGGGCGCGCGTGCGGCCAGCGCTGCGGAAGGCCTCCGCCTCCACGAACCAGGAGGGGTCGCCCGCCGCGGGCCGCCGCAGGGCCTCCAGGGCCGCCGGGTCGTCCCGGAACTCCCCCAGGGCCCGCACCACGGCGCGCCGGGCCTTCGCGTGCGGGGTGTCCAGCCCGGAGACCAGGAGCTCGCGCGAGCGGCCGGAGCGCACCTGTCCCAGGGCCTCCGCCGCCGCCGCGCGCACCCCCCAGAAGGGGTCGCCCGCGAGGGCGCGCCCCAGGGCCTCCACCGCCGCCGGCGTGGCCAGCTCCCCCAGGGCCTCCGCCGCCTCGATACGCCCCAGGCAATCGGGGTCGCCTTCGAGCTGGGCCGCCAGGGCCTCCCGGGGGCGCCTGAACTTCGCAGTCTTGAGGACCCGGTGGCCGTGGTCGAAGGCGACCCACTCCGGCCGCGACTCCAGGGGGAAGTGGAAGCCGTGGGCGACCTCCTGGATCTCGACCCTCCGGGTGTCGACGCGCGCGCCCCAGCCGTGGACCAGGTCGAGCCTGCACCGGAAGGCGGGGGCCTCCGTGTCGACCTTCTGGACCTGCTTCACCTGCCAGCGGGAGACGCGGTGCTCGGTGTCCCACTCCCAGGCGACCTCGAATTCCGGGTGGCCGCCCCGGTGGACCCACTGCTGGAAGAACCCGTCCATGTTGCGGCCCGTCACCTCCTCGACGGAGGCGCGCAGGTCGTGGGTCAGGACGTGGCCCCCCGCGTGGCGCTCGACGTAGCGGCGCAGGGAGTCCCGGAAGGGGCCGTCCCCCAGCTCGCCCCGCAGGGTGTGGAGCACCCAGGCACCCTTCTCGTAGAGGTGGCGGTCGAACAGCTCGATGGGCTCCCCGTAGAGGTGGGTCACGATGGGGCGACGATAGGCGCGTGAGTCCTCGTCCAGGTAGTTCTTCAGGTTGTCGCGCATCTGCAGGCGGAACTCGTCGGTCCCCCGGTCGTGCTCCCGGAAGAGGGCGTCCATGTAGGTGGCGAAGCCCTCGTTGAGCCAGGCGTGGGCCCACTCGCGGCAGGTGACCAGGTCCCCGAACCACTGGTGCGCCAGCTCGTGGGCCACCAGGCTGTCGGCGTCGTAGTCCAGGTGGGCGCGCTCGTCGTGGAGCACCCGGTCCGTCTGGGTGGTGGCGGAGGTGTTCTCCATGCCGCCGAAGATGAAGTCGGCCACGAAGACCTGGGCGTACTTCGCGTAGGGGTAGCGTCGGCCGGTGTAGTCGCTGAAGAAGGCCATGGCGGCGGGGGTCCGCGAGGCGGCCCGCCGCGCGTCGGCCTCGCGGCCGGGGACGCAGTAGTAGGTGACCGGGACGTCCTCCCAGCGGTCCTCGACCTCGGCGAACTCCCCCACCACCAGCGTCACCAGGTAGGCCACGTGGGGGAGGTCCTGCCTCCAGTGCCAGGTCCGCCGGTCTCCCTCCCCTCGCACCTCCAGGAGCCGGCCGTTGGAGATGGCCCGGCAGGCCGCGGGGACCGTGGCCAGGACCTCGGTGGTGGCCTTCTCGTTGGGATAGTCGTGGCAGGGGAACCAGTGGCGGGAGTCCTCGTCCTGGCCCTGGGTCCACACCTGATAGGGCTTCTCGGGATAGTGGGCGTCGGGCGACACCCAGTAGATCCCGCGCAGAGGCTCCGCCCGGTAGCGCACGGACACGTCCAGGGGCTCCCCGGACCGCCCCGGCCCCGGCAGGGACACGTCCAGCCGCCGGCCGTCGTGGCGGTGCTCCAGGCGGGTCCCCTGGCCGTCCTCCACGGCGAGGACCTCCAGGTCCACCGCGTCGAAATGGAACTCCCGGACCTCGGGGTGGATGGGGACCAGGGTGGTGGTGCAACGCCCCTCCAGGCGACGGGGTTTCCGGGGGTCCACCTCCACCTCCAGCCGCACGTGGCGGATGGCGCAGGTCCGGTCCGGGGCGAAGTGCTCCCGGGCCCCGGCCAGGGCGAAGGGACCCCGCGCCCCGAGGCCCAGGGCGCGGCGGCCGCAACCCAGCTCGTGGCCTTCCATGAGGGGCAGAGAATACCGGGCCCGCCGAGGGGCTTCCAGGCGATTCAGTCGCCCTGGGCCCTCGTCCCGAGGCGGGTCCCCATGCGCACCAGGGTCTCCAGGTCCAGGGCCGTCCCCGCCAGGAGGTCCGCCTCCCAGTGCACGCGGCCGGGCTCCACGCAGAGGAGCACCGTGGAGCCGCCGAAACGGAAGAGGCCCTTCTCCTCCCCCCTCGCCACCGGCCAGCCGGGCCTGTAGGTCTGGACGATCGTCCCGACGCAGAGCGCGCCCACCTCCACCAGGAGCAGGTCCCCGAACCCTCGGGACTCCAGCCGGGTCACCGCCCGGCGATTCGCGCAGAAGGAAGAGGCCCCGGAGCGGAGGGCCACCGGGTGCACGCTGTCCAGGGCCCCGCCGATCCACCGGGGGGGGCCGGGGACCCCGTCGTCGGGGAAGTGAAAGCGGTGGTAGTCCGCCGGGGCGAGGCGCAGGACCACCACGTCCCCACCCCGGTAGCGGGCCGCGAGTCCCCGGTCCCGGAGGACCTCTTCGAGGGGGAAGCTGCCCCCCTTCAGGGGGACGAGTCCCCGGTGGAGGGCGGGGAAGACGAGGGTCCGGGCGTCGCAGGGGGAGACCAGGGCCTCGGGACCGGGGTCCACCGGCCGTGCCCCGGGCCGCAGCCGCCTCGTGAAAAAGGCGTCCAGCGTGGGATAGCCCTCTAGGGGGAGCTCGGCCTCGGCCACGTCGATGCCCAGCGCGTCGGCGAAGGGCCGCACCCGCTGACGGCTCCAGGTCGAGCGTTGCCAGGCCCCGTAGAGGTGGCTCAGGCCCCGCGTGCGGAGCAGCCTCCGCGCCAGGCGGTGTCCGCGGCCCGCGCCGTAGACGAAGCGCAGGGCGCCCTCGCCGAAGATGCGCTCCGTCTCGATGCGGCCCGTGAGGCGGTCGATGTAACGGACGGGGTCGGCCACGCGGAGGGGATGATACCGCGGGCGCGGGGCGTCTACGGCCGGGAGGCCGTCGGCGATGGGAAGGGTAGGCGGCAGACCCGGACGCGGGTGGAGGGGCCGGTCGCCCCCGGACCCGCCTCCAGCCACGTTCCCGGGGCCTTGTGGGCCCGCGCGACATAGGCCATGGCGATGGGGGAGCCGAGGGCCGGGGAGAGGGTCGAAGAGGTGACGCGACCCACCCGCCGCCCGTCGTGCCGGAGGGCCGTCCCCGGGGCCGCGGGCGCCTCGCCTTCCAGGACCAGGCCCACGAGGGCATGGGGGGGCTCGCCGTAGGTATGGATACGTGCCACCACCTCCTGGCCCACGTAGCAGCCCTTCTGGAAGGAGACGGCGTCCAGGAGCCCCGCCTCGTTGAGGATGACCTCCTCGTCCAGCTCGGCGCCAGGCCAGGGGGTCCCGGCCTCGATGCGGGCCGTCTCCCAGGCCGCGACGTCCACGGGCCGGACCGCCGGGTGGGCCCCCAGGGCCGAGCGGAGCGCATCCATGCGAGACGCCTCGGCGCCGAGCTCGAATCCCTCCTCGCCCAGGTCCCGCACGGCCACCACGGTGCAGGGGACGCCCGCCGCCGAGGAACGCAGGACCTCCCCCGGTCCCGGGACGCCCGGCGGGGGCGGCGACGCCAGGACGGCGGCCAGGACCTCCCGCGCGCGCGGGCCATGGAGGCCCACGCAGCAGGGCCCGCCGGACGCGTCCTCGAAGGCCGCGTCGTCCAGGAACACGTAGCGCCCCAGGCGCTCGGCCGTGGCCCTGGCCCGTTCGACGCCCCCGGCCACGCGCAGGAGCAGGTGATCCTCGAGGGCCAGGACCTGCATCAGGGCGAGGAACTTCCCCCTGGGCGTGAGGAGGGCCGCCCGGCAGGTCCGGCCGGGGGAAAGCAGGGCGATGGAGTTCGTGAGGAGCCGGTCCAGGAGGGAAGGGGCGTCGGCGCCCCTGGCCCGGACCTCGCCGTGGAGGCCCAGGTCCACGAGGCCGGCCCCCTCGCGGAGGGCGCGGTAGCCGATCCCCGTGGGCACTAGCGCGCCCGTTCGCGCAGGTGGGCGATGAGGGCCCAACGATCCTGGTCGTTCAGGCTGGCGTCGAAGGAGGGCATGGCGGTGCCCTTCTTCCCCCGCTTGAGTCGCCAGTGGAGGTAGGCGTCGGTGTGGCGGCGCACCGTGGGCCCCCGGAGGTCGGCGGGGGCCGGGTCCAGGCCCCGGGAGGCGGGCCCATCGCCGGCGCCGCCCTCCCCGTGGCAACTCGCGCAGTGGGCAGCGAAGAGGGCACGCCCGACGGCCAGGGCCGCGGGGTCGGCGCCCAGGGGATTCCGCAGGGAGGCCATCTCCGCGGGGAGTCCGTCCTCGGGGAGCATGGCCCAGGGGGCGTCCGTCCTCGCCAGGACCGCGAACCCGAGCCACGCCCCCAGGGCCACCATGGCGACCGGAGCCGCCAGGCCGCCGGCCGGGCCGTCCGCCGGTGTGTCCTCGCCTCCTCCCTGGGGGTTCGCCTGGGCGGGGAGGGCGAGGAGGACCAGGGCGGCGACCGCCGCCACCACGAGGAGGGCCTGGGCCATGGCGGATTCGACGGTGGGGTGGATCCCCAGCCAGGCGGCTGCCCAGGGGAGGTCCGGGACCCAGGCGGTGCGCGTGGCGGGGACGAGCAGGGCCTCTTGCAGTTCCACCACCCCGTCGCCGGCGAACTTGAAGGCGAGGAGGTAGAGCAGGCCGCCGGTGATCGCGAAGAAGGGCCGGAGGGGGATCCGGCGCCCGACGAGGGACATCCCGAGGTAGACCAGGCCGAGCGCCAGGATCCCGGCGCAAAGCCCCAGGGCCACGGGGCCCCCGCCCGCGTCCCCCAGGAGGGCCTCGTAGAAGAGGACCGTCTCGAAGCCCTCGCGGAAGACCACGAGGAAGGACACCACGGCGAGGGCCCAGGTCCGCTCGGAGCGCAGGGCCCCCGCCACCTGTTCCCGGACGAAGGCCTGCCACCGCGCGGCCTCGGCCCTGGAGATCAGCCAGTACGAGACCCAGAAGAGGACGGCGGTGGCCAGGAGCATGGTCCCGCCCTCGATGGCCTCCCGCGCCGCGCCGCTCATCCGGACCAGGCCGCGGGCCACGAGCCAGAGCCCCAGACTGGCCGCGCCGGCGGCGGCCGCGCCGACCCATAGGTGCCGCAGGCGGTCCGCGCGCCCGACCTTCCGCAGGTAGGCCGCCAGGGCCGCGATGATGAGGAGGGCCTCGAGGCCCTCCCGGAGGATGATGAGGAAGGCGTTGAAGGCCGCGGCCGCGTGGTCCGAGGTGGACGCCGTCTCGGCGCGGGCCTGCTCCAGCAGGCGCTCCAGCCTCCGGCAGCGCGCCTCGAACCGGTCGTAGGGCACCACCTCGCGCGCCAGGGCCGCCAGACCGACCCACTCCGACTCCAGCTCGCGGTAGAGGGCGGGCGAGCGCACCGCCAGCCGGTCGTGCACCTCCGTGGACTCGAAGCGGGCGAAGCCGTCCACCACCGCCTGGCGGGCCGACTCGGGTTCCCCGCGCCGGTATGCCCGGTCGGCCCTCGCCAGGCCGCCCTTCAGCTCGGCCAGCTCCGCCGCCGGGTCGCGGACGCCCTCGCCGGCCGTCGCCGGCCACGCCGGGACCGCCAGGACCAGGACCAGGACCAGCGTGAGGAGTCGTAAAACAATCACTGCGTGAAACACCGAGGCCGAGCGAGGCGGCGCGAGGCCAGGAGCGAGGAGGAGCAATGGCAACGGAGAGCCATTCCGACGACGAGCGACGACGCATCGCGCCGCCGCAGCCGGCCGAATGTAGTCAGTGATTGTTTTACGGCGACCTAGGCCGAGGGGCCTCACCCCGCCCCTCCCTTGACCCACCGGAAGCGCGCCACCTCCTCGGCGGTGAAGACCGGCGCCAGCCCCAGGTAGAGGAGCCGGGGAGGGCGGATCCGCGCCTCCACCCGGTAGTCTCCGTCCGGGACGGCCACCGTGTTGCCGTAGTGGTAGAAGACCGAGAGCAGGCCGTAGAGCGGGAACTCCAGGTGCGCCCCATGGGCGTCGTCGTCCAGGCGCAGGCTCACCTCGGCGCCCGAGACCATGCGCCCCGAGGCCGCCTCGAGGAGGACCACCTCCAGGTGGTGGGTGTCCGTCTCCTTCACGGGCCGCAGGGCCGGCGCCCCCTGGTCCCAGCACCAGATCGGTTCCGGGGCCTCGGTGATGAGCCCCACCCGGTAGGGTCCAGCCTCCACCACCTCGCGGGATTCGACGAGGGCCTGGAGGACGTCCTCGCCCACGGCGTAGTCCGCCGGGCGCGGGCGGGGCGGTTCGCCTTCGAGCGCGGACCCCCGGGCCGCGAAGCTCGCCTTCGCGGGGCGGACGAAGGATGCGAGCATGTCCCCGTGGCGGCAGTAGGCCGGCGGCTCCACCTCCACGGCGAGGGTCCAGGGGACGCTGGCCGAGCACTCGGGCAGTTCCAGGTTGGCCCCGTAGCACTCGAAGTCGCCCCAGCAGCGCTCGAGGTCGAAGCGCCGCTCCCCCACGCGGACCGTGACGGAGGCCCCGGGCAGCGAGCGCTGGGTCCGTTCCTCCCGCAGGCAGACCCCCACGAAGGCGGTGGCCCCCGGCGGCGCGGCCCGGGTCCCCCCGGAGGCCTCGCGGAGGGCGTGCGGAGGCCAGAGGAAGACGCCGACCCGGTAGCCGTCCACCACCTGCTCGGCCACGATGGCCGCCTCGGCGCGGGCGATGGCGTCCAGGGTCCCGCGCGCCGCCGGCGGCACCTGGGCCGAGAGCCGGCCGGTCAGGGCCTCCAGGAGGCGAGCCACCAGGGCCTCCTCCTGCTCCACGGGGCCCTTCACCCGCACGAGCGTCTCCAGGGCCTTCAGGTCTTGCCCCAGGGACCCGGCGGCCTGGGGGTCCAGCCCCCGCAGCGCGGGCTCGAGGCGAGCGAATCGCGACAGGGCCTGCTCGAGGAAGAGGAGGGACTCGCCGTACTCCACCTCATCGGCGACCCGTCCCTCACGCACCGCGTCCCTGTACTCGGTGCGCACGAGCTGGAGGGAGCCCATGACCTCCTGGAGCGCCTGGTCCTCCTCCGAAGGGGCAGGGCCGGCCGCGGTGGCGGGGCCGGCGGCCGGGAACTCAGGCGAGGCCGGTGCCGTCGCGGGCCCGGGGCAGCCCGTAGACAGGCCCGCGACGACACAGAGGAGGACGGCGTGACGCATGGCGGGGACCTCACCTGAAAATGAGAATCAATCTCAACGAGCCGTGGGTGATTATAGCGGGTGCCCCTGGCGTGACAAGACCACGAATGCCCACGGCCACGTCCACGGCCACGTCCACGGCCACGTCCACGGCCACGGCCACGGCCACGGCCACGATCACGGCCACGTCCACGGCCACGCCCACGGCCACGGCCACGATCACGGCCACGGCCACGTCCACGGCCACGGCCACGTCCACGCCCCCGGCCGCGATCAAGGAGGGTGTCGAGTTGACAAGGCCGCTGGCGCCCCCATCCTGGTCGCCATGAACCGATACGTGGTGCTGGGGGCGGGGCGGCAGGGGACGGCGGCGGCCTACGACCTGGCGGTGCATGGGGGCGCCGCCTCGGTGCTCCTGGCCGACGCGGACGCGGTCCGCGCGCGGGAGGCCGCCGCTCGAGTGAACCGGCTGGCCTCCCGCGACGTCGCACGGGGGGTCGCCCTGGACGCGGGCGACCCGGTGGCGGTGCGTGGGCTCCTGGAGGGGCAGGACGCGGCCCTCTCGGCGCTCCCCTACCGCTTCAACGTGGAGGTGACGCGCGCGGCCATCGCCGGACGTTGTCACCTCGCGGACCTGGGGGGGAACACCGGGGTGGTGCGCACCCAGCACGCCATGCACCGGGAGGCCGAGGCGGCCGGGGTGACGGTGGTCCCCGACTGCGGGCTCGCCCCGGGACTGGGGAACACCCTGGCGGTCCACGCCCTGGGCCAGCAGGACCGGACGTACCGCCTCCGGGTCCGCTGCGGCGGGCTGCCGGAACGGCCGGTGGGACCCCTGGGCTACAAGCTGGTCTTCAGCCCGGAGGGCCTGACCAATGAGTACACGGGGCCCGCCCAGGTCCTTCGCGGCGCTCGGCGCGTGGAGGTGGAGGCCCTCACGGAGCCCGAGGAGCTAGTCTTCGAGGAGCCCGTGGGGCGCTGCGAGGCCTTCATCACGAGCGGGGGCCTCTCCACCCTGCCCTGGACCCTGGAGGGGCGCCTGGCGGAGCTGGACTACAAGACCGTGCGCTATCCGGGGCACCTGGAGAAGCTGCGGCTCCTGGCGGAACTGGGTCTCCTGGAGACGCGGCCCGTGGCGCTCCGCTCCGCGAGCGTGGCGCCCCGCGAGCTGCTCCACGCCCTGCTGGAGGAGCGGCTGCGCTACCCCGAGGTCACGGACCGAGTGGTGCTGCGGGTGGTGGCGGAGGGCGAGCGCTCCGGCCGGCCCCACCGGCTCGAGCTGGAGGTCCACGAGGTCCACGACCCGATCACGGGCTTCACCGCCATGGAGCGCACCACCGCCTTCCCGGCGGCCATCGTGGTGGCCCAGTGCGCAGCGGGCGAGCTGGCACCGGGGGCGCGGCCCCTGGAGGTGGCGGTCCCGCCGGGGCCCTTCGTGGAGCGGCTGGAGTCCAGGGGCATCCAGGTGCGAAGGAGGGACGTGTAGGTGAACGGGACCCCCACGAACACGCCCACGAAGACGATCACGCCCATGCCCACGGCCACGGCCACGCACACGCACACGAACTCGGGCACGAGTCACGAGTCACGAGCCACGAGCTACGCCCACGCCCACGCCCACGCCCACGCCCACGCCCACGCCCACGCCCACGAGGCGGCCTAGTGCATGGCCCCACCGCCAGGACCCTGCTCGCGGCGGTGGCGCTCCTCGCCGTGGGGGGGTGCGCCCCGGAGCCCCCGAAGGTCCAGGGCCTGGACCCGGCCACCGGGCCCCTGGACGGGGGGATCCCCCTCAGGATCACGGGCCGCCACTTCGGCCACGGCGCCCAGGTCCTGGTGGGGGGAGAGCCCCTGGTCATCACCTCCCGGTCCGGGTCGGTGGCCATCACGGGAACGCTGCCGCGGGGACGGACCGCGGGCCCGACGGACCTGAAGGTCGTCTCGCGGGGGCGTTCGAACCGCCTCCCCGGCGCCTTCACCTATGTCCTCGAGTCGGACCGGCCCTTCGTCTCCTCGCTGGCCCCGGCCCAGGGCCCGGTGGCGGGTGGGACGGCGGTGACCATCGCCGGGGTGCAGTTCGACCCGGCCGGGGTGGGGGTGCTCCTCGACACCCGGCCCGCCTCGGGCGTCACAGTGGTCTCCGCGCAAGAGGTGCGGGCCACCGTCCCCGCGGGGGCGGGCCCCGGGCCGGTGGACGTGGTGGTGACGAACACGGCCTCGGGGAAGTCCAGCACCCTGGCCCGCGGCTACACCTACTCCGCCGCGCTGGCCCTGGCCTCCGTGGACCCGGCCCGCGGGGCCCGCGCCGGCGGGACCCGGATCACGGTCACTGGGACGGGGCTCGCCGCCGGCGCCACGCTCCGTGTCGGGGGCGCCGCCGCCACGGAGCTCAGGGGCCTGGACTCCACCCGGCTCGTCGCCCTCACCCCCGCCTCCAGCGTGGCCGCCACGGTGGACCTGACGCTCACGACCCCCGACGGCCAGGAGTCCACGCTCGCGGCGGCCTTCACCTACGGTGAGCAGTTCCTCTTCGCCTCCCACCCGGCGGCAGGCCGCGTGGCCTCGTTCCGGGTGGCCCCGGCCACGGGGGTCCTGGGCCTGCCTTCGACCCTCGCCACCGGGGGGGCCCAGCCCACGCGGATGGCCTTCGATGGCGAGCGGCTTTTCGTGGGCCAGGACGGCGGTTCCTCGGTGGCGGTGCTGGGCGTGAACTCGACCAGCGGCGTCCTCTCGGTCGCGGCCGGATCCCCCGTCGCCCTGAGCCAGCCGGGCCCCTACGAGCTGGCCCTGCTGGGCTCGCGGCTCTGCGTCTCCTGCGGCGGGGCCACCCACGTGGCCGTCCTGGAGGCCGCGCCGGGGGGGGCCTTCCAGGTGGCGGACCTCCGGCTGAACCATGGCCTCCGACCCGGGCGGCTGGCCGTCCAGGGCGGCCGTCTCTACGTCCTCAACCCGGACGCGGGGAGCGTGAGCGCCTACGCCGTGGACCCGATCTCCGGGCGGCTCTCGCCCCTGGCGGGTTCACCCTATGCCACCGGCGGCGGTGCCGCCTCGCGCCCCGCGCGGCTCGCCTTCGACGACACCGGCTCCAGGGTCTACGTGGGACTGGAGGGGACGCGAGAGCTCGCGGTCCTGTCCGTGGATGCCGCCGGGGTCCTGACCCGCGTCCCGGGGACGCCCGTCCCCGTGGCGGCAGCCCCGGCGGAGCTGATGGTGGACGCGAACCGGCTTGCCGTGGTCCTGGCCGGCGGCGGGCTCGCGGTCTACGAGGTCCCTTCCACCGGGGTGCCGGTGGTCGTGTCCTCGGCCTCCTTCACCGGGTCGGGGGCCCAGGTGGACCGGGCCGCCGATCGGTACCTGGTCGCCTGGGACGACGGGGGGAGCCGGGTGGCGGTCCACGACCGCGACCCGGCCACGGGGGCGCTCACCCCCCGAGGGACGGCCACGGTCCTGGGAGGCGCGGGGGAGCCACGGCTCCGCTTCCACCACGGGAAGGTCCTGGTCTCCCGCCGGGACGGGGCCTCCATCTCCGTCCTGGACCTGGACGGCACCACGGGCCTCCTGGACGCCTCCTCGGTCCCCGGCTCGCCCTTCTCCTCGACCCTCAGTCCGCCCCTGGCGGAGATCCTGCTCAGCCCGTGAGCGCCTCGGGGACGAAGGTCTTCCGCGACGCGGTCCACGGGGACATCTCCCTCCCGCGCGGCCCCCTCCTGGAGGTCCTGGACACCTCGGAGGTGCAGCGCCTGCGCGGGATCAAGCAGCTCGGGACCGCCTACCTGGTCTATCCCTCGGCGGTCCACACGCGCTTCGAGCACAGCCTGGGGACGTGTCACCTGGCGCTGCGCATCTGGGACGGCCTGGGGGGGGATCCGGCCTCGCGGCAGGTCGTGGCCGCCGCGGCCCTGCTCCACGACGTGACGCACATCCCCTTCGGCCACACCCTCGAGGACGAGCGCCGCATCTTCGAGCGCCACGACGGGGCGGAGCGGACCCGCCTCTTCCTCCGGCGCGGGGGCCTGGGCCGAGTCCTCCGGCGCTCGGGCCTGACCCGGGACGTGGAGGCGGTCCTCGTCGGGGAGGGCAATCCGCCCCTGGCCTCCGACGTGGTGCGGGGGGCCATCGGGGCGGACCTCCTGGACTACCTCGCCCGGGACGCCTACTTCTCGGGTCTGGGGGTACGCTACGACGAGCGGATCTTCCGCTACTTCATCGAGGACGGGGGGCGCCTCGCCCTGGACGCCCAGAAGGAGGGCATCGTCCGCGCGGACGCCATCAGCGAGGTCATCCACCTCCTGCGCATCCGCTATTTCCTCTCCGAGCGGGTCTACTACCACCACGCCAAGGTGGCCAGCGGGGCGATGATCTCGCGGGCGGTGGAGCTGGCCGTGGCGCGAGGCCTGCGCCTGGAGGACCTCTACGAACTGAAGGACGAGGGGCTCTTCCAGGTCCTCCGGGACCGTTACGCCGACGAGCCCGTCCTGGTGGACCTGGTGCGCCGGGTCGAGGCCCGACGGCTGCACAAGCGGGCCTACGTCCTCACCCGGGACGTGGGGGAGGCCAAGCAGCGCGACCTGGTGGCGCGCTACCACGAGGACCTGGCCTCCCGGGAGCGCGCGGAGGCGGACCTGGAACGGTCGGCGGGCCTGGCCCCGGGGCAGGTCATCGTCTACTGCCCCGCCGCGAGCATGGCCCTCAAGGAGGCCCGGGTCCCCGTGCGGGTGGATCGGGGGCCGGCGCGCCCCCTGGAGGGACTGCACGTGCGCGAGGTGGAGGTGCTCCACGAGCGCCACCGGGACCTGTGGCGCTTCTACGTCTTCCTGGCGAGCGAGGCCCGGGGCCGCGCCCGCAGGCTCTCGGGGGCCTGCGAGGACTACTTCGGGGAACGCAACCGCAGGCACGACCTGGAGGGCCTCCAGGGCTACCTGGGCTTCTGATGCCTCGTCGTGCCGCACACCCGGTGGGACTTGCCGCCCTGCTGGTCCTGGGGGTCGCCCTCCCGGCGGCGATCCTCGCGGCCCTGGGCTGGCGCTCCCTGGAGTCGGAGCGTGTGCGCGCCCAGGCCCGGTCCCGGGCGGCGGCCCGGGCCCTGGAGGGGCGCGCCTCGGAGGCCGCATGGGCCCTGGCGGCCGAGGTGGAGGCGGCCCTGGCGGGGCTGGCCTCCGAGGCGGACCTCGGCAGGCCCGAGCGCCTCGCGTCCCTGGCGGCGCGGGCGGGGGAACTGCCCCTGGTGGGGCGGCCCTTCGTGGTGGGGGCCGACGGCGGCGCGCTCGTCCCTCGTCTCGGCCCCGAGGGCCCGCCGCCCCCGGAGCCCCCTCGGGGGGAGGTCGCGCGCCTCCTGGACGCGCTGGCCTGGCCGGAGGACCTCGAGTACGTGCGGCAGGACCCCGCCGCGGCGGCCCAGGCCTACCGGGAGCTGCTCGAGGACTTCCCCGGGGGGTCACCGAGGGCGGTCCTCCTCCACGCGGCGGGGAGCGCGGAGATGCGCGCGGGCCGGTTCGAGGCGGCGGCCGAGGCCTTCCGCGAGGTGGTGGAGCGCCACGGACGGGACCTGGACCTGGCCGGGACCCCGCTGGCCGCCTACGCCCTGCTCAGGCTGGCGGAGGCCCGGCGCGCCGCCCTCGATGCCGCCGGGGGGGTGGCGGTACTGGAAGACCT
Organism: Planctomycetota bacterium; assembly: GCA_016209495.1. GTDB lineage: Bacteria > Planctomycetota > JACQVX01 > JACQVX01 > JACQVX01 > JACQVX01. The sequence continues at coordinate 18,443 of JACQVX010000035.1, forward strand.
GCTCGATCGCCTCGCACGGGGGAGCTTCGGGATGGCGGACTACCAGCGGGAGGCCTTGCAGCGAGCGGCCCAGGAGGCCCTGGCGACCGGGGACCCGGAGGCCCTGGCCCGCGCGCGAGCCGGCGCCGAGTTCGTGGAGTTCCTGCGGGCCCACGTGCTGCCGGAGGTCCGAGGGGCCGGACCGGGGGCGGGGCGGCTGGCCCGGCGGGTGGCGGGCCGTCCCCGCTATGTCGCGTGGGCGCGGGGGCCCGCGGGCGAGGTCGTGGGGGCCCAGGTGGACCTGGAGGAGGTCCGCGGCCGGCTCGAGGGTCGGCTCGTCCTGGCGTCCCGGGAGGGGGCGGGGGCCGTGGGGCTGGTGGAGGGTGACGAGGGGGCCGCGGTCCTTCCGGCTGGGCCCTTCGCGTTCTGGGGCCTCAGGGCGGAGGCGCCCGACGAATCCGAGGCCCTGGCTGGCCGCGAGCGCGCCCTGGGCCTGGTCCTGGCGGCCTCGCTGGCGGCCGTCGCCGCGGCCCTGGTTGCCACGTTCCTGGCCGTGCGGCGCGCGGTGGCGGACGCGCGCTCGCAGGCGGAGTTCGTGGATACCGTGGCTCACGAGCTTCGCTCCCCGGTGGCGGCGGTCCGGCTCATGGCGGATATCCTCTGCGAGGACCCGGTGGAGGCGGCCAAGGCGGCGGACTATCACCGGCGCATGGCCCGGGAGGCGGAGAGGCTGGGCCGGCTGGTGGACCACGTCCTGGAGGCCTCCAGGGCCGAGAGGGGCAGCCTGCGCCACCGCTCGGAGGCGGTGGACCTGGCGGCCCTGGCGCGCCAGGCCGTGGAGGGGCTCGGGCCCGCGGAGGAGGGGGGCGCCGCCTCGCGGGCGCCTGCCCCGGTCTCCCTCGTGGCGGCTGCCCCCGCGCCGGTGCGGGGGGACCCGGAGGCCCTGCGCCGGGTCGTGGACAACCTCCTGGGGAACGCCCTCAAGTATGGCATGGGCTACCCGGTGGAGCTGACCGTGTCCGCTCGGGGGGCCTGGGCCTGCCTGGAGGTGGAGGACCGCGGGGTGGGCATCGCGGCGGAGCACGCGGGCCGTATCTTCGAGCGCTTCTACCGGGTCCCCTCGGCGACCCACGAGTTCAAGGGCGTGGGGCTGGGGCTCTGGCTCTCGAGGCGCATCGCCCGGGATCACGGCGGCGAGCTGGAACTGGCGCGATCCGTCCCCGGCCAGGGAAGCACCTTCCGCCTGCGGCTCCCGGTGGGATCGACATGACCACGGTCCTGGTCGTCGAGGACGAGGAGTCCATCCGGGTCGCCCTGGCGGACAAGCTCCGGACCGAGGGCTTCCAGGTGGAGGTGGCCTCCGGCGGTCTCGAGGGCCTCGAGGCCGCACGGCGCCTCCGGCCGGGGCTGGTGATCCTGGACCTCATGCTTCCGGGCCTCCCGGGCCTGGAGGTCCTGCGGCGGCTCAGGTCCGAGGCGCTCCCCTCGGCGGTCATCGTGCTCACGGCCCGGGACCGGGAGACGGACCGGGTGGTGGGGCTGGAGCTGGGGGCGGACGACTACGTGACCAAGCCCTTCAGCGTGCGCGAGTTGGTGGCCAGGGTGCGCGCGGTGCTCCGCCGCGGGGAGTCCGCCTCCGCGCCGGCCGGGGCTGCCGAACGGGTGTACATCGGGGACGTGGAGGTGGACTTCGCCGCCTACCGGGCGCGCAGGGGCGCGGGGGAGCCGGTGCCCCTCTCCCCCCTCGAGGCGCGGATGCTCCGCTACCTGGTCTCGCGTCGGGGCCGCGTGGTTCCCAGGGACGAGTTCCTGAACGCGGTCTGGGGATACCAGGCCTACCCGACCACCCGGACCGTGGACTTCCACGTCAAGAACCTCCGGCGGAAGATCGAGGAGGACCCCTCCCACCCGCGGCACATCGTGACCGTCCACGGGGTGGGATACCGGTTCGATGAATGAGTGAGCAACCGGAGGTTGCGCAGCGAGCGACGACGGACGGGTGGGCCGGCCTACTCCCCCGCCGCCCGGTGGAGCGCCTCGCGGGCCACGTCCTGGTGCTGACGGGCCCACTCGGCCAGGATCGCGGGGTCCGCCAGGGGGTCTCCTCCCTCGGCCAGGAATCGCTTGATCATGGAACCGACGAAGCCCGGCTTCACGTCCGCTTCCCAGGCCTCCTCCCCCACCTTCTCGTGCACGCCCATGTGCTCGTGGATCAGGTCGCCCGCCTTGGCCAGCTTCCCGTAGAGCTTCCGGACGCTCTGGTGGATGCGGTCGCCCGAGACAGGGATGGCCCGACCCTCCTCGAAGGGAGACACGGCCTCGTCGGGCTGGAAGACCTCGACGTGGGTGGCGAGGGCACCATCGGCCGAGAGGTAGCCCCCGGCGTCGGCGGGCCCGACGGCCCAGGGGGAGCCCGGAATGGCCTCCGCCGGGGCAGCGACGCGGAGGGCCACGTAGGCCCACTGCTGGTTCGAACGGATGACCAGGGAGGGCACCGTCGCGGCCGCGACCAGACCCGTGGTGGCCAGCGCCAGTACCGGCACGAATTGCGTTGCCATGCTGGGAGTCCCCGCCTCTCTGCCCTAGGAATCGGACACCGAGGACAGTATGGTGTCCGGGACCGTGGGATTTCAAGACCCTACCCGGAGCAGGCCATGCCCACCAGGCCCACGAGACGTCTCAGGACGTTCCGGAACCCCACCCCCGAACGGGACTACGAGATCGCCATGGATTGTCCCGAGTTCACGTGCCTCTGCCCCATGACGGGACAGCCGGACTTCGCCACCGTCCGGATCCGGTACGTGCCCGACGCCCTGTGCGTGGAGTTGAAGTCCCTGAAGCAGTATCTCTGGGCCTATCGCGACCAGGGCCACTTCCACGAGGCGGTCACCAATCGGATCCTGGACGACCTGGTGCGGGCCCTGAAACCACGGCGCATCGAGGTGGTGGGAGACTTCTTCGTGCGGGGGGGGATCCGCACGGTCGTCACCGCGCGACACCCATAGGCCGACTCCTTACCCCCCCTCCAGCTCCTGCTGGAGGAGCCATTGGAACTCCGCGTCGGCCTGTTCGTCCCGGCCCATCTCCCGGTAGAGGCGCGCCAGTTTCTCGTGGGCCAGCTTGGCTCGCGGGTCCAGGCGGACGGCGCGCTCGAAGGCGTCCACCGCCCGGGGGAGGTCCATGCGCTCCAGGTGGATACTGCCCAGCTGGAGCACCGTGGCCAGGCGGTCGGGGCGCAGGGACAGGTAGCGTTCGCACTCGTCGATGGCCTCGCCCAGCCGCTGCAGGCGCAGGAACTCGCGCAGGAGGAGGGCGTGGACCATCCCGTCCGCGGGACGCGCCGCGAGGAAGCGCCGGTAGGCACGCGGGATCAGGCGTTCCCTCCCTGTCTCGCGGTGGAACTCGCAGAGCATGTCCAGGGCCTCGCGGTGCGCCGGGCTCTCGCGGAGGAACCGGCGCAGGGTCCGGACGACGTCCCGGGGACGGCCGAGCTCGCGGTCGAGGGCGGTGAGCTTCCCCAGGGTCTTGAAGTCCTGGGGGTAGAGCTGGAGCCCCCGACGGAATTCGCCCACGGCCCCCTCCTTGTCCCCCAGGACGGAGCGCAGGTAGCCGAGCTGGAACCGGGCGTCGGGGAAGTCCTCCTTCAGGCCGACGGTGGTCTGCATGTCCTGGAGGGCCTGCTCGAATCGGGAGACGGCGATGAGGCTCAGACCCCGGTGGTAGTGGGCCTCTGCCAGGCCCTCCAGGAGCTTGATGGCCCGGCCGAAGTCGGCCACCGCCGTCTTGTGGTCCCCGGCCGCCGCATGGGTGCGCCCCAGGTAGTAGTGGGCCCGGTAGTCCCGCCTGGAGTCCGCGGCGATCCGGGCGAAGCAGTCCTCCGCGGTCCGGAGGTCTCCCCGGTTGTAGGCCATGATGCCGTTGTCCAGGAAGTCACGCGCGCCGAGGCGCCTGGTCCGCAAGGGGCCTAGCCACGCGGTGCGTCGACGCGGGTCCGCGTCCTCCTGGGCGGGAAGGGGGACGAGGAGGTTCGCGAATCGCTCCGGGTCCGTGGCGTCCTTCATCCCCTCCAGGGCGTCGAGCTGGGCCAGGAAGCGGTCCAGCTCTTCCCGGGCCTGCTCGCAGGTCTCGTAGCGGTCCGCGGAACGGAGCGACATGAGCTTGTGGATGATGCGGGCCAGGGCCGGGGGTACCTCCTCGTTGACGATGGTGAGCCGCTTGGATCGGCCGGACGCGATGCGGGTGAAGAGGCTGGCCATGGTGGGGGCCTCGAAGGGACGTCTCCCCGCCAGTGCGTAGTAGAACGTCACCCCCATGGAGTAGAGGTCAGCCCTCTGATCCAGCTGCCTGTCCCCCTCCCATTGCTCCACGGGCATGTAGTGGGGGGTCCCGAGGCACTGGCCCGTCCGGGTCAGGACCGAATCGGTCTCGACCAGCCTGGCGAGCCCGAAGTCGGTGATCATCACGCGACCGTCGCGGGAGATGAGGATGTTTTCCGGCTTGATATCCCGGTGGATGATGCCGTGGTCGTGGGCGTAACCCAGCCCGTCGCATACCTTCCGCATCATCTCCGCCGCCTCGCGGACTGCCAGCCGGCCGCCCGACTGGATGCGGTCATGGAGCGACTCGCCGTCCACGAGCTGCATGGCGATGAAGTGATAGGGCCCCGAGCGGCCCACCGAGAGCACCCCGACGATGTTGGCGTGACGGAGCCGGGCCGCGGCGTGGGCCTCGCGGTTGAAGCGCTCCAGGTAGTTCGCGTTCCGGGCGAATTCCGGGGGGAGGATCTTGAGGGCCACGAGGTTGTCCGTGTCCTCCACCTTGGCCGCGAAGACGGTCCCCATGCCGCCCTCGCCGATGCCCCGCTCCAGGCGGTAGCGGCCCAGGACGGCGCCGGGGCGCAGTTCCGGGACGCTGGGCAACCGCGGCGCCCGTTCCGCCGGGGGCGTTCGTTCGGCATCGGGTGCGGGTGCGGAAGGGGGCGCGGGAGTCCCAGGGCGCGCGGCGGCCTCCGTGGCCCGCGGCGCCGGGTGCCTGGCCCCATGGGCGCTCGGGGCGGTCTCGCCCCCCCCCGGGCGTGCCTCGTCTTCCAGGGGCGGGGTGGGGGTGGCGAGGCCCGGCGCCTCGGCCCCCGAGGCGGCCACGGCGGCGCCTCCGTCCGTCGCTTCCGTGTCCGCCCCATCGCCGACAAGCGGGTGGGAGAACTTGGGCGGGACGTGACGCGGCACCTCGAGGGGACCCTTGCAGCGAGGGCAGTCATAGTGCCGGCCGGCCGTGAGCCTGCGCAGGTGATAGGGACGCCGGCACTCGTAGCAGATGAGGACCTTCTCCAGGAGTTGCTGCCATAGGTCCCGGGCCTCCGCCCTCGCGATGCTCCCCTCCCGCTCGAGCAGGGTCACAAGCCTGGGGGCGTTGGGGTCCCCATTGGCTATTGCCTGGCGGCGCCGCTCCAGGGCCGCGTCGATGGCGGACCGTTCGCACGACTCCCTGCGGATGGCGAGCTGGGCCAGGACCAGGTCCTCGAGGGTCCTCTCGTCGCGGAGGGGGTCCTCGATCACGGCCGACGCGGTCCGCTCCAGGCGGGCCAATTGCACGGCGGTCACGTAGCCCCTTTCGATCAGGACATAGGCGAGGGGGGGGGGCGGGTTGAAGACACGGCAATGGGCCAGGCACTCATCGACCTGGGCCCGGCTCGCGAGTCCCAGCCGGATGGCGGCCCTCGCTATGCGAGCGTCCTCCGACCTGGGCACTGTCTCCTCCCCGATGCGGTCGCCACGGGTCCCCGGCGGGGCGCGCAACCGGTGGAAATGCTGGCCACCGGCACTCGCCGGTCTCACCCCGGGGGCGTTTCGTCACGACTCCTGGAAGTCGCTCGGCTGTTCCTCTTCCTCTTCCTCGTCGTCCTCGTCCTCGTCCTCGTCGTCATCGAGGTCGTCGTCATCGAGGTCGTCGTCGTCGTCGAAGTCGTCGTCATCGTCGAAGTCGTCGTCCTCGTCGTCCTCCTTGGGTTCCTCCTCCTCCTCCGACTTCTTCTTGGGGTGGTCCAGCTCGAAGGCCGCCAGCGCGGCGAGAGCGGCAACCGTCCTCTCCCGCTCCTCCATTCCGTGTTCTCCTTCTGTCCGCGACGTGGTCCCGGGCACCCAGCGCGCTCGTCGGGGGAGAGACTATCCATGCCCCCCGACGGAGGTCAAGACCCTCACTCCGCTACGGGGATGGTGGTTGCGAGGGCGGAGTCGCCCGCTACAATGCCTGCCGCCAGCCGCCCCAAGCAGGGCCCGTGGCATGACAAACGCCCGTAGCTCAGTTGGTAGAGCAGCTGACTCTTAATCAGCGGGTCGTGGGTTCGAATCCCTCCGGGCGTACCAGCAAGATTCCTCGCCCTGGTCCGCGAGCGCCGCATGCCTCGCCATGCCTCGCCATGCCTCGCCATGCCTCGCCATGCCTGGCC
>JACQVX010000047.1 GCA_016209495.1 Planctomycetota bacterium
CGGTGGCCCTGGGGGCGGGGCTGGCCGCGCGGGGGGTGGAGTCCTTCCTGGTCTGCCCCCCGGGGCCCGTGGCCGAGGCGGGCCGCCGCGCGGGACTCCCCGTGGACGAGGTCCCCATGCGCTCGGACCTGGACCTCGTGGCCGCGGCGGCCCTCGGCCGCAGGCTGGCGCGGGTCCGGCCCCAGGTGGTGCACGCCCACTCCTCCCGCGCCCTGGCGGTGAGCCTGGCGGCCACGGCCCTGCGGCCTGGCGGTCCGGACCGGGCGGGCCGGGTCCTGACCCGACGGGTGGCCCGCGGCTTCGGTCGCCCGGCGCCCCTGGGGCTGCGCTCGTTCAAGTTCCGCCGGTGGGCGGACCGCATCGTCGCCATCTCCCAGGCGGTCCGCGAGCGCCTGGTGGCGGACGGCATCCCGGAGACGCGGATCCGGGTGGTCCCGAGCGGGGTGGGGCCCGTGCCCGCGGGGCCCGCCGAGCGGGCGCGGGCCCGCGCGGCACTGGGGCTCCCCGACCTGGCCCCGGCGGTGGGGGTGGTGGCCCACCTGGTGGCGGAGAAGGCGGTGGAGGAGGTCCTGGCGGCCTTCGCCCGTGTGCGCGAGCGCCTGGGCGGGGCCCTGCTCGTGGTGGTGGGCGATGGCCCGCGTGGGGCCTCGCTCCGCGCTCGGGCTGGACCGGGGGTGCGCTTCGTGGGCCACCGGGAGGGGGCCTCGCGGCTCGCCTGCGCCTTTGACGTGGTGGCCGCGGCCTCGCGGCTGGAGGGCCTCTCCCTGGCCCTGGTCGAGGCCCAGGCCGCCGGCGTCCCGGTGGCGGCCTACGCCGCGGGGGGCATCCCCGAGGCGGTGGCACACGGGGAGACGGGTCTCCTCGTCCCCGTCGGGGACGTGGCGGCCCTGGCCAGGGCGATCCTCGCCCTCCTCGACCCCCGGACGGGACGCCCCATGGGGGAGGCGGCGGCGAGGCGGGCCCGCGCGAGTCACGGGGTGGAGGCCATGGTGGCGGGGAACCTGGCCGTCTACCGGGAGGTCCGGGGTGGCTAGGCCCGCGGCGAGCGGGCCCGGGAAGGCCGGCCTGGGGCGCCGGCTCGCCCCGTACGTGCGGCCCTACCTGGGGACCATCGCCCTGGCCTTCGTGGTCATGGCCATCTACGGCCTGAGCGGGACCGGGCGGGTGGTCTTCGGCAAGCTCCTCTTCGATTACGTCCTCCCGGAGGGCGGGGCCCCCTGGTGGACCGTGATGCTGGGCTGGGACCGCCTGGACCTGCTCGTGGGGCTCTGCGCCTGCGGCTGCGCCCTGGCGGTGGTCATCGCCGTCTCGGGCTACGTGCGCGAGTACCTCATCAGCCATACCCTCTACCGCATCGTGATGGACGTGCAGAACGACCTCTTCCACCACCTCTCCACCCTCTCGCTCCGCTTCCACCACCACCACAAGGTCGGCGACCTCATGAGCCGCATCACCAACGACCTGTCCTCCACCGGGGCGGTGCTGGTGCTGGTCTTCTCCGACCTCCTGCTCCAGCCCATCAGCCTCGGGGCCTCCGTCTTCTGGTGCCTGTTCTTCTCCTGGAAGCTGACCGTGCTCCTCGTGGCGGTCCTCCCGGTCATGATCGTGCCCATGGTCGTGCTGGGGCGGCGCATCCGGGACCGCGCCCACGGCCGCCAGGTGCTCGCCGGCCGCGTGGTGGAGGCCATGCAGCAGCTCTTCGGGGGCATCCGCACCGTCAAGGCCTTCGGGGCCGAGGAGGCGGAGTCCGAGCGGTTCCGCGCCGTCAACCTGGACGCCTTCCGCAAGAGCATGCGGGTGGTGCGCGCGCGGCTGGCCTCCCGCGGGGTCCTGGAGTTCCTGAACAACTTCGGCGTGCCCATCATCATCTTCGTCGGGGGCTGGGCGGTGATCTCGGGAGGCTTCGACATGAGCCCCGGGGACCTGGTGGGGTTCATGGGCTCGGTGGCCATGATGTACATGCCGCTCCGGATCTTCTCCAAGGCCTACAACATGGTCCAGGAGTCCCAGGCGGGGGCCCAGCGGGTCTTCGAGCTCCTGGACGAGGAGGCGGAGATCCGCGACGTCCCGGACGCCGTGGACCTGGACGGGATCCGCCGGGGCATTCGCCTCCGGGACGTCCACTTCGGCTACGAGCGCGAGCCGGTCCTGCGCGGCGTGGACCTGGAGGTGCGCGTGGGCGAGACCATCGCCCTGGTGGGACCGAGCGGCGCCGGCAAGTCCACCCTCCTGGACCTCCTGCCGAGGTTCCACGACCCGGACCGGGGCGCCGTGGAGGTGGACGGGGTGGACCTCCGGCGGTTCCGTCGCTCCACGCTCCTGGACCACATCGCCGTCGTGGGCCAGGACCCCTACCTCTTCAACACCACCATCGGGGCCAACATCCGGTACGGCCGGCCGGCGGCCTCCCAGGCGGAGGTGGAGGCGGCGGCGCGGGCCGCCTACATCCACGACTTCATCGCCGGCCTCCCCCAGGGCTACGAGACCGAGGTGGGGGAGCGGGGCGTCATGGTCTCCGGGGGGCAGCGCCAGCGCCTCACCATCGCCCGGGCCCTGCTGAAGGATGCGGCGGTCCTCCTCCTCGACGAGGCCACCTCCTCCCTGGACAGCGAGTCGGAGCGCGAGGTGCAGCGGGCCCTGGACAACCTGATGGCGGGCCGCACCTGCTTCGTCATCGCCCACCGGCTCTCGACGGTCATCCACGCCGACCGCATCGCCGTGGTGGAGGAGGGGCGCATCGCGGACGTGGGCCGCCACGAGGAGCTGCTGGGGCGCTGCCCCACCTACGCGCGGCTCTACGCCATGCAGTTCGGGGAGGGGGCGGGGGTCCCGTGAGGTCCCGGTTCCGTGGGCTGGTGTCCTCCCTCGGGGAGAGGTCCCTGGGGGTCCTGGGGGACCCCATGCTGGACGTCTATATCTACGGCCGGCCCGACCGACTCAGCCGCGAGGCCCCGGTCATCATCGTCGAGTTCGAGTCCGAGTCCCTGGTCCCCGGGGGGGCGGCCAACTGCGTCGCCAACCTCCTGGACCTAGGCATCGCGGTGCGCGCCGTGGGCGTCCTGGGAGACGACGACCACGGACGGACCCTGCGGGGGATCCTGCGGGAGCGCGGCTCGGTGGTGGACGGGCTCGTCCTGGTGGGCGGTCGGCGCACCGTCACCAAGACCCGGATCATGGCGGGGGACCTGCACACCTCGAAGCAGCAGGTCATCCGCATCGACCAGGGGCCCGGACGTGGGCCGGGGGAGTCCCCGGTGGAGGCCGTCCTGGAGGCCATCGAGCGGGCGGACCCGCACGTGGCCGCATGGGTCGTGGCCGACTACGGCTACGGGACCGTGGACGAGGCCGTGCGGCTCCGCATGGCCGAGATCGCCCGCTCCAAGCCGGTCATGGCCGACAGCCGCCACGACCTGCTGCTCTTCCGGGGGGTCACCCTCGTGACCCCCAACGAGGGGGAGGCGGGGGCGGCCCTGCGCGAGACCCTGCGCGGCCCCGGGGACGTGGCCCGGGCGGGGGCGGCCCTCATGGAACGGCTGGGGACGCGCGCGGTGCTCATCACCCGGGGCAACCACGGGATGATGCTCTTCGAGCCGGGGGCCGCGCCCCTGGAGATCCCCATCGTGGGGAGCCGGGACATCGTGGACGTCTCCGGGGCCGGGGACACGGTGACCAGCGTCATGGCGGCCGCGGTGGCGGCGGGGGCGAGCTACCCGGAGGCGGCGCGGCTGGCCACCTATGCCGCCAGCGTGGTGGTCATGAAGCGGGGCACGGCCACCTGCTCCCGGGACGAGCTGCTCTCGGTGATCCAGCGGGAGTGCGGCGCTTGAGCCTCCAGGAGAAGGTGGTCCTGGATCACGCGGAGCTGGCGCGGCGCGTCGAGTCCCTGAAGGCGGCGGGCCGGAAGGTCGTGCTGACCAACGGGGCCTTCGACGTCCTCCACGTGGGTCACGCGCGTTCCCTCGTGGACGCGCGCTCGCGGGGGGACGTCCTGGTGGTGGCGGTCAACGCGGACGACTCGGTGCGCCGGGCCAAGGGGCCGGGCCGGCCCATCTACCCGGCCGCCGAGCGCGTCGAGCTGCTCTCGGCCCTCGCCTGCGTGGACCTGGTGACGGTCTTCCACGAGGCCACCGTCGACGCCCTCATCCGGCTGCTCCGTCCCCAGGTGCACGCCAAGGGCCGCGACTACACGGCGGAGACGGTGCCGGAGCGCGCCTCCGTGCTATCCTACGGGGGTGAGGTCGCCATCGTCGGCGACCCGAAGGACCACTCCAGCTCCGAGGCGATCCGGAGGATGCGCGGGGTGTAGGCGGCGCGGGAAGGCGGGCCGTGCATGGTGCAGCTCGAGGGCGACGCGGAGGTGATCCACCTCCTGAGGGCGGGGGGGCTCACGACCATGCCCTCCCTCTTCGACCCCGCGCTGGGCCAGGTCCTGCGCCGGGTGGTGGGCCGCGAGAACGTGCGCGTGGTGGTGGCGGACCGTACCCTCTACTTCAAGAGGCAGGCGGACTACCTGGCCCGCCACGAGTGGGAGGCCATCCGCGCGGTGCGCAGGGGCGGCGTCCCGGTGCCTTCCACCGCCGCCGCCTGGGGCGAGACGGGCTCGGTCCTCATCAGCCTGGCCCCCCGGGGCGCCTCGCCCCTGGAGGACGTGCGCCCGACCTCGCTCGCGCCCTACCGGCGCCGGGACCTGGTGCGGCGGGTGGCCGAGCTGGCGCGCCGCTTCCACGAGACGGGCTGGGTGCACAAGGACCTGAACCTGGCGCACCTCATCGGGGGGCCGCACGCGGGGGACCTCTGGCTCATCGACTTCGCCCGGGCCCAGCCGCGGGGCCGCGTCATGGACCTGCGGTGGAGGGTCAAGGACCTGGCCAGCCTCCTCTACTCGGCGCGGCAGGGGGGCTGGTCCGCGGCCGACGTCCTGCGCTTCCTCCGGACCTATACCGGCCGGGACGAGGAGTGCGCGCGCCGGCGCTGGACCACCGGCGAGCGGGGGCTCATGAAGTGGGTGCAGGCGAAGGCCGCGCGCATCGCGTGGCACGAGGCCCGCGTCCGGTCCCGCGTCCTCCCGCTCCTGGGGGCGCGCTAGGGGTGTACGACGTCCTGGTCCGGGACCCCATGGGCAACAAGAAGCAGCTCCGGGTATCGGCCCGGGAGGTGGTCATCGGGCGGCGGGAGCCGGCGGACATCATCCTGAACGACCGCTCCGTCTCGTCCCTGCACGCCAAGCTCTCCTGGCACCGGGGCCGGACCTATATCGAGGACCTCCAGTCCTCCAACGGGGTCTTCGTCCTGGGGGAGAAGGTGGACGGCAAGGCGGAGGTGACGCCGAACGACGTCGTCACCATCGGGGCCTACAAGCTGTGGGTGCGCGCGCTGCTCCGCTACGAGCCCAGGGAGAAGACCGAGCCCCCGCCGCCGCGGAGGGGGCGCGGCGAGCGGGCCTCGCCTGCCCTGGAGGCCCCCTCCGAGGACGCGCCCGCGCCCGCGGAGGCCCCGGCCGACTCGCCGGGGGCCCCCGCGGACGCCCAGGGGCCTGCGGCGGCCCACGCCGAGGCGCCGGCCGCCGACCTGGAGGCCGAGAGCTACGCGCAGCAGCTCGCGGACTTCTACTCCTACATCACCATGTTCCTGGCGCCGGTGCGGGCCTACCTGGAGGACCCGGAGGTGCAGGAGATCCTGGTGAACGGGGCCACCCAGGTCTTCATCGAGCGCCGGGGCCTCCTGGAGGAGACCCCCGCGCGCTTCGAGAGCGAGGACCAGGTGCGGGCCGCCGCCATGAACATCGCCCGGTACGTGGGGCGGTGTTTCGGCGAGGACGAGCCCATCCTGGACGCCAGGCTCCCGGACGGCTCCAGGGTCCACGCGGTCTCGCCGCCGGTCTCCCGGAGGGGGACCGTGCTCGCCATCCGCAAGTTCCAGGCGGCGGAGCTGGGGGTCGAGCGCCTCGTGGAGCTGGGCTCCATCTCCGAGGCGGCGCTGCGGCTCCTGGACGTGGCGGTGAAGACCCGCAAGAACATCCTCATCGCCGGTGGGACCGGCTCCGGGAAGACCTCGCTCCTCAACGCCCTCGGCGCCCTGATCCCCGACGCGGAGCGCATCGTCGTCCTGGAGGACTCGAGCGAGCTGCAGCTCCGCCAGCGCCACGTGTTGCCCCTGGAGGCCCGCCCGGCGGATCGGCACGGCGCCGGGGCGGTCACCATGCGGGACCTGCTCAAGTCCTCCCTGCGCCTGAGGCCCGACCGCATCGTCTTCGGCGAGGTGCGCGGCGGCGAGGCCCTGGACCTGCTCCAGGCCTTCAACACGGGACACTCCGGCTCCCTGGCCACCATCCACGCCAACTCGCCCCAGGAGACCCTCTACCGCCTGGAGACCTTGACCCTCTACTCGGGGCTCCAGCTCCCGCTGCGCGCCATACAGGACCAGATCGCGAGCGCCATCGACCTGGTGGTGCAGACGGGCCGCTTCCACGACGGCTCCCGCAGGGTGGTGCAGGTCACCGAGGTCCTGGGCCTGGACGAGCAGGCACGCTATCGCCTGGCGGACCTCTTCGTCTTCGACCGCAAGGCAAGCCGCCGGCCGGGCGTCGTGGAGGGGGACCTCCGCCCCACGGGCGTGTCCCCCTCCTTCCTCCGCGAGGCCCGGCTGCAGGGCTACGACCTCCCGGACGAGCTTTTCCGCTGAGACTGTCCATCGCCCTGGCCGTCGAGACCTGGTGGCCCCTGGGCGGAGGCACCGAGCGCTACGCCGCGGACCTCAGGGCCTGGCTCGAGGGGCGGGGCCACCGGGTGGCGGTCCTGGCCGCCCGGGTCCGCGGGGGCGCCGTCGGCGAGGTCCGCGTCGTGCCCGGGGGCGGTCTCACCCCCGCGGCGCGGGTGCGGTCCTCGGCGCGGGGTTTCGCCGTTCACCCGGCCGCGCGGGGTGCGGACCTCGTCCTCGCCCTGGGCAAGGTCCCCGGGGCCCACGTGGCCTTCCCCCACGGCGGGGTGCACGCCGCGGCCATGGAACGCACGGCCCGTGCCCGGGGACGGGGCGGCCGGGCGGCCCTGGGGCTCGCCCTGAAGCGGGCCGACCCGGTGCAGCGGGCCCGCCTGGAGGCGGAGAGGGCCATGTACTGCCACCCGGACCTGCGGCGGGTCATCGCCCTGGGGGCCATGGTCCGCGCCGAGGTGACCCACCGGTTCGGGGTGGACCCGGCCCGGGTGCGCGTGGTCCCGAACGGGGTGGACCTGGAACGCTTCCGGCCGGCGGGACCGGAGGCGCGTGAGGGGGCGCGCCGCGCGCTGGGGGTCGCCACCGACGAGGCCCTGGCCCTCTTCGTCGGGAGGCCGTTCGCCCCCAAGGGCCTCGGGACGCTCCTCGAGGCCGCGGCCCGGCCCGAGTCCGCCCGCCCGTGGGTGGTCGTGGCCGGCGGCGAGGCGAGCGGGCCCTGGCGGCGCCTCGCCCGGCGGCTCGGGGTGAGGGCACGCTTCCTGGGCGAGGTGAGGGACCTGGGGCCGCTCCATGGGGCGGCCGACGTCCTGGCCGCGCCCACCTTCTACGACCCCTGCTCGCTGGCGACCCTGGAGGCCCTGGCCGCCGGGCTTCCGGTGGTCACCACGCGCGACAACGGGGCGGGGGAGGGCCTGGAGGAGGCCGGGGCCGGCCTCGTCCTGGAGGAGGCCGGCGACGCGGTGGCCCTCGCCCGGGCCCTGGGCGCGCTCCTCGGGCCGGAGGGCCGCGAGTCCCGCCGCAGCGCGGCCCGGCGCCTGGCGGAGGGGCGCCCCTCCGCGGAGGCCTTCCGGCGGGTGGAGGAGGTCCTGCTGGACGCGGCGGGGGAGCGCCGATAGGCTACGCCGGCATGGGCCACGTTCACGGTGAAATTACTGCTCAGGATTCCCTGATCGCTGCCGATACCTTGAGGCAGACACCCCGCAGACAGGGGGCCGCAGGGGTACGGAGACGACGGGTGGTGGCGAGGTCCTGCGCGCTGGCGTGGGCGGCGGTCCTGTCCTCGGTCCCGGCCGCGGGGGACGAGGGCGGGGGGCTGCTCCGCACGGCCCTGGAGGTGGCTTCCTGGTCGAGGTCCGCCACCGTGGACGCGGTCCCGGTGCACAGGGCGGTGGAGGCCCTGGCCGCCGTGGCGGCCCGGTACCGGACGCCCGAGGGCCTGGTCCGGGCGATCTTCGTCGATGGGGGCTACGCGCGAGGTGGCGCCTGGGACCTGGACGAGGTGCTGCGCACCGGGGGCGGAAACTGCGTGGGGCTCACGACGCTCTGCCTGGCGGTCGCGCGGGAGGCGGGGCTTCCCGTGGTCGCCGTGAGCGTCCCGGGCCATGTCTTCGTCCGCTGGGACGGCGACGGCCGGAGGCGGAACATCGAGACCACCCGGGGGGGACGGGAGGTGACGGACGAGGCGTGGATATGCCGTTGCAATCTCCCGGCCGCCTCCGTAGAATCCCGCGCCTACCTGGCGGGGTGGACGGACGACCAGTTCCTCGCCCACCTCTGGGCGGAGGCGGCGGTCGCCGAGAGGCGCCGCGGCGAGCGGGGGCGTGCGGAGGAGGCGGCGGCAAGGGCCCTCGCCCTGGACGCGGGGAACCTGAAGGCGCGGCTGGTGCGGGGCCTGGCCCTCCTGGACGAGGGCGACCCGCGTGCGGCCCGCGAGGAGTTCGAACGGGTCCTGGAGAGGGACCCCTCCCACGCCGAGGCCCTGTGCGCCAGGGGGCTGGCGCGACTGGAGGCGGGGGACCTGGAGGGCGCGGTCCGGGACTGCCGGGGCGCGGCGTGGCGCAAGGGCGCGGAGCCGGTCCTGGCGGAGGCGGTGGCCGTGGCCTGCGAGGCCGCCGGGAGGCATGGGCGTGCGGCCGGCTGGGCCCGGCGCGCGAAGAGACTTGGGGTCGTGCGGCGGGCCGAAGGTGGTCCGCGGGCGGCCCGGGGGCCTCGATGGGTATCGGGGTTCTAGGTGGATGTCCCGAGCGGAAGCGAGGGACGCATAGGAACAAGGAGAGAGGGGGGAGGACGTCCGATGCGAAGCGCACTGTGGTCGTTGCTGGCCGCCGGGTGGGTCGTTGCGATGCCGGCCCCCGTCCGCGCGGACGAGGGTCCCGTGGGCGAGAGGAGCCTTGAGGAGCGCGTCCGCGCGCTGGAGGAGCGCCCTGACGCTCCCACCCAGGACCGCGGCCGATTCCTCACCATCGGCGACCGGCTCCTGCGGCGGGACGCCGACGGCGAGGGCGGCTCGCCCGTGTCCATCGGCGGATGGGTGAACTCCGGCTGGTCGGACATGGACCAGGGCTGGAGCCAGACCAACTTCCTGCCGGGGCCGGCCAACGTCCTCATGCCCAACACGGACAACACCTCCTTCGTGGCCAACATGGCCTGGATGCTGGACGCCGAGGTGAGCGAGAACGTCTCCGCCCACTTCGAGCAGGAGTTCCAGTCGAACGGCACGGCCCAGTACATCAATGAAGTCAACATCGGCTGGCAGCTCTGCGAGCCGGCCCGGCTCGTGGCCGGGCGCTTCTGGTCCCCCTTCGGGATCCTGAACAAGCACTGGAACGGGTGGGAGAACTCCTTCTCCATGCTGCCCAACGCCTCGGGGGTGCTCCCTCCGCACTATGTGGACACGGGCGCCAAGTTCGAGGGGAGTCTCGACCTGGGCGGGATGGGCCTGAACTACGTGGCCGCGGCCACCAACGGGTCCTCGGGCTTCGTCGACGAGACCACCACGGCCTTCGCGGCCCGCGACCAGAACCAGAACAAGACCTTCACTGCCCGGGGCGGCCTGGTCCTCATGGATCAGGAGGACGCCTACTTCGAGGCCGGGGCCTCCTGGCTGAACGGCGACATGTCCGACGCGGCCATCGGGGCAGGCGCCCTGGCTTTCCCCTCGGACCTGCGGGCCTTCGGCGTGGACGCCATGGCCACCCTGGGTCCCGCCGACCTACGCGGCTACTGGGCCACCTCGACCCAGAACTTCGGCAACGCCGGCGCCACCAAGCCGACGGTGGAGGACCTGGATCGGACGGGCCTGGTGGCGGAGGCGGAACTGACCCTGGTCCCCGAGGCCCCCATCCTGGGCGAGGTGCGCGGCAAGTTCCGTTACGACGACGCGGAGCTGGCGACCTTCCAGACCAACTCCCCCACCCGGCGCAAGACGGTGCTGGGCTACGGCGTCTCCTGCTACCCGGAGGAGAACTTCCGGATCGGCGCCGAGTACTACACCCAGCACGAGTCGGGCACGGACAACACGTTCAGCGCCCAGCAGAACAAGGACGACGGCTACACCGTGAACGCGGCGGTGACGTTCTAGTCCTGCGGCTCGGGGGGGAACCGAGGACGGTCCCCCCCCGATGTCCCCCCCTCGGCCGGGGGGAGGGGCCGGTCCTTCCAGGGGCCCCCGGTCTCCGCGCTCGCGCGGGGGCCGGGGGTCTCGTCGTTCCACGGGGCGGTGCCCCGGGGGGTGAGCCATGGCTCCCAGGTGGGCCCAGCTCTACGCGAGCCGCCGGGCCGCCCGGGACCGGTTCGGCGCCGTCTGGGCCCTCCCCCTCCGGAGGCGCCACACCGAGGTGGCCATGGAGTGGCTGGGGTCGGCCCGCTCCGTCCTGGAGGTGGGGGCCCACGACCGCCGCCTGGCGGCCTGGCTGGCCCAGGTGCGACCCGGGGTGGAGTACCACTCCTCGGACCCGGACCCCAGCTTCCCCCATGACTATCCCTCCCTGGAGGCGGTGGACCGCCGCTTCGGGGCCGTCTGGCTCTTCGAGGTCATCGAGCACCTGGGTCTGGAGGAGGGTCTGGCGCTACTGGAACGGCTGCGGGGCCTCCTGGAACCCGGCGCCCCGCTCGTCCTCAGCACCCCCAACGTCCACCACCCGTCGGCCTTCCTCCACGACGCCACCCACCGGACGGCCTACGCCCACGACGAGCTGGCCGGGGTCCTGACGCTGGCAGGGTACGAGGTCCGGGCCCTCTACCGGCTCTACCAGGCCCCCTGGCTCTGGCGTTGCCTCCGGCGGGGCCTGGCGGGGCCCCTGCACCGGCTGCTCGGCGTGGACTACGCCCGAGGCATCTGTGCGGTGGGGGCGCCCAAGGTATAATCCGCCCTCCCGGCATGCCCCCCCGAATCCTCTTCCTGGTCCACGGAGTCGAGGACGCCAGCGTGCGCTATCGGGTGCTGGCCTTTCTCCCGGCCCTGCGCGCGGCGGGCGCCGAGGTGGAGGTGGAGGAGTGGCCCCTGGAGTGGGGCGCGCGGAGGGCCCTGCCGGCCCGGGCCGCCGGCTTCGACACGGTGGTGGTGCAGAGGAAGCTCCTGCGGTGGTTCCCGCTCCGGAGGCTCCGCCGCCGTGTGCACCGGCTGGTCTACGACTTCGACGATGCCCTCTGGCTCCCGGATTCCGCGGCGCGCCGGCCCTTCTCCCTCACACGCCTCGTGCGCTTCCGCCGCATGGTCCGCCGCGCGGACGCGGTGGTGGCGGGGAGTCCGCGGCTCGCGGCGGAGGCGGCCCGCCTGGGGGCGCGGCCCGTGGTGATCCCCACGGCGGTGGATACCTCCCGCTACGGGCCACGCGCCGCGCCGGGCGCGGGCGCGGGGACGGGGGCTGGCAGGCCCTTCCGGGTCGGGTGGATCGGCTCCCACGTCACGCTCTTCTACCTGGAGGACGTCCTGGGCGCCCTGGAGGAGGTCGCCCGGCGCCTCGGTGGCCTCACCCTGGTGGTGGTGTCGGACCGGTTCCCCGTCTCCCGCGGGGTGATGCGGGTGGAGGAGAGGTCCTGGTCCGAGGCCACCGAGGCCGCCGACCTGGCCACCCTCGACGTGGGCCTCATGCCGCTACGGGACGACCGCTGGTCGGCGGGGAAGTGCGGCCTGAAGCTGCTCCAGTACATGTCGGCCTCCCTGCCGGTGGTGGCCTCTCCGGTGGGGGTGAACGTGGAGCTGGTGCGGCCGGGGGTGGAGGGGCTGTACGCCCCGGACGGTGCCGCCTGGGTGGAGGCCCTGCTCGCGCTGGCGGCGGACGCGGCGGGGCGCGAGCGCATGGGCGAGGCGGCGCGCCGCCGCGTGGAGGCCGGCTGGTCCCTGGCCGCGGTGACGCCGCGCTGGCTGGAGGTGGTGCTGGACGGTGCGCGCGCCTGAGGGATATCGGACGTTCCGGGACGGGGCCTTGCTGGGCCTGGCGCTGGAGGGGCGCGAGGGCGAGGTGTGCTCGGCGCTGGCGGCCAGCGTCGAGTCCTGGAAGGAAGGCGGCCCCACCTCGGTCGGGGTGTTCCGCGCCCCCGGGGGCGCCGCGCTCGTGGCGAAGCGCTACCGCCGGGGGGGCGCGGGTCGGATCCGGCGTTCCCTGGTCGCCGCGGCCGCCCTCGAACGCCACGGCGTCGCCACGCCGCGGGTGGTGGGGGCGGTCCTCCCGGGCCGCGGCCGCGGCGGCGCGCTGGTGACCGAGGCGGTGCCGGGGGCGGTGGGGCTGGACCGCCATGCCGCGGCATTGCCGGGCGGCCGGCCCACGGCGGCCCTGGTGGAGGCCCTCGCCCTGGCCGTGCGGGGGGTGCACCGCGCCGGGTGGCGCCATGGGGACCTGAAGGCGGCCAACCTCCTGGTGGCGCCCTGTGCCCCCGGGGTGGGACCCCGGGTCTGGCTCGTGGACCTGGACTCGGCGCGGCCCCTGTCCCGGTTCGGCCCCATCGCCCGCCGCCAGGTGGCGCGGGACCTGGCGGCCCTGGCCTGGTCCCTCCGGGGCTGGCCCCGGTGGACCGCGGGGTGCTTCCTCCGCGCCTACACCCCTGGTTCCTCCCGCGAGGCGACACGCCGCCTCCGCCGCCCGGCGACGGCCCGCATGCGGACGCGCATCGCCCGGAGGGGCGCCGCGGCGCGGCGGGTGCTCGTGGTGCGCCTCTCGGCCCTGGGGGACGTGGTCCACGCCACCCCGGCGGTGCGGGCCCTGCGGGGGCTCTATCCGGGGGCGCACCTGGCCTGGGCGGTGGACGCGGAGGCTGCGCCCCTGGCCCTGGGGGCCGACGAGCGGATACCCCTTCCGCGCCGCCGGTGGGCCCGCGCGCCCCTGGACGAGCGCACGGTCAACGAGGCGAGGCGGTGGGTGGCGGCGCTCCGGCGCCGGCGTTTCGACCTGGCGGTGGACCTCCAGGGCCTGGCCCGGAGCGCCCTCGTGGCCTTTCTGAGCGGGGCACGCTCCCGGGTCGGCGCCTCCAGCGCGCGGGAGGGGGCACGGCTCCTCTACACCCACATCGTCCCCCTGCCCACCCTCGACGAGCACGCCGTGCGGCGTGGGATGCGGGTGGTGGCGGACCTGGGCGGCGTCCCGCCGGAGTCGCTGGAGGTGGCATTCCTCGCCCCGGGGGACCCGGCGGCCGCTCGCGGCTCCCGGCGGCTCCCGGGGGCCGGCGGCCTGGAGCCGGGCGGCTACCTGGTGGCGGCCGTGGGGGCGGGCAAGCCTGCCAACCGCTGGCCTGCCTCGCGCTGGGGCGAGCTGGCGGCCCTCGTCCACGGGCGCACGGGCCTGTGCACCATCCTCGTGGGGGGTCCGTCGGACCGGGCCCTGGGCGCCGAGGCCATGGCCCGTGCAGGCCCCGCGGCGCTGGACCTGGTGGGGCGGACGGGCCTGGGGGAGCTCTCGGAGCTGCTGCGTGGCGCGGCGGCGGTCGTGGCCTCGGACACGGGGACGCTGCACCTGGCCGTGGCCTGCGCTCGGCCCACGGTCGCCCTCTTCGGCCCGGCCAGCGCCGCGCGCACCGGGCCCTACCGCGGCGGGCGCGTGGTCTCCCTGGGGCTCCCCTGCGCGCCCTGCTTCGCCGACCTACGGTGCCCCCTGGTCCACCACCGCTGCATGGACGAGCTGCCGGTGGCCCGGGTCCTGGAGGCGGTCCTGGAGGCGGTCCTGGAGGGGGCGGTGGGCCGGGCATCGCCTCGCGAGTCGGGGATGGCCCGGACGGCATGAGGGTGGGCCTCGCCAAGAGGGTGCGCCGCCGCGGGGCCTACCTCCTCCTCGCGGCCCTCTCGGCGGTGGTGGGCCGGCTCCCCTTCTGGCTGGCCTCCGACCTGGGCGCGGCGGCGGGGGTGCTGGCGTGGTGGTCCGCCCGCCGGCCGCGGGGGCGGGCCCTGGCGAACCTGGAGCTGGCCCTGGGGGACCGGACCTCGCCCGGCGAGCGGCGCCGCGTGGCCCGGGCGGTCTTCCGCCACTTCGGGCGGACGGCCGCCGAGTGCCTGGTCCTCCCTCGCCTCTCCAGGGCGGCCGTGCGCTCGCTGGTGGACGACCGGGACTTCGAGCGCCGGGTGGCGGCGCTGCGCTCCGCGGGGCACGGCGTGGTCATGTGCACCGCGCACCTGGGGAACTGGGAGCTCCTGGGGGCCTTCGCGGCCAGCCACCACCCCGCCACCGTGGTGGCCCGGAGGATCTACTACGAGCCCTACAATCGCCGCGTGGAGGCCATGCGCACCGCCCACGGCCTGAAGACCATCTACCAGGACGCCTCTCCCCGGGAGGTCCTCCGGGCCCTGGGTCGCAACGAGATGGTGGGCGTCCTCCCGGACCAGGACGTCCCGGAGCTGGCCGGGGTCTGGGCCCCGTTCTTCGGCCGCGAGGCCTGGACACCGCGCGGGGTGGCCCAGGTGGCGGCCCTGGCGGGCGCGCCCCTGGTGCCGATCTACCTCCTGCGCCGCGGCCGCCGCTTCGAGCTCGTCATGCACGAGCCGGTCCCCCTGGCCTCCAGCGGCGACCGGGAGGCCGACGCCCTGGAGAACACGCGGCGCTGGACGGCCGTGCTCGAATCGGAGGTGCGCGCGGCGCCGGAACAGTGGCCCTGGTTCCACCCCCGCTGGAAGAGCACGCCGGACCGGGTGGCGCGCCACCGAGGCCGCGCGGCGGCCGCGCGAGGCGGGTGATGGCCGAGGCCCCGGTCGAGGCGCCCGGCGTGGTGGTGGTCTCGGGGCCCCTGGACTACCGAGGTTCGGTCCTCCATACCCTTCAGCTCTGCCGTGGCCTGCGCGCCCGGGGCCTGGATCTGCGCGTCGTCACCCCTGGAGGTCCCCTGGAGGGCCGCTTCGCGGCCGGCGGGGTCCCCCTGGCCGTGGGCGGTTTCCTGGCCTCCCGGTGGGTGGACTCCCTGCGGCGGGCCCGATTCCTCGCCCAGGCGGCGGAGGGGCGACCCTCCCTGGTGCACGCCCAGGGGCTCGGCGTCCTGGCCCTGGCGGAGTCCATCGCGGCCCGGTCGCTCGCGCCCCTGGTGGTCACGGTCCACGACTACCCCGGCGGCCCGCGCCGCGTGGCCCTCTCCCCGAGCACCCGCGCCGTCATCACCGTGAGCGAGGACCTCCGCCAGGACCTGGTGAACCGGGGCGGCGTCCCCAAGGGGTGGATCCGGGTCATCCCCGACGGGGTGGATCGGGAGGCCTTTCCCCTCCCGCTGGCGCGTACGCTGCCGGAGGGGGGGCTGCCGGTGGTGGGCGTCCTGGGGCGTCTGGAGCCGGTGCGGGGACACCGCTTCTTCCTCGACGCGGCCGCGGAGCTGACCCAGAGGGGCGTGGAGGCCCTCTACCTCATCGCGGGCCAGGGCTCGGAGGCGGGGACCCTCCGGGCCCAGGCGGCACGATTGGGCCTGGAGAGGCGCGTGACCTTCGTGGGACACGTCACCGACAGCCGCGAGGTCCTGGGCGCCCTGGACGTGGCGGTGGTGCCTTCCACCCGCGAGGGCTTCGGCCAGATCCTCCTCGAGACCATGGCGGCCGGGGTCCCGGTGGCGGCCTCGGGGGTGGGCGGGATCCTGGACCTCATCAAGGACGAGGAGACCGGCCTGGTCGTCCCTCCCCGCGACCCGGGGGCCCTCGCCGACGCGGTCGCGCGGCTGCTCGCGGAGCCGGACCTGGCGGCGAGGATGGCCCAACGCGCCAGGGCCCTGGTCCTGGAACGCTATGAGGCGAAGCCGGCGGTGGAGGCCACCCTCGCCCTCTATCGGGCCGTCCGTGACGGCCGGGAGCCGGAGGAGGCCTAGGATGGCCACGGAGAACGAGCGGGAACGGATGCATGGCCTGCCGGCGCCGGGGCGAACGCCCGCGGCCCGGCAGGACAGGGAGGCGGAGGCCGCGACCGTGGTCTCGCCGCCGGTGGCGCCCGGAGCCGCGCCGGCGGAGACGGCCGGCGGGCGTCCGGCGGCGCGCTATGTCCTGGGCGAGGAGATCGGCCGGGGCGGGCTCGGGCGGGTGGTCTCGGCCCTCGACAGCGCCTTCGACCGGGAAGTGGCGTTGAAGCTGGTGCACGCGGGCGCGCCGGGCGAGGCCCTGGCGCGCTTCCGGCGGGAGGCGCGGATCACCGGCCGCCTGGAGCACCCGCACATCGTCCCGGCCTACGACCTGGGGCTGCTTCCCGGCGGCGGGGAAGGCGCCGGGGCGCCCTTCTTGAGCATGAAGCGCATCCGTGGCCTGGACATGGGCGCGGTGATCGCGGAGTTGCGCGCGGGCACCCACCAGGGCCCCTGGACGAGGCGCCGGCTGGTGGAGGCCCTGCGCGACGTGTGCC
>JACQVX010000037.1 GCA_016209495.1 Planctomycetota bacterium
CCTGGAGGCCGCGGGGGTCGCCCACGGCATCGACCCGGGGGCCGAGGCGGAGGAGGCCGCGGGCCGGAGGCGCTGAGGCTCTCAGGAGCGCCCCTCGCCCCCGCCGAGGGGGGGACATCGGGGGGGAACTGTCTTCGGTTCCCCCCCGAGCGACTAGTCGGGCCGCACCGCCTCGATGGCGGCCACATTCAGCCAGGCCACGGGTCCGTCCGGGCCGGAGAGCCCGCTCAGGCGCACGAAGCGAGTGGTCGGGGCGTTGAGCAGGGACCCGAGGTCCGCGGCGCCGCCCAGGTCCAGGACCCCGGCGAGGGGGAGGTCGTGGTAGCGGACCCTCACGCGCACGCTCACGGGTCGGCCGGGGGCCGCGGGCACAGGCGCCGCCGGCAGGCCCGAGGGCGTGGTCATGGGCGTGGTCAGGGGCGTGGCGGTGGGCGTGGGGACAGGAGCCGCCGGCAGGCCCGTGGCCGTGGGGGCCGCCTGGGGAACCGTGGAGATGTGGAACTGGAGGGCCTCGTCGAGCTGGGCCTGCTCCAGGTAGCCGTTCTCCACCAGGAGGCGGCCCAGGGGGCGAGGCTTCCGGCCGGCGCGCCGGTCCTTCTGCTGGAGGTCCATGCAGTAGAGGATCTGGTCGGCCGTGGCGAGGCCGTTCGCACGGAGGAAGTCGCCCAGGAAGATCCCCGCGGGCTCCACGCGGCCGAGTAGGGCGTCGAGCTGGAGGCGGGTGAGGTATCCCCGCGCGACCAGCTCGTCGCCGAACCACCGGAGCCCCCCCGAGAGGGTGTTCGGGTCCTCCGCGAGGGCGGCCAGCTCGCCGGGGTCCATGAGGTCCCGCTCGCGCAGCAACTCCGCGAAGGTGAGGACCTCCACCCGGCGCAGCCCCTGGGCGAGCTGCCCCGGGCTCAGGTAGCCCCGGTCCTTCAGGATCTCCCCCAGGAGGCGGTGGCGCAGCTTGGCCTTGTCCTCCCGGAGCTGGAGGTCCAGGACCTCCAGGAGCTGCTCGGCGGTGACGAAGCCCAGGTCCTTGAGGACCGAGCCCAGGTAGATGGCGGTCTTCTCCGGAGCGGCCGTGGCCTGGGCCGACCCGCCCTGTTGCTCGCCGCCGGTGCCCATACGTTCAGGATTTACTGAAGGACTGGAGGGCGGCCTGCTCGCTGTCGAAGATCTCGAAGAGCGTATCCAGGTGGGTCATCTCGAACAGGGCCGCCAGCTTCTCCTGCAGGTTGACGAGCTTGAGGGTCCCGCCGGACTCGCTGGCGTCCCGGAAGAGCGCCACCAGGGTGCCGATGGCGGCGCTCGTCATGTGGTCCACCTTGGAGAGGTCCACGAGGACGCGCGGGTTCTCGTTGATGAGGAGCTGCATGGTGTCGAAGAACTGCTCGCGGTTGAGGTTGTCGATGGCGTTCGCCTCCTCGACCCTCACCACGACCACGCTCCCCACGGAACGGCGGGTCAGCTTCATGCCCCGCGGCCCTCCAGAGGCTCGCCCACCGAGCGGGGCGCCACGATAGCAAGGGTCCCGGGGGGTGTCAATCGGCTCTCGCGGGCGTCGCGGTCCCTGGCGCCAGGGCCAGGAGGGTCGCCGCCCCCGCCAGGGAGAGGGCCGCCGCGGCGCCGAAGGCGGCGGGGGGGCCTGCCGCCTCCCAGAGGGCGCCGAAGAGGACGTTGGCCGCCAGCACCACGAGGCCCAGGGTGCCGTGGTAGACGCCGAAGGCGGTGCCCCAGCGGCGGGCCGGGGCGGCCTCGGCTACCAGGGCCTTCTCGCCGCCCTCGGCGAGCCCCCGCGGCAGGCCCGAGGCGACGGCCAGGGCCCACACCCAGGCCGTGTCCGAGGCGAGGGCGAGGAGGGCCGAGGCCGCCGCCTGGAGCGACCACCCCAGGGCCACGGCCCGCCGCCGTCCCCAGCGGTCCGCCAGCAGCCCGCCCGGCGCCGCGGAGAGCACCTTGACGGCGTGCAGGGCCATCCAGAGGAGGGGGAGGGTCGCCAGGGGGGCGCGCCCCGCGCCGGCCGCCAGGAGCAGGAAGGTCTCGCTGAACTGGCCCAGGGAGGCTATGGCCAGGGGCACGAGGAACCGGGCCAGGCCGGAGGGCGTGGTCGCGGGCGTGGTCGCGGGCGTGGTCGCGGGCGTGGTCGCGGGCGTGGCCGTGTCGCGCACCCATCTCAGGAGCGCCAGGACCGCCAGGACCCCGGGTATCGCGGAGAGGGCGAACAGGGTGCGGAGGTCCGTGCGGAGATCGGGGGGCCCCAGGGTCAGCCAGGCCGCCGCCAGGAGCGGGCCCACCACCGCGCCAGCGTGGTCCATGGACCGGTGCAGGCCGAAGGCGGCCGCGCGCCGCGCCGCGGGGACCGAGGTCGCCAGGATGGCGTCGCGGGGGGCGGTCCGCAGGCCCTTGCCGGCGCGGTCGGTCAGACGCGCGGCGAGGACATGGGCGGGGACCTGCGCCAGGGCTACGGCGGGCCTGGCCGCCGCGGCCAGGGCGTAGCCGGCGAGCACCAGCCCCCGGCGCCGCCCCGTGCGGTCGGTCCATAGCCCCGAGCCCACCTTGAGGACGCTGGAGGTGGCGTCCGCGAGTCCCTCGATCCAGCCCAGGGCGAGGGCCCCCGCGCCCAGGGTCCCGAGGAAGGCCGGGAGGAGCGGGACCACCATCTCGCTGGCGACGTCGTTCAGGAGGCTCACGGTCCCCAGGGCGAGGACGTTGGGCGTTCGCCAGACGCGCGCGTCGGGGCCGGTCATCAGGTCCGGACCCCGTCGAAGACCGCCAGGCCCAAGGACGAGAAGAAGGCCGTGGGGAGCCACGCGGCGGTGACCGGGGCGAGGAGGCCGGCGGCCCCCAGGCTGCCGCAGAAGAAATCCATGAAGAAGTAGGCGAAGCCGATGGCCACCGCCAGGGCCAGCCCGATGAAGGCGCTGCCGCCGGCTCGGCCGAACACGAAGGGGAGGCCCAGGAGCAGGAGCACCAGGTTGGACAGGGGATACGCGAGCCGCTGGTGCATCTGGACGCGCAACCGGGGGAGGCGCTGGGCACGCCACTGTTCCACGAGCTGGCCGAAGGGCAGGAAGTAGAGCTCCGCCTGCTGGGCCTCGATGTCGATGGGGCGCACCTGGACCTCCAGGGGGTAGGCCTCCTCCCCCTGGAAACGCCGGACCCGCGCCCTTCCGTCCTCGTCCACCACCGGGTTGCCGTCCCCGTCCCTCTCGATGGCCCGCCCCTCGTACAGCAGCCAGCGCCCCGTCGCCGCGTCCCAGGCCCCCCTCCGGGCCACCACCGTGAGCGCCCCCCCCGGGGCTGCCAGGGTGACCTCCACGGACTCCACCTCCGCCGAGGCCGGGCGGAAGCGAGCGGCCCAGAAGACGCTCCCGGCGCGGTCCACCATGACGGGCGGGACCACGGCGTCGCTGGTCCGGTAGCGCAGGGCCCGGCGGCTGCGCTCCGCCACCCAGGGGATGAGCCGCTCCTGGTCCAGGACCATGAGGGCCGAGAGGGCCGCCGCCGCGAGGAAGACCGGGGCCAGGACGCGGTAGAGGCCGATGCCGGCGGCAAGCATGGGCAGGAGCTCGTTGTTCCGGCGCAGGCGGCTCAGGGCGAACATGGCCCCGGCGAGGGTCAGGGCCGGTGCGATGCGGTGGAAGATGAGCGGGAGGTTCACGAGATAGTGCTCGCCGATGGCCGCGGCCACCGACTCCCCGGCCTCCAGGAAGTCGTCCAGGTGGGCGAAGGCGTCCACCACCACGAAGAGGAGCAGGAAGGCGAATCCACAGATGAGGTAGGCCGAGAGGAAGGCCCCGAGGACGTAGCGGTCCAGACGGCCCAGGCAGACGAGGCGGAGCGACATCAGCTCCTCCGCACCACCCGCACGACCAGGGCGAGGCCCACCCCGCCGCAGAGGGCGTTGCCTCCCCACATGGCGATCGCCGGGAGGGGGTGGGCGAAGCCCTGGCGCGCCAGGACGTCGCCGGCGAAGAAGGGCACGTAGTAGAGCGGCGCGATGGCCACGAGCCCCACGAAGAAGGGGACCAGGCGGTTGTTCTGCCGGAGGACGAGGGGGATGGGGACGCCCAGGAGCACGAAGCTGAGGCAGGCCGCGGCCAGGGACCAGCGGCGGTGGACCTCGGTCACGAGCCGCGTGATCACGTCCTTCTCCCGGTACCTCGTCTCGACCTCCGCGTCCAGGGCCCGCACCAGGGGGCCGGCCGCCGGGTCGTCCCCGCGGAAGGCGCCGCCGCCCTCCAGGGAGAGGACCGGCACCCCATCGGCCGGGCGCTCGATGCGCGCCACGGGGGCGGTGGCGGCCGCCTCACCCCCTGGTACGCGCAGCGTCAATCGGACGGACTCGAGCCGTCGGCCGGCCCAGCGTGCGGCCTCCAGGGTGGCGTCGCCCGCGGTCCGGGTCAGGGTCCCTTCCAGCACCAGGGAGCCGGGGGCAGGCCCGGAGGCGGAGCCCCCGAGGATGGAGCGGACCGCCGCGAGCTCCGACTCCACGAGGCGCGTGGGGAGGTACTCCGGGCGCGCCGTCCGCTGGGGGATGTCGATGGGGACGTAGAGGCCATCTACCACGCCTCCGTCGCTCCACCGCCCGGTCTCGTGGTCGAAGGTGGTGATGCTCCCCTTGTCGAAGCGCAGGGTGATGCGGTCCCCCTCCTCGGAGAGGGAGACGGAGGCCGACCGGGCCATGAGCTTGACCCGTCGTCCCTCCACCTCGTGGATGAAGATCACGTCCTCCAGGTCCCTCCCCTGGTGCCGGCCGATGTAGAGCTCCCGCCCGTGCAGGTCGAATCGGGCCGCGCTCCCGTTCCCCAGGTTGAGCAGGGCCTCGAAGCTCGCCCGCACGGTGTCGTTCTTCCGGCGGTGGCAGTAGGGGACCACCTCCCCGTTGACGTAGACCGCGCCCAGGGCCAGGACCGACGCGAGCAGGAGCACCGGCACCACCAGGGTCGAGAGGTGCACGCCACAGGCCCGAAGGGCCAGGACCTCGTTCTCCGCGACCAGCTTCCCGAAGGCGAGGGTGGCGGCGAGCAGGGCGGAGAAGGGGAGTACGTAGGGCAGGGGGTACGGCAGGAGGTAGGGGAGGATGGCCAGGAGCTGGAGCATGCCCAGGCCCTGGCGCACCGCGCCGAACAGGCCGAAGAGGAAGAAGACCCCGGTGAAGATCACCAGTGCGAAGGCAAGGACGCGCAGGACCTCACCGAGGACGTAGCGGGCCAGGATCCCCACCGCCGGGGCGCCTAGGGGCAGCGGCAGGGGATGCCCTGGCAGCGCGGGCAGCCCCGGGCGTACTTCCCCGCCGCCTCCTCGAGGCGGATACCCTTCATGGAGGCCAGGGTCGAGAGCCAGGCCAGGACGTCGGCGACCTCCCCGCGCAGGGCCGCCGGGTCGTCCTGGCGGGCCAGGGCCCTGGACAGCTCCCCCACCTCCTCCACGAACCACATGAAGGTGGGGGCCAGCCCCCGGGCGCTGTCGCGGCGGAGGTAGATGGCCTCGATGTGCCTCTGGAACTCATCCAGGCCGGTCATCATGGGGGGGGTGCGCCTTGCACACCCCCCGTCCCCCCCTGTTCGGGCCCTCGCCCTGTTCGGCCCCTCACCGATCCTGTCCCGCCGCCTCGGTGCGCGCCGGCTCCGCCGCCGCCGGCACCGCCTCCGGAGGGTCCTCGATCACCACGAGCACCAGCCGGAAGCGGGTGCCCGTCCCCTCCGGGACGCGTCGGAGCGCCGCGGGCTTCGAGGCGGGGGTGGGGGCCTCCGGCGCGGCAGCCGGTGCGTCGGCTCCTGCGGCCGAGGCGGAGCCTTCACCCCGGCGGCCCTCCTCCTCGCCGTAGAGTCCATCCATGTCCTTCCCGCCCCGGGCGCCGTCCCGGCCACGGCTGCGGCGCTCACCCGCGCCCGCCAGCCTGTCCGCTGGTCTCAGGGCGTGCCTGGGGAGGCCCAGCCGCTCCTCCAGACCCTCCAGGGCCAGGTGATAGGTATCCGGGTCCTCGATGCGAAGCTCGTCCTCGCCCTCGTCCCCCGCCTCCAGGGCGGCCAGGAGTGCGCTCAGGCGCGAGCGCGGGACCTCGATGCGTAGCTCGCGGGACTCCTCCTCGCCCAGGGGGAGGTCGTCCCTCCTCGTCCCTCCTCCCGCGAACTCGGGGCCCGAGGGCTCGTGGACCACGGACTCGGGCGTCGCGGACTCGGGGGGCGACGGCGGGGCCAGGGTCCCCGCCGGCCCCGCGCCCGGGGCCGTCTCCACCGGACCTGAGGCCCCGGCGGGACCCGAGGCCCCGGAGGGACCCGGTGCGAAGGCGTCCCGCGGCTCCGGGGGGGCGAGTCTCGCCTCCACGGGGGGCGGCTCCGGCGCCGCGGCGAGCTGCTGCAACCGCTTCGCGGTCCGGGTCAGGTCCGGCGTGTCCATGGTGATGAGGGCGAGGACGAGGGAGGCGGAGCTGGACTCCCGGCGCTCCCCATATCCGTAGGCGTCCAGTGCCTCGTCGCCCGAGGCGGCCGTCCGGGTCTCCTCGACCTTCCCCTTTCGACCGCCCTCGGGGGGCACGGCGCGGCCATAGGAGCCCGCCATGAATCGGGCGTCCGAGCCGTCCCGGCCCTGATCCTCCCCCACTGCATCGCGGACCGAGTCCACCTCCTTCACGGTCTCGAGGCGCGGCGGACCGCCCTGTTCGAACTCGCGGGACGGCTCGGCCACGACCGGCCGCGGGTCCGCCCGCCCGAGGAAGCCCGAGGCCCCGGCCTCGGGCGCCTTCTCGAGGGCCGACACCTCCTCCGCCAGGTCCTCATGGCGGCCGGGGGGGGCCTCGATGGTCCGGTTGGCGGACTCGCGCCCCCACCGGCCCGCGGCGGTGGACGACGGGGCCTTGTCCTCTCCCCCGAGGAGGGCCACGCGGCGCAAGCTACCCGGAGGGGCAAGGAGCAGGGCCGCCTGGACCACGAGAAGCAGGACGGCCGCCGCGGCCAGGCCCCGCAGGGCCCAGTGGGAGAACGAGCCACGGCGGGGCTCTCGCCCCGCGAGCGGGACGGGGAGTGGACCCTCCGCAAGGCCCTCGGGTCCGCGGGCCCGATCGAGGGCCTCGCGCACCGAGGTCGCGAAGCCCTCCGGGGCCGCGCGGCGGGGAAGGCCGTGGACCAGGGCCACGGTCCTGGCGAGGGCCTCCCGTTCCCGGGAGCAGCCCCCGCAGGCGGCCAGGTGGGCCTCGACCTCGAGGGCTGTCGCGGGGTCCAGCCCCCCGTCCAGGAGCTCGCTCAGGCTGTCGCGCGCGAGCTGGCAATCCATGACCATCGGAGTCCTTCCCGGCCCCCCGGGCCAGAGGGGGGGCATCCGGGGCGGAACCTATCTCGGTTCCCCCCCCGAGCTATTGCACAAGCGGCTCCAGGCGCTGGCGCAACATCACCCTCGCCCGGTGCAGCCTGGATTTCACCGTCCCCTTGGGGACCCCGAGGATGGCTGCGATCTCCTCGTAGTCCCGGTCTTCGATGTCCTTCAGGACCACCACCGCGCGGTGTTCCTCGTCCAGGTCCATGATGGCCGCCTGGATCAAGCCTTCCACCTCCGAGCCCGCCACGACCTGGTCCGGCGGCCGGCCCCTGTCCTCAGGCTCCGGTCGGCCGCCGTTCCCGTCCTCCGCGCGCGCCGGGCGGTCCAGGGAGGAAACGACCCGCCGGACCTTCAACTTGCGCCGCTCGCTCGTGGCCGTGTTCAGGGCGATGCGGTAGAGCCAGGTGAAGAACCGGGCATCTCCCTTGAACGAGCCCATGGCGCGGTAGGCCTTCAGGAAGACGTCCTGCGCGAGGTCCCGCGCCGTCTCGTCGTCGCCGACCATCCGCCGCACCAGGTTGTAGATCCGGTCCTGGTAGCGGAGGACCAGGGCGTCGAAGGCAGCGGCCTCGCCCCCCTGGACCCGCTGGACCAGGAGGGCGTCGTCCGTTTCCACCTCGCGGGCGGCCTGCTCCACGTCATGCTCCTTTGGACCGCGCAGGGGGAGCCGGGGTTCCCCGGATCCGGCGCTTGCCGCCAGGGCCGCAGGATACGGGCCAGGGGTCCGGATGGCAAGCGAGGCGCCCGGGAGGGCGGTTCAGTTCGACAGGGCCCGCACGGGGGCCGGGATCCTGCCCCCGCGGCGGACGAAGGCGGGGGAGGCGAAGGCGTTGACCGGCAGGACGGGGGCCGAGCCCCAGAGGCCGCCGTAGTCCACCCGGTCGCCGGGGCCCTTGCCGGGGACGGGGATCACGCGCACGGCGGTGGTCTTGCGGTTCACGACCCCGATGGCGCACTCGTCCGCGATGATGGCCGCCACCGTCTCCGGCGGGGTGGAGCCGGGGATGCAGACCATGTCCAGGCCCACGGAGCACACGCTGGACATGGCCTCCAGCTTCTCCAGGGACAGGGCCCCGTCCGCCGCGGCGGCGGCCATGCCCCGGTCCTCGCTCACCGGGATGAAGGCCCCGGAGAGGCCCCCCACGTAGGAGGAGGCCATGGCCCCGCCCTTCTTCACCGCGTCGGTGAGCAGCGCGAGGGCCGCGGTTGTCCCGGGCGCGCCGCAGCGTTCCAGGCCCATGAGTTCGATGATCTCGGCTATGGAGTCGCCGACCGCCGGGGTCGGGGCGAGCGACAGGTCCACGATCCCGAACCTGGCGTCCAGGCGGCGGCACACCTCGCGGCCGGCGAGTTCGCCAACCCGGGTGACCTTGAATGCCGTGCGCTTGACGGTCTCGGCGATCTCGCCCAGGTCGGCGTCCGGGCCCAGTTTCGCGAGGGCTGCCCGCACCACCCCTGGCCCGGACACGCCCACGTTGATGACCCGATCCGGCTCGCCGATCCCCAGGAAGGCGCCGGCCATGAACGGGTTGTCGTCAGGGACGTTCGCGAAGGTCACGAGCTTCGCGGCCCCGAACCCGCCGGTGTCCGCGGTCAGTCGCGCGGCCTCGCAGATCGTGCGGCCCATGAGGGCCACGGCGTCCATGTTGATCCCGGCCGCGGTCGAGGCCACGTTCACCGAGGCGCAGACCTTCCGGGTGATTGCCAGGGCCTTTGGGATCGATCGGATCAGCGCCAGGTCGCCGTCGGTCCAGCCCTTCTGGACCAGGGCGGAGAAGCCGCCCACGTAGTCCACGCCCACCGCGTCGGCCGCCCGGTCCAGGGCCTCGGCCAGGGGCGAGAGGTCCTGCGCACCGGAGGGCTCGCCAACCAGCGCAATCGGGGTTACGGCCAGGCGTCGGTTGATGATCGGGACTCCAAGGGCCTCCTCCACGGCGTTCACGGCCCCCACGAGGTCGCGGGCCACCTCCACCACGCGGGCGTGGATCGCCGTGGCCGTGGCCTCCACG
>JACQVX010000045.1 GCA_016209495.1 Planctomycetota bacterium
GGCGGGGGGGGCGAGGGGGGCGGGGGGATGCGGCGGCGGACTCGCAAGCCGGGCGGAGGGGCGCGGCCGGGCATCCTCCTCGATACCATGCAGGCTGTCGCCACGGATCCGCTTGACGATCTCTGCGAAGCGGACCATCAGGGCGTCTCCCGGCTGTAGCCGGCGAACTCGACCAGTTCCTCCACGGCCTCTTGCACGACGGCCGGTGTCACCACCTCCGAACGCTGGCTGCAGGCCACCAGCAGGGCCAGGTCGCAGACGTTGTTGATCTTGAGCGGGATGCCCCCGCTGAAGGCGTGGATCTCGCGCAGGGCGTTCGCCGTGAAGACCTCTCGGTCACAGCCGGCGATGCGCATGCGGTGATCGATGTACTGGTGCGTCTCGGTCTCGGACAGTCCCCGGAGTGTGAAGGAGACGCCGATGCGGTGGGCCAGGTCCGGGAACCGCTTGATGAGCTTCTTCAGCCGCGTCTGGCCCACGAGGATGAGCGTGAGGAGGAATCGCCCCTCGTCGCGGAAGTTGTGGAGGAGTCGGACCTCCTCCCAGGTGGCCTCGTCCTGGAGGGTGTGGGCCTCGTCGAGAATGATGACGGTGTCGTTGCCCTCGGCCAGGTTCTCCTGGGCGAACTCCTTGAGGGCCCCCACCAGGGCGGCCTTCGAGCCGTTCGCCCCGCCCGCCAGACCGAACTCGTAGTCGATCTGACGCAGGATCTCGAGGCGGCCGTCCGCCGGGTTCTCGATCATGGCCACCCGGTAGCCCTTCGTCGAGAGTTCGCGGCGGAAGGAGTGGCACAGGTACGACTTGCCCAGGCCGCTCTCCCCGGTGAAGAGCATCATCCCCTTGGATTCGCTCACGGTGTAGAGGAGCCGCACCAGGGCCTCCTCGTGCTCGCGTCCATAGAAGAGGAAGTGGGGCGCCAGGTTGTTGCCGAAGGGCCTCTCGGTGAGCCCCCAGTACTTTCGATACATGCACCGCCCCCGTGGACCGCGTCCCCGTCCGTCTTCGAGCGCGGAGGATTCTAATTCTGCCCGCGAGACGGCGTCAAGGCGATTCGAGTCCCGCGCGGGTGCGCGCTAGGGGCCGAAGTCCTGCGTCCAGTAGAGGCCGGAGCGGCCCACGCCGATGGTCCCGTGGAGCCTCGTGAGGATGTTCCGGTGGTGGCCACTGGAGTTGTACCAGCCCTCGAAGGCCGAGTCGCCGGTCTCGTAGCCCATGGCGATGTTTTCCCCGGTGTAGGGGGCCCCCTCGGCGGCGCAGCGGTCCGCGGGCCCACGGCCGTCCCGGGAGATGTGGTCGAAGTACTGCCTCACCCGCATGTCGTCGGAGTGCTTCCGGGCCCCCTGGACCAGCCGCTCGTCGCTCCGCAGGGCCTTCAGGCCGAACATGAGCCGGTAGCGGTTCGTCGCCAGAACGCAGGCGCGCTCCTCGGCGTCCTCGGAGGTCTTGCGGCCCACGTTCTCCTTCAGGATGGCCACCCCCTCCCGGATGAGGTCCACCTCCGCCTTGCTCGTGGGATAGCGATCCATCTGGAGCGCCCCGTCGGTGGAGGCGGCCAGGGTCCCCATGTCCGGGAGGTCCCCGGTCGCCGAGCCCGCCTTTCGCAGGGTCTCGCGGCACTCCTCCAGGACCGCCCGGGCGGCCCCCAGGCGTTCCCGATAGGCCGCGTGCTCCGCCTCCAGGTAGACGTGGGGCCGTTCGTACACGTCCCGGAGCCGCCCCACCAGCCTGTCCACCTCGGGCTGGGCCACGGCACCGTGGTCCTCCTCGGGGTAGCGCGCCGGGTCCATGATGAAGTCCATGGCTTCCTTGCGCCGCGCCACCACCTGGGAGGCCAGCACGGGTCGCCAGGCCTCCCGCTCGGACTTCACCCAGGCCTCGAATCCCTCGGCCTCGTCCCAGGCCCACCCCTGCACCACCTCGGCCAGGGCCGCGCGGGCCTCGGGTCCTGACTCCAGGAGCTTCGCCCACGCCGCACGCCGCTTCTCGGCGTTCCTGGCCCGGGCGAGGGCCAGGAGCTCCTGCACGTCCGAGGGCAGCTCGCGCCGCGGCGCCCCGGCGGTGGGGGTCGGGTCGCCGCCGGTGGCGGTCCCCGCGAAACCCGGCCTGCGGCGGGCCCGCTCCCGGGCCGCGAGCGGCGCCTCGTAGCGTTCGGGGCTGACCCAGTCCCCGTCCAGCTCCTCCAGGCCCTGGTCGAGGCGATCCACCTCCTCCGGGGTGCGCCAGTTCCCCTCGTGGAGGACGTCTCCCCGGGTCTCGTGGTACTCGCGCTCCGTGAGCCAGCGCCCGCCCTCCCTGCGGTAGCCCAGCTCCAGCCTCGCCTCGGCGTGGTCGGACTCGGCCGCGACGCAGGCCTCGAGGCAGGCCACGTAGCGCTGGGGGAGCCGGTTCGCCCGGCACCACTGGGCCAGGTCGTAGAGGGCCGCCGCGTCCCCGTCGCGCAGGGCCTTGCGCTTGGCCTGGTAGATGGCCTCGGGGGTCTCACCCCGCTCCACCCGGGCCACCTCCTCCCAGGGGACCAGGGTGACGACCCCGGCGGGGGTGCGCACTCGCAGCCCTGCCTCCGTCTCCTCCAGGATCTCGCCGGTGACCTTTCCGCCCCCGGTGAGGTGGACGATGTCCCCCGGGGCGGGGGTCACGGCCACCAGGGCCAGGGCGAGGGCGAGGGCGAGGGTCGCGGCGCCGCGAGCAGACATCGGGGGCGCTCGCCTACCTGACCGGGCAGTAGCCCAGGAGCCGGGCCAGGGTGGCGCGGAGCTGGTCCCGCGGGAGGATCATGTCCAGGAACCCGTGATCCATGAGGAACTCGCTCCGCTGGAAGCCCGCGGGCAGCTCCACCTTCATGGTGTTCTTGATGACGTTGGGACCCGCGAAGCCGATGAGGGCCCCGGGCTCCGCCACCACCACGTCGCCCAGGGCCGCGAAGGAGGCCATGGCTCCGCCCATGGTGGGGTTGGTGAGGACGGAGACGAAGAAGCCCCCGGCCTCGTCGTAGCGCGCCAGGGCGGCACTGGTCTTGGCCATCTGCATGAGGGAGAGGACCCCCTCGTCCATGCGCGCCCCGCCGCCGGAGCCGCTCACGAAGACGAAGGGGAGCCGGCGCTCCGTGGCCAGCTCGATGGCCCGGGTGATCTTCTCTCCCACCACCGAGCCCATGCTCCCGCGCAGGAAGCTCGGGTCGGTGACCCCGAAGACCAGCTCGGTCCCCTCGATGGTCCCGGTGCCGACCACGCAGGCGTCCCGGAGGCCGGTCTGCTCTTGGGCCTCCCGCAGCCGCTCCCGGTAGGAGCGCTTGGCCGCGAATCCCAGCGGGTCCACGGGGGAGAGCTCCCCGAAGTGCTCCACGAAGGAGCCCTCGTCCAGGAGGAGTTCGACGCGCTCCGCCGCCGAGAGCTCGAAGTGGAAGCGGCACTCGGGGCAGACCCGCAGGGCCTCTTCCACGGCCTTCTTGTAGACGAGCTTCCCGCAGTCCGGGCAGCGCATCCAGAGCCCCCCGGGCATCTCCTTCTTCTTGCGGAAGCCGATCCTCCGGAGTCCCTCCCAGGCCATCACGTCTCCTTCCCCCGTGCCCGCTCGGCGTTCTCCCGCAGGGCCCGTATCGCCCCACGGCGATCCGGCGAGCGGAAGACCGCGTGGCCGGCCACGATCACGTTGGCCCCGGCGGCGGCGCAGGCGCGCACCGTCTCGGGGTTCAGGCCACCGTCCACCTCCAGGTCGATGCCCCGCCGGTCCCGCTCGACGATCGGGATGAGCTTGTCTACGCACCCGGCCAGGAACGTCTGGCCTCCGAAGCCCGGATGGACCGTCATGACGAGCACCAGGTCCGCCACCTCCGCCGCCTCCAGGACCGCCCCCGGCGGCGTCTCCGGGCTCAGGGCCACCCCGGCCCGGCGCCCGGCGGCATGGATGCGGTCCACCAGCGCCCCCGGGTCGGATACGGCCTCCACGTGGAAGGTGATGGTGTCGGCGCCGGCCTCCACGAAGGCGTCCAGGTAACGGCCCGGGTCCTCGATCATGAGGTGCACGTCGAGGGGGAGCCGGGTGTGGCGGCGGAGCGAGCGCACCACCGGGGGCCCGATGGTGAGGTTGGGGACGAAGTGGCCGTCCATGACATCCACGTGGACCCAGTCGGCCCCGGCCTCCTCGATGGAGGCCAGCTCGGCTCCCAGGGCCGCGAAGTCGGCGCTGAGGATGGAGGGGGCGATACAGATGGGGCGCGCCATGCGCTATGCCCCCGCCGGCACCCGGGGCGCCTCCCGACGCGCCAGCGCCGCCAGCCCCGGCAGGACTCGGCCCTCCAGGAACTCCAGCGAGGCCCCGCCCCCGGTGGAGACGTGGCTCATGGCGGCGGCGTGGCCCAGCTCCCGCACCGCCGCCGCGGTGTCGCCCCCGCCCACGATGGAGACGGCCCCCGACTCCGCCAGGGCCTCGGCGATGCGGCGGGTCCCCTCCTGGGCGAGCCGCCACTCGGAGACGCCCAGGGTCCCGTTCCAGAGCACGGTCCCGGCCCCCGCGAGCCACTGGGCGTAGCGCGTGGCGGTGGCCGGGCCGATGTCGAGCCCGACCCAGCCCTCGGGGATGGGCCCCTCCACGACGCGGGTCGGGGCCCCCTCCTCGAAACGCTCCGCCACCACGTGGTCGTCGGGGAGGAGGACCTCCAGGCCCCGCCCCGCCGCGCGGCGGAGGATCTCCCGGGCGGCCTCCAGGGCGGGGGCCTCCACCCGCGAGGCACCCACCGCATCGCCGCGGGCGGCCAGGAAGGTGTAGGCCATGGCCCCGCCCACGACCAGCAGGTCCAGGCGGTCCAGGAGCTTCTCCAGCACCGCCACCTTGTCGGAGACCTTGGCCCCGCCCGCCACCAGGACGAAGGGCCGGCGGGGTTCCGCCAGGGCCCGCCCGAGGTAGTCCACCTCGCGCAGGAGGAGGAAACCCGCGGCCGAGGGGAGCAGGGCCGGTACCCCGGTGATGGAGGCATGGGCCCGGTGGGCCGCCCCGAAGGCGTCGTTGACGTAGACCTCCGCCAGGGAAGCCAGCTCCCGGGCGAAGGCCGGGTCCCCCGCCTCCTCCCCCGGGTGGAAGCGCAGGTTCTCCAGGAGGACGGTCTCCCCGTCGGCCAGGGCCAGGCAGGTCTGGCGCGTCGCCTCCCCCACGCAGTCGTCCAGCTTCAGGATCGGGCGGCCGAGCAGGTCCGCCAGGCACCGCGCCACCGGGGACATGCGGAACTCCTCGGTGCGCCGCCCCGCGGGGCGGCCCAGGTGGCTGGCGAGGATGACGCGGGCGCCGCGGTCGATGGCGTGGCGAAGGGTCGGCAGGGCCGCGCGCACCCGCGTGTCGTCCGTGGCGCGTCCCCCCGCGATGGGGACGTTGAAGTCCACCCGGAGGAAGAGGCGCCGCCCCTTCAGGTCCAGGGATTCGATGGAGGGGAGGGCCATCACTCGCTCGCAACCTCCGGCTGCTCGTTCATTGCTCGGGACGTGTGGCGCGGCGTGGCGTCTACGGGGCCTCTACGGGGCCTCAGCCCCCCAGCCCATGGGAGAACTTCATGAGGTCCACCACCCGGCAGGAGTAGGCCCATTCGTTGTCGTACCAGGAGGTGACCTTCACCAGGTTGCCGCCGCAGACCTGCGTGGAGCCCGCGTCGAAGACCGAGGAGTGGGGATTCCCCACCACGTCGCTGGAGACGATGGGGTCCTCGGTGTATTCCAGGATCCCCTTCATGGGCCCCGCGGCGGCGGTGCGCATGGCGGTGTTGACCTCCTCGCGGCTCACCTTGCGGGAGGTGAGGACCGTCAGGTCCACCAGGGAGCCGTCCGCCACCGGGACCCGCATGGCCAGGCCGTCCATGCGGCCCTTCAGCTCGGGGATGACCTCGCCGATGGCCCGGGCGGCGCCCGTGCTCGTCGGGATGATGTTGATGGCCGCGGCCCGGGCGCGGCGCAGGTCCGTGTGGATGAGGTCCGCGACCCTCTGGTCGTTGGTGTAGGCGTGGACCGTGGTCATGAGACCCTTCTCCACGCCGAAGGACTCGTGGAGGACCTTGGCCACCGGGGCCAGGCAGTTGGTCGTGCAGGAGGCGTTGCTGATGATGCGGTGCTCGGGGCGCAGGGCCTCCTGGTTCACCCCCATGACGATGACCGCGTCGATGGCGTCCTTGGGGGGCACGGTGAGCAGCACCCTCCCGGCGCCCGCGTCCAGGTGTTTCTGGCAGCCAGCCCGGTTCGGGAATACCCCGGTGGATTCGACGGCGAAGTCCACCTTCATGGACCTCCAGGGCAGCTCCGCCGGGTCGCGCACCTGGAGCATGGTGACCCGCCGGCCGTTGACGACCATGGCGTCGGCGCCGTCCAGGCGGATCTCCCCCTCGAAGCGGCCGTGGACCGAGTCGTAGCGGAGCAGGGTGGCCAGGGACCGGGCGTCCGTCAGGTCGTTGATGGCCACGACCTCGAAGTCCGCCTTCCGGGCCAGGGCCCGGTAGACGATGCGGCCAATGCGTCCGAATCCGTTGATGCCGACGCGTATCGCCATGGCGGTGGACTCCTCCAGCTTGCGGGGATGCGGGGGGCGAGAGTATACAGCGGTGCCGTAGGCCGCCCAAGGGCCAACGGGTGATTTCGGTGGACGCCGCGACGAGCCCCTACGAGCAATGGATGCGTCTGGCCCTGCGGGAGGCCGCCCGGGCCCTGGAGGCGGGCGAGGTCCCGGTGGGCTGCGTGGTGGTCCACGGCGGCCGGGTGGTGGGCCGGGCCCACAACCAGCGGGAGGCCCTCGCCGACCCCACGGCCCACGCGGAGATGATCGCCCTCACCCAGGCGGCGGCGGCCCTGCAGGGCTGGCGCCTCTCGGGCACGACGCTCTACGCCACCCTGGAGCCCTGCCCCATGTGCGCCGGCGCCCTGGTCAACGCCCGGGTGGACCGCCTGGTCTTCGGGGCCGCGGACCCCAAGGCCGGGGCCTGCGGGAGCCTCTTCGACATCCCGCGCGACCCGCGGCTGAACCACCGTGTGGAGGTGGTGGGCGGCGTCCTGGAGGAGGAGGCGCGGGCCTTCCTGGTGGACTTCTTCCGCGCGCGGCGCGAGAAGCGCGGCGGGGGAGGCGGGGCGGCGGACCCCGCGCTCGAGGACGGCTAGCGGTAGAACTCCACCAGGTAGTCCAGGGGCGCGGGCTGACCCGCGGTGTCCTCGAGGCCCTGGACCGAGACCCAATAGCGCCGGCCGGGGGCCACCTCCGCCGGCGAGCGGAAGATGACGCAGGCCCCGTGGCCCGCGCCGGGGCCGTCCACGTAGAGGTCCTTCAGTCGCATGGGGGAGCCGCGGCCGTAGCGTTCGTCGGCCGCGCGGACCTCCACCCGGACCTCCCCCGCCGCGGGCTCCTTGTAGTGCTGGGGGTCCAGGCTGATGCTCCAGGCCGCCTCGCGCGCCAGGTAGCCCACGGGGAAGTAGCCCGGCGCCGGGTAGGCCACGTAGGGCGGGGCCTCCCGCCCCGCGGCGGCACCCGAGTCGTCGAGGGCGTACATGGCCA
Source organism: Planctomycetota bacterium (assembly GCA_016209495.1). Classification (GTDB taxonomy): domain Bacteria; phylum Planctomycetota; class JACQVX01; order JACQVX01; family JACQVX01; genus JACQVX01. The sequence continues at coordinate 7,516 of JACQVX010000045.1, forward strand.
CCCAGGGCCCCTGCTCGCCGAAGGCGGTGCGCCCCATGGCCGGGTTCAGGGCCCAGCGCCGGTGTCCCACGTGGGCCACATTGTCCGGGTCGGAGTCGTCCAGGAATCCGTCCACGGCGGCCACCACGTCTGCGTTCTGGTGGAGGTTGGAACGGTTCACGCCGCGGTAGCCCCACTCCCAGAGCGCGTCCGGACACCCCTCCGGCCGCTCCGGCGTATGGCTCAGGAATCCCAGCTTCTCCAGGAGCCGTGCCCCCGCGGCACAGGCCACCGCGTAGTCGTGGTCCAGCTCCAGCTCCGAGGGCAGGCCCGCGAGGTAGCGGTAGGCCATGAGCCGGCGCAGGGCCGCCGCCTGGCGGTCCCAGGCCAGGGGCGCGAAGGGAGGCCCGGCCGCCCCGCCGTCCTTCGAGGTGGGGGGCGCGGGGGGGGCGGCCACGGTCGAGCGGGCGATCCGCTCCAGGGCCGTCTGCATGAGACGCGTGGAGCGCGGGTGCAGCGAGACCCCCGAGAGCCAGGTGGCCTCGCCGACCAGCCTCCCCTCCTCGTCGAAGTCCTGCAC
>JACQVX010000042.1 GCA_016209495.1 Planctomycetota bacterium
CCCGTAGATCGCGTCCAGCCTCGCCGCGGTGACGCGGACATCGAAGCGCTCGCGGACCGTCCTCTGCCCCGCCTCGGCCAGCCTGCCCCGGAGCGCCGGGTCTCCCAGCAGCCTCTCCAGCGCCTCCGCCAGGGCCCGGGGCTCCCTCGGCGGGACGAGGAGCGCGTCCACCCCGTCCGTGACGGCCTCCGGCACCCCCCCGGCCCGGGTGGCCACGACCGGGGTCCCCGCGGCCATGGCCTCGATGAGCACCCGCCCGAAGGGCTCCTCCCAGGAGGGCATGGCCAGGACGTCCATGGCCCGGAGGACCGCGCCCACGTCGCGCCGGAATCCGGTGAAGATGAACCGCTCCGCAAGGCCCACCTGCAAGACACGCGCGCGCAGGCCCTCCAGGAAGCCCCGCGCCGGGAAGGGGTCGTCGCCCACCACCAGGAACCGCGCCTCCGGGACCCGCTCCGCCAGGGCCATCCCGGCCTCCACGAAGACCTCATGGCCCTTCCGTGGGATGACGTAGCCGAGGACGCCCACCACCTGCCGCCCCTCGAGGCCCCACTCCCTCCGCAGGGCGGCGCCGTCCGAGCCGCCCAGGGCCTCGAGGTCCACCCCGTTGTGGAGCACCTCCACCGGCAGGGCGGCCTCCCGGAAGGGCCGCGCGCAGTGGTCCGTGATGGCCAGCCAGAGCCTCACCCCCTCGCGCACGGCCTTGCGCCGGACGGAGGCGATCCACGCCGGCTCCACCAGGTCGCGCACGTGGCACAGCACCGGCGTCCGGGTGCGGCCCCCCGCGTGGACCCCGGCGTAGACGTACGGCAGCGAGTTGACGTGGATCAGGGAGGCGTCCACCTCCGCCGCCAGGGCGGCCACCCGCCGCAGGGTGGCCATGGGGTTCCACCAGCGGTGCAGGTTGGGCGAGCGGACGCGGAGCACGCGGACGTCCACGCCCGCCTCGCGCACCCGGCGGGCCATCTCCCCCTCGGAGGGGACCGCCACCACGGGCTCCCAGCGCCGGCTCAGGTGGGCGAGGACGGCCAGGAGGCTGTTCTCACCCCCGCCCACGAAGGGCGCGCTCACCAGGTAGAGGACGTGGCGCGGCTCGGGCACGACGAAGCCTTCGGGCCCCGGCACCGCGCCCGCCGTCACGGCTCCCCCTCCGGGCTCCCGGCGAGGCGGCGCGCGCCCCGCGCGGGCCCCCACGGGACCCTCCGGCACCGTAGGACCAGCTCCGCCCCCGCTATGGTCCGGTGCTCCTCCTCGCGGAAGCCGGCGGCGCGGAGCCGTTCCCGGATCGAGCGGGCGGTGTAGCGGGTGATGTGCTGCCGGGCGTAGGCCCCCGGCACGAGCCGCCGGTAGAGGGGCCCCAGGCACCTCCAGGCCAGGCTGTCCCAGTCCGGCGTGCTGAGGATGAGGGTACCGTCCGGGCCCAGGACGCGCCGGAACTCCTCCAGGGAGAGGTCCTCCTCCGGGACGTGCTCCACCACGGCGGTGCAGATCAGCTCGTCGAAGCTCCCATCCCGGAAGGGGAGCCGCTCCAGGGAGGCGTTCACCCGCCGGGGATTCGTCTCCCGGAGGAACATGAGCTTCCGCAGGCGCACGTCCAGGCCCACGGCCTGGGGCAGGCTCTTGGTGATCTGGCTGGAGCCGCAGCCCACGTCCAGGACCCGGTGGGGGGATCGGCTGAAGGCCATCACGATGGCATGGCGCCGCCGGTGCCAGAAGCGCTGGAGCGGATGGCGACTCCGGAAGGCCCTCTCGTCGTAGTCGGCCGCGATGCAGGAGTTCCTGGTCCGCCACATCCGGTAGAGGTTGCGCCCGTAGGCCAGGGCGAACGGCAGGAGCCGGGCGTGGGAGCGGCCCGCCCCGCGCGGCTTGTAGGGGAAGGGCAGCTCGTGGACCCGCCACCCCTCCACGTAGGCCTTGATCAGGATTTCCTGAAGGATCTCGAAGTCCCGGGACCCCAGGTCGAGGGACTCCAGGACCCTGCGGTCGTAGAGGCGAAACCCGCTGGAGAGGTCCCGGAAGGGGAGGTCCAGCACCACGCCGTAGACCCGGTTGAGGACGGCGCTGAGGACCCGTCGAAAGACGGGCATCTCCGCCATCCCCCCCCGCACGTAGCGCGAGGCGATCACCACGTCTCCCTGGTCCCGGGCGCGGTAGAGGTTGCGAACGATATAGGGGTCGTGGGAGAGGTCCGAGTCCATGGTGAGGACGTGGGCCCCGCGCGAGCGACCGAATGCCTCCCGCAGGGCGCCGCCGTAGCCAGGCTCCCGCTGGCGCAGGACCTGGCAGCCCTGGGCCTCGGCCACCTCGCGGGTCCCGTCCGTGGACCCGGCGTCGGCCACGATCACCTCGTGGGCCACGTCCATGCCTTCGAGGATGCGCCGCAGCCTGGGAAGGAGGACCTCCAGGTTCTCGCGCTCGTCGAAGGTCGGCAGGACGACCGAGAGGTCCATCGCCGCGCAGGCCACTCCTCCTGCCCGCCGTGGCTATCGTTCCGTGACACGAGGATGGCTGTCAAGGAGAATGACCGAGGGGTCCGTGCTATATTCCCGCGGGAGGAGGTCCGCATGCCCATCCGCCAGGTCTCGCTCGAGGTCTTCCAGGCCGAGGGCCCGGTGGTCCGGGTCCACCGCGAGGACCTCCGACCCGTGCGGGAGGGCGCCGCGCGGAGCCCGCGGCGGCGCTCCCGGATCTGCGCCCACCCGGGGCCCCAGGACCCTACCCAGGAGATGATCAACGTCCTCGCCCGTGACACCATCGTCCGGCCCCACATCCATCCGGGCCGGGTGGAGTCCTTCCACGTCGTGGAGGGCCTGCTCACCGTCGTCCTCTTCGAGGACGACGGCCGGGTCATGGACACCGTCCCCATGGGCGAGTTCCGCTCCGGGCGGTCCTTCTTCTACCGCATGACCCGCCCCCTCTACCACACCACCCTCCCGGAGTCGGATTTCGTGGCCTTGCACGAGGTCACCCAGGGACCCTTCACGCGGGAGGGCACCGTCTTCGCCGGGTGGTCGCCGGCCGAGGGCCCCGACGGGGCGCTCCGGGATTGGCTCCTCGAGCTGCGCCGGCGCGTGGGGGCCCTCGCCTGACCGGGCCGCCCGCGCCTGCCCTCACGACCTCACCCACGCGACCGCGTCCTTGGCTCAGGCCCCGCGTGGCGGGACCACGAGCCGCAGCCCCTCGAAGCGGGCCCGGAGCCGGTCGTGGACCGCCTGGGCCTGGGGCTGGGGCAGGGCCACATAGACCGGCGTCCCCCGGGGGGCGGCGGCCGGGGCGACGATGGGGCGTCCCATGTGGGTCCTTCCGGCGCGGCAGGGGTCCTCGTCGACGAAGAGGCCCACCCGGTCCCCCAGCTCCGCCGCCAGCCAGGTCGCCGCGAGGGACGAGCCCAGGACCCCCAGGGGCGAAGGGACTCCCGCCGCCGTCTCGCGCGCGTGGTCGGCCACCGTCCCGAGCCAGGCGAGGCCGGCACGCGCGGCCGCCGTCGGGTCCGGCGGCCGCGAGGGGGCGGGCCCGCCCGCGGCGGCGGGTCCGCCGTCCGTGGCCAGGACGGTCAGCTCCCTCGGGACCCAGCCCTCCGCGATCGTCTGCGGGCGGAGCCCCGCTCGCCCCAGGACCGCCCCCAGGGTCCCGGCGGTGAAGTGGGAGGCGTGGTCGGCCACCAGGAGTTCGAAGGGGTTCCGGCGGTGGTCCGGCACCTCCACGACCACCCGGCCTCCCGGGCGCAGCTTGGCGCGCAGCCGGCCCAGGGTGCGGACCGGCTCGCTCAGGTGCTCGAGGACGTGGATCAGGACGACGACATCGAACTCGCCCGGGGCCTCCTCGGGCAGCCCCACGTGGAATCCCTCCACCCCGGGCACGCCGAGGACCTCCGCGCGCCGGCGGCTACCGAGCTCCGTACCCACCAGCCGCCAGCCGGGCGAGCGCGCGTGGAAGGCGCGGAGGAAGGCCCCGTTCCCGCAGCCCACGTCCAGGAGCCGGCCCGTGGCGGCCACCGGGAGCTGCTCGAGGACCCGCTCCAGGAGCCGCTCCGAGCGTCCCGCCGCCTGGCCCGAGACCGGGTCGAAGACCGCCTGCTCCGCGCCGCCGCCCTGGGGATAGAGCTCGTAGTCGGCGTAGATGGCCCGGCAATCGGCCTCCCACGCCTCCTCCTGGGGCTTCTGGAGACAGCCGCAGGGGCGGCAGCCGGCGAGCCTCCCACCCGCCGGCCAAGGGCGGCAGTCCGAGGTCACGCGCCGGAACCCCGGGAAGCCCTCCAGCTCCTCCAGGTCGCCGGAGCCGCAGACCCGGCAGGGCGGCCTCCCCTTCACAGCCCCAGGCCCTCCGCCAGGGCCACCTCCGGCCGCGGCCGAGACCAGCCCAGGACCGCGGCCAGCGCGCCGGGGTCCAGGGCGGTGTGGGCGGGCCTCAGGGCCTCCGCGACGCCCCGCTCGGCCCCTCGCACCGGCCTCACGCGGTCCACGGGGGCGCCCACCCGACGGGCGAGGCTGGAGGCGGCCTCGTCATAGCGCAGGTCCGCCGCCGCCGTGGCCTGGTAGGTGCCCGCCATCCGCCGCTCCCCCAGCGCGCGCAGGACCCCGATGGCGTCGTCCAGGGCGAGGGGGGCGCACACCTTGTCCACGAAGGCCTCGACCGGCTCGCCCCGCCGGAGGGCGCGGACCCAGGAGGCGAAGGGCTCGGTGCGCGGGCCCACCACCTTGCCCAGGCGCAGCACCGCCGCCGAGGTCCCCAGGTCCTGGAGGGCCGACTCCACCCGGGCCTTCTGGCGGCCGTACTCCAGGGCGGGACAGGACGGGTCCGAGACCCTCCGGTGGGGGACCGTGCCGTCGAAGACCAGGTTCGTGGACGGAAAGACCACGAAGGCCCCCTGCGAGGCCAGGACGCGGGCCAGGCGGACCGTGGCATCCACGTTGACCCGGCCGGTCCCCGCCGGGTCGCGCTCGCAGGCCGCCAGGTCCGTGACGGCGGCGCAGAGATAGGCCAGGCCCACGGGCCCCGGGAGCCGCCCCTCGCACCCCTCCTCCGCCAGGTCCAGCCGGGGCCGACCGTCCACCCCGCGGGGGGCCCGCCGGCTCGTCCCCAGGACCCGGGCCCCCGCCCGGGTCCATGCCTCCACCAGGGCGCCCCCCAGCAGGCCATCGGCGCCCGCCACGAGGACGGGGGCCTGGCCGATCAACGCCGGCCCACGCAGAGGGCCATGAGGTACTGGGCCATGGGGTCGAAGCCGGTGTGGACGACCTCGTCGTTCATGGAGAAGACGAAGACGTCCCGGAAGGCCCGCCCCAGGCACTCCCGGAGGGCGCCGGCGTTCTTGCAGTTGACATGGCCCTCGCGGCTCGCCACCGAGGCGTGGACCTGGGACTCCAGGGAGGGCGTCCCCACCACCGCCACGCCGCCCTCGCCCAGGGAGGCCGCCAGGTTCCCGATGAAACGGGCCTCGTCGGCGGGGGGGATGTGCTCCAGGACGTCCACGCTGTAGGCCCCGTCGAATCCCTCGGCCAGCGGTGCGCGGACCAGGTCGTGGACCCGGCAGTCGAAGCGCCAGGGGTCCTGCATCCGCCCCAGGGCGTCCTGCACGAAGGCCTCGTCGAGGTCGACGGCCACGAGCGCACCCACCTCCTGCTGCACGATCCGGGAGGCGAAGGCGTCCGCGCAGCCCACCTCCAGGACCCGGCCACGGCCACGCAGCAGCTTCGCGACGAACTTGTACCGGGCCAGGGTGAAGAGGAGGTGTCGCGGGTCGTGGTGCCAGGTATAGCTCGTCATGAGCCCCAGCCGGGTAGCGCCGTGGCGGTCGCGGTGTTCGATGCACCTGTCGTACTGGCCCTCGTGCATCAGGGCCGGTGCCTGTATTCCAGGGGCTCGCCCTGGATCTCGTCCCAGCGCGAGTCCACCCACTCGATCACCCGGGCGATCCCCTCGTCCAGGCCCACGGAGGGCGACCACCCCAGCTCCGTCCGCGCCCTTGTCGAGTCGATGACGTAGGCCGCGTCCTGGCCCGGCCTCTCGTCCACGACCCGCGTCGCGCGCTCGAAGTCCGCCCCCGCGCCGAGGCAGATGCGCCGCACCACCTCGCGCACGGCGACCCCGGCGTCGGGCGAGAGGTGATAGACCTCCCCGGGCCGCCCCCGTTCGGCGATGGCCCGCTCGCCCCGCGAGACGTCGCGGACATGGATGTACGACTTCACCGCGCAGCCTCCACCGTGCAGCTCGATGGTCCGCCCGAGCCTCAGGTAGACCGCGGTGCGCGGGATGATCTTGTGGAGCTGCTGGTGGGCCCCATAGACGTTCGTCGAGCGCACGGTGACCACCGGGAAGCCGAACTGACGGGCATAGGTCGCAAGGAGCAGGTCCGCCGCGGCCTTCGAGGCGGCGTACGGCGTGCTCGGCCTGAGCGGCGCGTCCTCCCGCACCACCCCGGAGCAGCTCCCGTAGACCTCCGGGGACGAGACGTGCACGTAGCGTCGGAGGTAGTCGCGGCGGCGGAGGGAATTCACCAGCTCGGCCAGGGCCACGGTGTTGGTGCGGAACCAGTGGTCCGGGTGCTCCCAGCTCGGGGCCACCTCGCTCTGGGCCGCGAAGTTCACCACCACCTGGGGACGGAATCCGTCCAGGAGACCCAGGACCCGCCCCATCTCCAGGTTCAGGTCCGCCTGCTCGAAGCGGAAGCGGCCGCCCCCGTGGCGGAGGTAGGGCAGGAAGGCCGGCCCCTTTTGGGGCGAACGGCTCAGCCCCAGGACGTGGCTAGCGGGGTCCTCCAGGAGGAGGTCGATGAGGTCGCTCCCCGAGAAGGAGTTGCTCCCGAGCACCGCCCAGCGCTGCTGGCCCATGGCGCGGCGAATCTATCACCTCCCCAGGACCCCCGCCACCATGGCGTGAAGGGCGTCGGACCGCGCGTAGAGCGCCAGGTTCAGGGCCAGGAGGGCCAGGGCCCAGGCCCGCCGTCCAGGCCGCCAGAGCCACGCGGCCCCCAGGGCCGCCCCCGCCAGGAGGGTAGGCTCGCAGATGAGCCGGTAGCGGGTGAGGGACTGCACCAGGACGTGGATGGCGAAGTAGTAGGCCACGAAGACCCAGAGGAGGGCCGTGGGGCGCCAGGTCCGCCGTAGCGCCCAGAGGCCCACGAGGAAGAAGCACGCGCAGAGGCCCCAGTGGACGTTGTAGCGCCCCAGGTAGTAGAGGGGCCCGTCGAAGGGGTAGAGGAACCATAGTGCCTTCTCCACGAACTTTCGCCCCGCGCGGGCCGGGTCCGCCCGCATGGCCTCCAGGGTGGCCCGCATCAGGATGGGCCCGCGGGCGTGGTCCGGCGTCCCCTCCCCCACCCGGTCTTCGAAGCCCGGACCCAGGCCGAAGACCTGGCCCCCCTGCTGCCTGCCCGGGTAGTTCCCCAGGAAGAAGGTGATGGAGCCCCCGGAGGACACCGGCTCGATGCGGCCAGAGATCCCGTAGTTGCGCAGGGTCCAGGGCGTGATGACCGCCAGGGCCACGACCGAGACCACCAGGGAGCCCCTCCAGCGCGCGAGGAGCGCGGGCCGGTCCCCGCGGTGCCCCAGGTAGTCCGCCAGGAAGAGGAACGGGGGGAGGAACACGACGGGGGAGCGCACGAGCATGGCGGCGCCCAGGACGAGGCCGTCCAGCAGGTCGCCACGACGCCCGCGCGAAGGCCCCACCCGGTTGCGCAGGAAGAGCGTGACGAGAAAGAGGAACAGGGTCTCCGCCAGGAGGGCGCGGGTGTAGAAGATGAACGCGGGCCACACGGCCGCCCAGGCCGCCGCCAGGAGCCCTACCCCCTGGCTCCCGCCCGAGACGCGAAGCGCCAGGTCCCGCACCAGGAGGCAGACCAGGAGGCCCATGCCTACCTGCAGGAGCTGCACGCCCAGTGGGTGGACCCCGAACACCGCGTAGACCGCCGCCAGGAAGAAGGGGTATCCCGGGGCGCGGATGGTGCACGGCTGCCCCCGCAGCCCCTCGGGGACGTAGTTCCCCTCGGGCTCGTCCCACCAGATGTAGCCCTTCCCCTCCAGCAGGCCCACCGCCAGCATGCTGTAGTCGTAGTCGTCGGAGAAGTAATAGAGGTTGCCGAACTTGTCGGGGTAGCGCCCGGGGCCCGAGGTGGAGGGGGCGCCCAGGTTCCCCAGCCGGAGGGCCAGGGCGACCAGGAGGATGGCCCCCAGGAGTCGCCGTACGGACTTGCCAGCCTCCATGGGACTGCGGATGATAGCGCCGTGCGCGGGAAGTCCCACATCCACGCCGGGTGCGGCGGGTCTTGACCCCCGGGGCCGAAGTCCAGCCTCGCTGCCGAGTCTGCGACTCCGCCGTCCTCGAACCGGTCCTGGACCTGGGCGCCCAGTACATCGCCGGGGCCTTCTTCCGTGAAGCGCCTCCCCCCTTCTACCTCGAGCGCCACCCCCTGGCGCTCGTGCGCTGCTCCCCCGGCCCAGGACGCCCCTCCTGCGGCCTGGTCCAGCTCGCCCACACGGTCCCCCGGGACGCCCTCTTCACCCGCTACGGCTACCGTTCCGGGGTCAACCAGACCATGCGGGAGAACCTGCGGGACATCGCGAGGCGGACCGAGGCCATGGCGTGTCTGGCCCCCGGCGACACGGTCCTGGACATCGGCTGCAACGACGGGACGCTCCTGGCCGCCTACCGCACGGAGGGGCTCGACCTCCTGGGGATGGACCCGGCCGAGGACGTCACGCGGTACGCCCGGGAGCGCGGCATCGAGGTCGTCGGCTCCTTCTTCTCGTCGGAGGCCTTCCGGCGGGTACGGGGGGAGCGACGCGCCAGGGCCATCACCGCCATCGCCATGTTCTACGACCTGGAGGACCCCCCCTCGTTCGTGCGCCAGGTGCGAGAGGTCCTCTCGGACGACGGCGTGTTCGCCATCGAGCTCTCCTGGCTGCCGCTCATGCTCCGCAACCGGGGATTCGACTCCATCTGCCACGAACACCTGGAATACTACTGCCTCGCCCAGATCGAGTGGCTGGTCCAGGACGCCGGCATGGTGGTCCACGACGCGGAGGTGAATGGCATCAACGGCGGGAGCTTCCGGGTCTTCATCCGGCCCCGCGAGGCGGGCCCGGTCCCCCCGGACGCGTCCGCGCGGGTGCAGGTCCTCCGGGACGAGGAGCGGTCCATGGCCCTCGGCACCCCCGCCCCCTACGCGCGCTTCCGCCAGGACTGCGAGGGGCTCCGGGGGCGGCTGCGGGACCTGGTGCTGGGCCTCCTGGGGGAGGGGCGCACCATCCATGCCTACGGGGCCTCCACGAAGGGGAACGTCATCCTCCAGTACTGCGGCCTGGACAGGCGCCACATCCGCGCGGCCGCGGATCGCAACCCGGACAAGTGGGGGACCCGCATGCTGGGAACGGAGATCCCGGTCATCTCGGAGGAGGACTCGAGGGCGGCCCGGCCGGACTACTTCCTGGCCCTGCCCTACCACTTCATCGACGAGTTCGTCCGCCGCGAGTCCGCCTACCTCGCGCTCGGCGGCCGGTTCATCCTCCCCATCCCGGAAGTCCGGGTGGTGGGCGGCCCCGAGGCTTGACGCCGCCCGTGCGCATCCCCGACGCCCTCTACCGGCAGCTCTGCACCCTCATGCCCATCCCCTGCGTGGACCTCCTCGTGGAGGACCCGGCGTCGCGGGTGCTCCTGCTGCGCCGGCGGAACGACCCGGCGCGCGGCGAGTGGTGGTTCCCCGGGGGTCGGGTCCACCACCGGGAGCGCCGCCACGCGGCCGCCCTGCGCAAGCTGCGGGAGGAGTGCGGCCTGGAGGCCGCGCGGGTGGACGAACTGGGCACCTTCGATGTGATGTTCGAGGACTGCCCCCCCGGGGCGGCCGACCACGGCGTGACCACCGTCTACCGGGCGACCGTCGACGACCCCGCGGTCGCCCTCGACGCCCAGAGCGAGGCCTACCGCTGGTCCCTCCCCGTGGCGTGGGGGGCGGAGGGCCTGCACCCCTTCGTGCGCGAGGTCCTGTCGCGCTTCGCGGCGAGGGCCTGAGGCGCGATGCCGAGGGAGCCCATCCCCTGGTGCAAGCCCGTCCTGCTCGGTCGCGAGACCCATTACGTCCAGGAGGCCCTCGCCACCACGTGGATCTCCGGCGGCCCCTTCCTGGACCGCCTGGAGCGGGACTTCGCCGAGTTCGTCGGTGCGCCCCACGCGCTCGCCGTCTCCAGCGGGACGGCGGCCCTGCACCTGGCCTGCCTGGCGGCGGGGCTTTCGCCCGGGGACGAGGTCCTGGTGCCGGCCCTCACCTTCGCGGGCTGCGCGGCCATGGTGGTGGCCTGCGGGGCCACGCCCCACTTCGTGGACATCGACCCCGCCACCCTCGGTATGGACCCAGGGGCCGCCCGCGAGGCGGTGGGACCTCACACGCGGGCCATCCTCCCGGCGCACCTCTTCGGGAACGCCTGCGCCATGGACCCCCTGCTCGCCCTCGCGGCCGAGCGCGGACTGGCGGTCATCGAGGACTGCGCCGAGTCCCTGGGCACGCGCTACCGCGGCGCCGCGGTGGGCACCCTGGGCCTCGCGGGCTGCTTCTCCTTCCAGGCGGCCAAGACCATCGCCACCGGCGAGGGGGGGATGGTCGTGACCTCCAGACCCGACGTGGCGGAGCGGGTCGCCCTCCTCCGGAACCACGGCTTCCGGCCGGGGTTCCGCTACTGGCACGACCATGTAGGCTACAACTACCGGCTCACCAATCTGCAGGCGGCCCTGGGCTGCGCCCAGCTCGAACGCGTCTCGCAGATCCTCGCGGCGCGCGCGCGCATCGCCGCGACCTACCGCGAGCGGCTCGCGCGGGTCCCGGGCGTGCGTATCCCAGCAGCGCCCGAGGGCGTCGAGGCGGCCCTGTGGGTGCAGGCGGTCGTGCTCGACCCCGCCTGTTTCCCCCGGGGCCGCGAGGCCGTCCGGGAGGCCATGGCGCGCGACGGGGTGGAGACGCGGCCCATGTTCTACCCCGTCTACGCCCTCCCACCCTACCGCGCCTGGGCGACGCCCTGCCCCGCGGCCGAGACGGTATCCGCCTGGTCGCTCTCGCTGCCGGTCTTCGAGACCATGACCGAGGCGCAGGTGGAATCGGTCTGCCGTGCCCTCGCGGCGGCGGCCGGTTAGAGGCAATGCCTCCAATGGATGGCGAGGTCGTCTCGGCGCCCACGGGACGCGACCCCACGTTGGAGTACGCCTGCCGGGCGCCCCTGGCCTTGGCCCTCGAGCGGGCCCTGGAGTGCCGGATCTACCGCGGCCGACGACTCCAGCGGCCTGTGCTGGACGTGGGCTGCGGTGACGGCACCTTCGCCTCGGTCTGGCTGGGCGATGTCGCGCCGATAGAGGTAGGGCTGGACCCGGACGGCGCGGAGTGCCGCAGGGCGCGGCGGTCCGCTCAGTACCGCCTGGTCTTGCAGGCAACGGGCGGGGGAATCCCGCTCAGGGATTGTTCCGTAGCCACGGTGATCTCCAACAGCGTATTGGAACACATCCCCGACTTGGACACCGTGCTGGACGAGCTCAGGCGTGTGCTGCGACCCGGCGGGTTGCTGCACATCACGGTCCCCACGGACCTCTTCGAGCGCTGGTCCACACTCACCCGTCTCCTGGACACCCTGGGGGTCGGGGCCGCATCCCAGCGCTGGCGTGCCTTCTACAACCGCTTCTGGCGCCATTTTCACTGCTATCCGCCTCAGGTCTGGAGGGAGCGGCTGGAACGCAAGGGGTGGGTGGTCGAAGAGGTCCTGCCCTATGGTACTCCCGGCCAGTGCACCCTGCACGACATGCTGGTGCCTGCGGCCTTCCCCGCCTACCTGGTGAAGCGCTGGACGGGGCGTTACTTCCTCGCACCCGGCCTGCGGCGGCGGCTCGTGCGGACCCTGCGTGGTCTGCTCCCGGCCGACGGCGACCTACACGCCTGTCCGGCGAAGGTGGCGGGGTGCGTCTTCCTCTGCGCCAGGAGGCCCCCCGGTGGCTGACTCGATCCCCGAGCTCAGCGTCATATTGCCGGCCTACAACGAGGCGCAGACCATCGTACGGATCATCGAGGACGTCCTGCGTCATGCCCCGAAGGCCGTGGAGATCCTGCTGATGGACGACGACAGTCCCGACGGCACCGGCCCCATGGCGCGGGAGGCCTTCGCGGGGGAGCCGCGGGTGCGGGTGCTGGTGCGCACCGAGGACCGTGGCTTCGCCAAATCCATCCGCGCCGGCATCGAGGCCGCCCGCGGAGACAAGGTCCTGGTCATGGACTCCGACTACAACCACGACCCCGCGGTGATCCCCACCCTGCTCGGGATCTCCCCCTACGCCGACATCGTCAGCGGCTCCCGCTTCGCGGCCGGCGGCGACATGGCCAACACCACGCGCTACCTCTTGAGCTTCCTCTACAACCTTCTCGTCCGGGTCGTCGTCCGCACCCAGGTCCAGGACAACCTCTGCGGCTACTTCGTCATGGACCGCCGGGCCTTGCTTGACTTGCCCCTGGACGCGATCTTCTTCGGGTTCGGCGACTACTTCTTCCGGCTCATCTACCATGCCCAGCGCCGACGCCTCTCGATCATCGAGGTGCCCATCGTCCTCACGGAACGCCTCGGGGGGGAGCCAAAGAACCGCCTGCTGCGCACCTTTTGGGCCTATACCCGGGAGCTGGCGCGCTTTCGCTGGAGCACGTGGTGGAGACGCAAGGGCGCGCCACGCTGATCGCCTGCGCCCTCGTGGCCCTGGTGGCCCTGGGTTGCTTCCCGGAGGTCGTCCTCGGCGGCCGCCTCTTCTGGATCGCCGACTTCCGCGACGCCTACCTCGGATACTTCCAGGCCGCCCTCCAGGGCCAGGAGGGATTCCGGCCCACCGCCACCGCACCCCTCTTGGGCGCCGGCTTCCCCCTGGGCTCCGAGGGACAGGTGGGGACCTTCTACCCCCCCCACTACCTCTTCCTGAATCTCTGGGACCTGCCCCGGGGGCTCACCCTGGAGACCCTCGCCCACTTCGCCCTGCTGGGCGTCTTCATGGTGCTCTTCCTGCGTCGAACGGGCGCCTCCGCGCCCGCGGCGGCCCTGGGGGCCCTGGGCTTCCTTTGCTGCGGGAGCCTCGTGGGGCACCTGCACCACCTCACGGTGCTCATCTCGCTCGCCTGGACCCCTCTCGCCCTGGCGGCATGGCTACCGGGGACGCGCCCAGGGGGGGGACATCGGGGGGGATCTGCGCCTCCGACCGGCGCGAAAGCGCCGGTCGGGAGGGACTGCCACCGGCAGTCCCGTTCGGCCCAGACCGAGGCCGCCCCCCCGAGGATAGGACTCGTGGTCTGCGGGGCCGCCCTCGCCCTGCAGTGCCTCGCCGGCTATCCCCCGGTGGTGCTGCTCACCGCCTTGGCCCTGGGGGTGCTCGCGGCCGGCGAGGCCCTGGCCTCCCGGTCGAGCCGCCCCCTGGGACGCCTCGCCGTGGCCGGCCTCGTGGCGGCCCTCCTCGGCGCACCGCAGTGGCTCTGGACCTTCGTCCACCTCCCCGAGTCCACCCGCGCCGAGGCCTCGACGGCCTTCAACCTCACCTACTCCTGGCCCCCCTGGCAGGGCATCACGCTCCTGGTCCCCGACTTCTTCGGCCACCCCCTGGACAACACCGCTTGGGGCGCCGAGAACTACGACGAGCTACAGGCCTACACCGGAGTGATCCCGCTCCTCTTCGCCTTCCTGGGCCTGCGGGGCCTCGCCCGCGACCGGGTCCGCTCGGGATTCGCCGTCCTCGCGCTCCTGGGGCTCCTCCTCGCCCTGGGCCATTACAACCCGGTCTGGCAGGTCCTCGTCCAGACCCCCCCCTTCTCGTGGTTCCGTGCCCCCGCGCGCTACCTCCTCTGGTTCCAGCTCGCGCTCGCCGTCCTCGCCGCCCACGGCCTGGACGCCTGGCTGGCCTCCCTGGCGTCCGGCGGCCGGCCGCGCCGCTTCGCCACGGGTGCCTCGATCGTACTGGGCGCCGCCATGGTCGCCACCGCCCTGTCCGCGTGGCTCGCCCCCGCGCCATGGACCGACGCCGCCCGCGCACTGGTGGACGCTGGACTGGGCCCCCGTCCCAGGGACCCCGCCCACCTCGAGGCGGTGGCGGCGCAGGTGCGCGGCGAGTTCCTCCCCTGGCGTCCCACCGTGGCGGGTGGCCTCCTGGCATGCGCCCTCGTCGCGCTCGCCGGCCTCCGCGGGCGCGCCCTGCCGGGCGCCCTGGCCGCGGGGCTCCTAGCCCTCGCCCACCTTGCCGGCTCCGTCCCCGTCCTGCGCCGCGCCAACCCCACCACCGGGCCGGCGTTCTATGAGCCGCCCGCCATGATCGCCGCCGTGCAGGCGGACTCGCCCGCATGGCACGAGCGGCTCGTCCACGTGGATACCGCCCCCTACCTGGCGTGGGTCTGGCGGCCCGGGCACGACGACGGCCGCCTCCCCCACGCCCCCGAGTCGCCCTGGCGGGCCGCCCAGGAGCGCTGTGCCTGGGCCGGACCGGCCCTGCACGGCGTCGCGCAGGCCCACACGTTCGTGGCGATGCCCCTGGCACGATACACCTCGCTCCTGGGCGCGTTACAGGAAGGGCTCGTGCGCTGGTCCCGCGACGGCGGCGAGCCCCCCGGGGCCGTGGGCGCCCTGGCCCGCGTCCTCGGTGTCCGCTACGTCGTGACCTCCGCCAGGCTGCCAGCGCCGCTGGCGCGACGGCTCCGCGAGCTGCCCGCGCTCGGGCTCTACAGGCTGGAGCTGCCCCTGGCCGCGGCCTGGTCGCCCGCCGAGGTCCGCGGCCTGGGCTCCTTCGAGGAGCTCCTCGCGGCCCTCGCCGAGGGCGGCGTGGACCCCGGGCGCACGCTGCTGGTGGAGGGCCCCGGGGCCGACACGACCCCGCTCCACATCGAGGGCGTCCGCCCCGGCCCCGACGAGCTCGAGGTCCTCACCACCGGTGAGAGGCCAGGGCACGTGGTCGCCTCGCTTGTCCACTCGGCCGGCTGGACCGCGGAGCTGGACGGCCGTCCCTGGCCGGTACTACGCGCCTACGGGGCGCTCCTCGCCGCCCGGGTCCCGGAGGGCCGCCACCGGCTGCGCTTCGTCTACCGGGCCCCCTTCGCGGCGGCGCGCGGCGGCCTCTTCGCCCTGGGCTGCCTCGCGACCCTGGGCCTCCTGTCCACGGGCCTGCCCGGGCGCCGGCATGGGTGACCCCCTGGAATCGGTGGTCTGCAACCTGTGCGGGGCGGACCAGGAGAGGGAGCTATACCCCTCCAACTTGCCCGAGGGCGGCAATCCACCTGGCCGTCGCGCCTTCTCCAGCACCACGCCCGGCTACGGCGTCCACCTCCGGATCGTCCAGTGCCTGCGCTGCGAACTGGCCCACGCTACCCCCCGCTATGGACCCTCGGAGCTGCTGGACACCTATATGGCATGGCTGGCGGACCGGCTGCACCCCGGCCGACTCGTCTTCCGACTGAACTTCGGCGACGTGGTGACGGCGTACGGGCGCAAGCGCCCCGCTTGACCGTGCCCACGCCTTCGGTCGGATACGTCTCGGGCAGCGTCCTCGCCGCCGGGGGCATCGGCACCATCGCATTCCATGCCCTGCAGGGCCTGGCGAGGGAAGGGGCCCTCGCCTGGGTCTCGTCGCCCGCCCCGGCGCCGGCGGGGCTGCCCGAGGACTGCCTGAGGCCCGTGCGGATGCCGCCGGCGCGGGTGCTCGGCTGGTTGCCCCGCGGGGCCTCCGTCCGCCTGCGCGGCTGGTGGATGGACCGGCACGTGGGCCGCCTCCTGGCCGAGGGGCTGCACTGCCTCCACGCCTGGAACCAGAACTGCCCCGGAGCCCTCCGGACGGCGGGGCAGCTCGGAATCCGCCGCGTGGTGGACAGGGCCTCGCACCACCCGCTGGATCAGGACCGGATACTCCGGGAGGAGTTCGACCGACGCTCCTTGCCCTACCGGGTGCCCCGCGCCCTGGCGGAACGGGCGGCCTCGGAGCTGGAGGACTGCGAGGCCGTGCTGGCCCCCTCCCCCGCGGTGCGCGCCTCCCTCGAGTCCCGCGGGGTGAGCGCGGCGCGGGTCGCCGTGGTCCCCTTCGGAGTGGACCTGGAGCGGTTCCGGGCGGGACCCCCTGGGGAGGGTCCCTTCCGGCTCCTCTTCGTGGGGCAGGTCTCACTCCGCAAGGGGGTGCCCTACCTGCTGGAGGCCTGGGACCGGGCCAGGCCGGCGGGAGGCGTCCTGGAACTGGCGGGGCCGGTGCTGCCGGAGGTGCGCGGGATCGCCGCGAGGTTCCTGGGACGAGACGACGTCCGCCTCCTCGGGATGCGGCAGGACACCGAGTCCCTCTACCGTTCGGCCACCGCCTGTGTCTTCCCCTCCCTGGAGGAGGGGAGCGCCCTGGTCTCCTACGAGGCCATGGCCGCGGGCCGGGCCTCCATCGTCACTCCGCGCGTGGGTTCCCTGGTCGAGGACCGTGTGCACGGCCGGGTGGTCCCGCCCGCGGACGCCGAGGCGCTCGCGGAGGCCATCGCCGAGCTGGCGCTCGACCGCTGTGAGTGCCTGCGGATGGGCGAGGCGGCCCGCCGCCGGGTCGAGGGCTTCCCGTGGGCGCGCTACGGTGCCGGGGTGGTCGCGGTCCACAGGGCGCTGGTGGCCGGAGAGGCCCTGCCGGACCTCTGGCCCCACTGACCGCGATCAAGGCCGAACGGCCGGTATTGCCAAGATGTTGGCGAATCCGGGCGCCTCGTCCTCCAGGGGCGCGTGGTGACCGTCACCGAGACGGTAGAGGGTGTAGCCCAGCCCGGCGAGGATGCGGCGGGCATCGGAGAGCTCGCTGCCCGCGTTGCTCCAAGCACGGCGGTTGTACTCGAAGATCACGTGCGGACGGTAGGCGCGCAGGGTGCCTTCGGCCCCCCGCAGGACCCTAAGCTCGTGGCCCTCGACGTCCACCTTCACGAGGTCCAGGCGAGGGACCTCCCTCGGCCCCAGCAGCTCGTCGAGCGTCGTCCCCTCCACGTCGTAGGAGTGGATCCCCCGATCGGCCACGGGGACCGCCTTGCGCGGGGACTGGAGGTTCCCCTCGTGGAAGGTGGACACCAGGTCCCCGTCGGCTCCGCCATAGGAATGGAGCTTGAACACCCCGTGGGAGTCCGAGAGGGCCATCGGGAACGGCCTGACGTTCCGGAAGCGGTTGATGTTCAGGTTCTCCAGTAGCCGTCCGTAGGCCTTGGGATTGGGCTCCAGGGCGAACACATTCCCCCCTTCGCCCACAAGGCTCGCCATCCGCAAGGTGTAGTAGCCGATGTTCGCACCCACGTCCACGGCCACGGAGCCCGGCCTGAGGATCCTCCGGAGGGCGTCCTCGAGCCAGCGCTCGTAGTGACCGAAGAAGTAGAGGTGCCACTCGAGCAGGATGGCCGTGTCGATGTGGATCCAAAAGCCGTCGACGTGCTCGATGACCACCGAGAAGTGGTCGTGCCTCCTCCGGAAGGGATTGTAGAAGACGTTGAGGAGCCGCCTCAGCCCTGGGATTCGCCTCCGCCGGGAGACGACCGCCACCCTCTCGAGGAGCCGGAACCTCCAGCCGCCGTCCCGATGCGGGCCGGAGCCGGGCGGGGCCGCCACCTGACTGCGCTGGAGGACGCCCGCCTGAATATCCTGCCCCATTGGCGGGGCCAATATAATGTCCTTGCGCCGTACTGCCACGCCAAACTGCAGCCTGGGCACCGCGCTTCCCACGCCGCTTGAGGACGAGCCAGCAACCCGGACCGATGCGTGGCCATGGCCGGCCCGCGGGCACCGCCAGGATCTTGGCGAAGGCGGGCGCCTCGTCCCCCAGGGGCACAGTGAACGACGGGACTGGCGTGTGGGTGAACGTGTAGGCGTTGGGGAACGTGACGTCCTTGCCTACGCCCACGCACGCCCGGAACCGGTGGACTCTTTCCGTGAGGCGCCCTGGGATGCCCAGGGGGGGAGACATGCCGGACTTCACCGCGTTCATCGACGCGCGCCTTCTGCTCGAGCGCTGACTGCGCGGCGTGGGGCAGCAGCCGCCCGCGATCGCGCGTGGGCATCACCACCGAGATCAGCGCCATCTATCCCAGTCCCGCCATGGCCATGATCTCCAGGGCCCGGTGGTCGTAGGTGTGCTCCTTGCGTACCCGTGCGAGCCCGCGGGCCGCGATGTCCCGGCGCTCCTCCGGGCGCTCCAGGTAGTGTGCGACGACCTCCCTGAGCTCCCCGATGGAGCGGTAGGCGACCAGCTCCCTTCCAACGTCGAAGCAGCGCTCGAGGTCCACCTTGGCGTCTACCACCTGAAAGGCCCCGGCGCCGCAGATCTCGAAGCTGCGCTTGTTGACGCCGTATATGTCGTTGAGGGGGTGGTGGCTGTTGAAGGCCACCGAGGCAGAGCGCAGCCCCGCCCCCTTCTCGCGGCCCACCAGGGGGCGACCTTGCCACCAGCGCCTCACGTGGGGCGCCTCCGGACCCAGCTCCGGCGCGATGCTCGACCCCCACACCTTGACGTCCAGGTGCGCCAGGGCGGCGAGCAATTCGTAGCGGTGCGGGTAGAGCGAGCCGATGAGCACCACCTGGCACCCGAAACGCGCGCGCTCCCGTTCGTCGGGCTCGCTGCCCGCTCCGGTGCCCTCCGGGTCGGCGCAAGGCAACAGGTAGGCGGCTCGCCCAGCCCCCATGAGGTGCATCTGCTGGAGCACGAAGCTGTCCTTGACGAGGAAGCGGTCGTAGATCGGGACGGTCGGGAGGACGGACGGATAGTAATAGGGGTTGTCGGGGAAGAGGTTGACGAGCCGCGCCCCGGCGCCGGCCTTGATCTCGGAAAGCAGGTCCGACGTGAGGGTTTCCCCCTTCACCACGAGGACCAGCTCCGGCCGCGAGCGCCGCGCCGCCGCCAGGACAGCGCGGCCTGCGCGACGGGCGTAAAGCCGTCGAAGCGGCGCGAGGCGGGGCAATGGGTTGGCGCGCAGGACGTCCCGGTGGGACGTGATGGAGACCTCGTGGCCCGCCCGTTCGAGGGCCTCTGCCATCCGCGTCCCGAGGGCGTCCCCCCTCTCGAAACCGCGCGCCGCGATCACCAGCACCCGCACGCGTCCACCTCATCCGACTTCTGCTGGTTCTGGAAGTGCCTCACCTGGACCTCGCGGAAGTCCGGTCGGGGGGCCTTGCAGGCCCCCTTGCCTGCAGCCCCGGCCGATGCCCTCCTCGACCCCCATTCTGGGTCAAAGAGGTGTCCACCGCCAAGAGGGGAACTGAGTAGTGGTGTCCTCGCGCTGGACTTCCACGCTAGACTGCAGCCTTGGCACCCATGTTTCCCACGCCGCGAGAGGACGCGCCCACAAACCGCACCGATGCGTGGTCGCGGCAGCTCCCGGACCAGCCCCTGGAGTATCTGGCTGCCTGGCTGGTGCGCCGCCTCGCTGGCTCCGACTCCCGCAGCGTCCTCGTCGTCGGGCCGGGGGAGGGTCGCGACGTGCGCGCCCTGGACGGCCCCGGCCGCACCGTGCTCGCCATGGACATCGCGAGGCAGGATGGGCTCCGCGGCAGGCTCGTCCTCGCGGACGCCGAGGGCGGCTGGCCCTTCGGCGATGCGCGCTTCGACCGGGTGGTCCTGTGCGAGATCCTCGAGCACCTCTGGGGCGACGTCGCGGCACTGCGCGAGGCCCGGCGCGTGCTGACGGACGACGGCCTGCTGGTGGTGGCCGTCCCGTTCCACGCCGACGGGCCTGAGTACCACGCGCGGGTCCACACGCCGCGCACCATCCGCCGGCTGATCCGCCACGCGGGCTTCGAGGTGGAAGAGTACGTGGAGCGGGGAGCCGCCGTGCGGCACATCGACTGGATCCTGCGCTGGAGGGGCTTCCGCAGGCTGCTCGCCCGCGTGGGAGTCGCCTTCGACCCGGCCCTGGCCAACCGCAGGCTGGCGGAGTCGGAGTATGGTCGAGGTCTGGGCGGCGGCCATCGAGGGTCCAATGCGTCCCTCGCCTCGCTCGGGACATCGCGGTCCCGCCACTGGGGGTGCTTCCTCTCGGCGCGGAAGGCGGAGGCACCGGACTTCCGGCGCTTCCAGATCGACACCTTCCAGAACCAGTGGAAGTCGTTCTGATGGGGCCGGACGTGGACCGCCAGTCCCTGTCCCGGGAAGGGTCGCCGGCATGCTGGACAGAAATCCCCCCCGCGGGTGGCAGCCTGCGCCTCGGCCTGGGGGAGCTCTGGGCCTACCGGGAGCTGCTCTACTTCTTCGTCTGGCGAGACGTGAAGGTGCGATACAAGCAGACGGCCATCGGCGTCGGCTGGGCGGTGATCCAGCCCTTCCTGATGATGGTGGTATTCGCCCTCTTCTTCGGGAGGCTGGCGGGGCTCTCCACCGAGGGCCATCCCAAGGCCCTCTTCTACCTCGCCGCCCTGGTGCCGTGGACCTACTTCGCGAACGCGCTCGGCCAGGCGACCCAAAGCGTGGTGGAGAACCAGCGGGTGATCACCAAGGTCTACTTCCCCCGGCTCACCCTGCCTATCTCGGCGGTCCTGAACGGGCTCCCGGACCTGTTCCTCTCCTTCCTCGTCCTCGTGGGGCTCCTGCTCCACTACCGAGTCCCGCCAACGGCGGCGCTGGCGGCGCTTCCGGCGCTGGTGCTCCTGGCCATGGCCACGGCCCTCGCGGTAGGGCTGTGGCTCTCCGCCCTGAACGCCATCTACCGTGACGTCCGCTATACCGTCCCCTTCCTCATCCAGCTCTGGCTCTTCGCATCCCCCATAGCCTACTCGAGCCGGGTGGTGCCCGAGGAGTGGCGGACCCTCTACGGCCTCAACCCCATGGCCGGCGTGGTGGAGGGATTCCGGTGGGCGCTCCTGGGCGGCCAGAGCGAGGTCCCGGAGCTGCTCTGGGCCTCTACGGGGGTAGTGCTCCTGCTCCTCGCCGGCGGACTGGCCTTCTTCCGGCGGATGGAGCGTGGCTTCGCGGACGTGGTGTAGGCGCACCCGTGACGGACACGGTCATCGAGGTCGCGGGGCTGGGCAAGCGCTACCGGGTCGGGACCCGGGCGCGCTACCGGACCCTGAGGGACGTCCTCGCTTCCGCCCTCGGTGCGCCCTTCCGCATCAGGGCCGGCGGGGCGGAGCGACGCCACGGGAATGGGCGCCACATGTGGGCCCTCAAGGACGTCTCCTTCTCCGTCGGCTCGGGCGAGGTGCTGGGCGTCATCGGGCGCAACGGCGCGGGAAAGACCACCCTCCTGAAGGTCCTTGCCCGGATCACAGAGCCCACCGAGGGCCGGGCCCGGGTCCGGGGCCGCGTGGGCTCCCTCCTGGAGGTGGGGACCGGCTTCCACCCGGAGCTCACCGGCAGGGAGAACGTCTTCCTCAACGGGGCGATCCTGGGGATGTCGCGCTCGCGCATCCGCCGCGTGTTCGACCCGATCGTGGACTTCTCCGGCGTCGAGCGCCACATCGACACGCCCGTGAAGTACTACTCCACCGGGATGGGCGTCCGGCTGGCCTTCGCCGTGGCGGCCCATCTGGAGCCGGACGTCCTCCTCGTGGACGAGGTCCTGGCGGTCGGCGATGCCAACTTCCAGAAGAAGTGCCTGCGGAGGATGGAGGAGGCGGGCTGGGAGGGGCGCACGGTGCTGTTCGTCTCCCACAGCATGCCTGCCGTGTTGCGCCTCTGTCAGCGCGTGATCCTGCTGGACGGGGGGCGCGTCGTCATGGACGGCCGCCCGGGCGAGGCGGTCGGCGCCTATCTGCGCCCCGAGGGGGGCTCCGCCGCGGAACGCACCTGGGACGACCCGGGGACCGCCCCGGGCGACGAGGTGCTCCGGCTGCGAGCGGTGCGCGTGGTGGACAGGGACAGGGCGGTCCGGGAGGGCGTCGACATCCGCGAGCCCGTCGGGGTGCAGGTGGAGTACTGGAACCTCGGAGGCGGCCACCGTCCCATGGTCAACCTGCACTTCTTCAACGAGGACGGTGTGAACCTGTTCGTCAGCGTGGACGGGGTCAACCAGGCCTGGCGGGAGAGCCAGCCCCGGCCGGAAGGCCTCGTGCGCAGCACCTGCTGGGTCCCGGGGAACTTCCTCTCCGAGGGGAGGGTCTACGTCATGGCGGCCGTCTCGTCCTTCAACCCCACGAGGGTCCACGCCATGGAGCGGGACGCGGTGGCCTTCCAGGTGGTGGACCGCTCGGAAGGGGACGGCGCGCGCGCAGAGTGCGCGAACTACGTCCCCGGCGTGATCCGACCCCTGCTGGAGTGGGAGGTGGAGTTCGAGCCGGGGACCGACGAGGGGCGCCGAGGAGCCATGCCCAGGTGATCCGCAGGGCTACGGACTTTCGAGATGAGCCCTCTGCTACAGTGTCGGGCATGGTTCGACTCCTGCCGGATTCGGGCAGCCCGCTAGCAGCAGCCAGGGTGCGGCACAAGGGCCCGCGGCGCGGCGACGGCTTGACCTGAATGCAGATCATGCCTACATTGCCTGTATGCAATACACGCTACGGAACATACCCGAGCACCTCGACAGGGCGCTCCGGCAACGTGCCTGCGATCAGGCAAAGAGCATCAACCAGGTAGCCGTCGAGGCCCTCGGCCAAGGACTTGGGCTGACCGAGGGACTGCGCCGGCGCGACTTGAGCGACCTGGCCGGGAGCTGGCGGCGCCTTCCGAAAGTCGAACGGGCCCTGAAGGATCAACGGCGGATTGACGCGGACCTCTGGTCGTGAGGCTTGCCCTCGACACGAACCGCTACACAGACCTCTGCCGCGGCAAGACGGAGGTGGTGCATCTGCTGGAGTTCGCCGAACGCATCTTCGTGCCCTTCGTGGTCCTGGCAGAGCTGCGGGCCGGCTTCACCCTCGGGAGCCGGCACCCCGAGAACGAGGGTGTGCTGCAGCGTTTCCTTATGAAGCCAGGGGTCGAGCCCCTCTACCCAGACGACGGCACCACACGCGCCTATGCTTCCCTCTACCGCCAGCTGCGGCGGCAGGGGACGCCGATCCCAACCAACGACCTGTGGATCGCCGCCCTTGTCATCCAGCACAATCTCAAACTCTGCAGCCGCGACCGCCAGTTCGGCCACCTGCCCCAAATCCCGCGGGTATGAGGCTGCGGGTCGTCGCATGTTCCCCGCCACGCCGCGCGCGCAGAGTGCGCGAACTACGTCCCCGGCGTGATCCTGCCCCTGCTGGACTGGGAGGTGGAGTTCACGCCAGGGACCGACGAGGGGCGACCCCGGCATTCGCCCTGACCCATCGCGCCACCTCCCAGATGTCCCCGAAGCCGGAGACGCGTCCCGTTGCTATCATGTCCGGGGAGGGAGACATGCCGGACTTCGCCGCGTTCATCGAGGCGCACCGGCGTCGGCGCGAGGCCGAGCGCCAGCGGCGGGCCGAGGCCTGCGCCGCTGCCTGCCGAGCGGCCGAGCGCTGCGCCCGGATCCTCGCGGAGGAGTTCGACGCCCGTCGGGTGTGGCTATACGGTTCGGCCCTCTGCCCCGAGCGATTCCACGACGGGAGCGACATCGACCTGGCGGTGGATCGCTTCCCCGACCGGGGCTATTTCCGCGCCCTGGCCCGCCTGGCCCGGGAGGCGGGGCGCCCGGTCGACCTCGTGCCCCTGGACGAGGCCTGGCCCTCGGTGCGGGACCGGATCCAGGACGAGGGGCTGCTTCTCCTTGGGCGCACCTGAACGGAGCGCGCAGCGCTTCCTGCGCCTGCGGCGCGAGGTGGAGGCCGAACTGGCGGTGACGTTGCTGCTCCCGCCGGAGGCGCGGCGCTTCCTCGAGGACTACCCCCAGGCGGTGGGCTCATCCTACGAGGCGCGGGTCCTCGGTTCGATCCTGGCTGACTTCTACAACGCGGTCGAGCGCGTCTTCCGGCGCATCGCCGAGGAGCTGAACGGGGGTCTGCCCGCGGGGGCAGACTGGCACGCCACTCTGCTCTCCGATATGGCCCTCGATCTGCCCGGCGTCCGGCCGGCGGTAATTGGCGCGGCGCTGCGGGACCGTCTCGACGAGTACCTGCGCACCCGACACCTCATCCGGCACACCTACGGCGTGCGCCTGCGTGGCGAACGCCTTCGGGAACTGGCGGCGGAGCTGGGTCCCCTGGTCGTCGACTTCGATGGCGAGGTCCGCGACTTCCTCGCCTTCGTGGACGGCCTGGCCGGGGGATGAGTCGCCCCGGTTCACGCCAGGGAACGACGAGGGGCGACCCCGGCATTCGCCCTGACCCATCGCGCCGCCTCCCAGATGTCCCCGAAGCCGGCCTTCCCCCCGTCGATCGTCCGCCAGCCCGGGTCCTGGCCCCACGCACGGCGAATCCCCGCCTCGAGGGGCGGACACCAGGCGACCAGACCTCGCGCCACGCCCTTCAGGAACCGCACCGCCGGCCCGGGACACACGCGGGCCCTGTTCGCCGCGTTTCGCCCCAGGACCCTGCGCCGTAGCGATTCCTCCTGGGCGGCCAGCACCCGCTCGTACTCCTCCATGGGCCCGCGCAAGTCTCCGCCGGCGCCGCCGTAGGAGAGGAGCTGGGTGTATATGAGGACGAAGTACTCCTCCAGGTCCAGCGCCAGCCCTTCGAAGCGTTCCGGGGCCGCGGCCTGGACGGCCAGGATGTTGTCCGCGACGCCGTTGGCGCTCACCAGGGTCTGGAGCGGGACGTGGCGGAACACCTCCCCGGCGCCGTCCCCCATCATCTCCCGGAGGCTGTCCCGCTCGCCTGTCCTCACGCCGAAGGCGTCGAGGAAGGGCCTCGCCTCCCGCCCCTGTCCCGAGAGCCGATGGACCCCATCGATGTGGACGTAGCGATCCACGAACGCCATGAGCGCCATCCCCGCGGCATAGTCCGGGGAGAAGGAGACGACGAACCTCCCCAGGCGGGCCACGACCGCATCGTAGACCTCCCGGTGGAAGAGGCAGTTGACGACCACCGGCGCCTCCGGCACGTAGCCAAGCCGGAAGAGGATGCCCATGGACTGGCGGCTCTCCATGACCCGGACCTCGCCGGTGGCATCCGGCAGCCGCAGCCTGTTCCGAAGGCGCTCCATGTACATCGTGGAGTGGTAATAGCTCCCCACGGCCACGGTGGCGCAGCGGGTGCCGGACTCGATCATCGCCTCCCTGGCCACCCGTGCGAAGTCCGGGCACAGCGCGGCATCGTCGCAGAGGACGGTGAGCATCTCCCCGGTCGCGTTCGACAGGGCGAACTCCCAGCTCTCGGTCATGCCCAGGAACCGGGGAGTCCGCACATGGCGGCAACGCGAGTCCCTCAGCCCGGCGACCACGTCGGGGGTGCCATCCGTGGAGTCGTTGTCGCTGACGACGACCTCCAGGCCGTCCAGGTCCTGGCCCAAGGCGCTCTGGAGGGAGTACTGCAGCAGGTGCGCCCGATTGCGCGTGGGGATGACGACGGAAACCAGGGACATGGCGGAATCCTCCCGCTCACCCTAAGTCGCCGTGACAAAACAACTGCTACATTCGCCGCGCCTATCAGGACCGCCGCTGGCGGTCCTTCCCGTCGGGCGCCTACGGCGCCCGACGGAGGCGCGGGGCTGCGGCGCCGCCATACGTCGTCGCTCGTCGTCGAGATAGCTCTCCATTGCCATTACTCCTCCTCGCTCCTAGCATGGCGGCGCCGCGCTCGGCCGACGTGTTTCACGCAGTGATTCCTTCACGACTCCTGAGTGAGGCGCCTCACTGGCCCACGATTCCAGGGATGACCTCGGCTATCCGCAAGGCCACCCGCCTCCGTCCGGCCGAACGGAGGTGTTCGTTGGGGCTCCACTCCGGGTGATCGAACTGATCGTGGCTCAGGATGGTGCCCAGGTCCACAAACTCCAACCCGGAGTCCCCGAACATGCCTATCAGCACGGACAGGTTGCGCCGCACGGAGGCCATTTCGTCCTCGCGAAGGAGCGACGCCGCCTGCTCGACGTCGAAAGGGGTGAGATAGATCAGGCACGGGAAGGGGGCCTCGCGCATTTGGCCGAGGAGCCGCCTCAGCAAGTCCAGGTAGGGGCTCTTCGTGATGTCCGTGGCGTAGTGCGTCAGGAACCGGTTGCGAACCACGACGGGCTGGACGGGCTCCGGGTCGTAGGGGCGAAGGTCTTCCATGGTTCCGAGGGGCCTTCCCCCAACGACCACCTCCTGTCGCAGGAACTCCTCCCGGCTCAGCTCCCCGAACCCCATCTTGAACACCGCGGCCGCGCGGAAGGGTAGGAAGAGGCCCGTCTCCAGCATCCGGCAGCGCAGGCCGAAATGGTAGCTAGGCCGGAGCGCCCGCCCCGGCCCAAAGGAGCTAAGACTGACAGGCACAATCAGCAGATCCGGCGTCTTTCCACGACACCGGAGATAGGTGAGCTGGGCGAGGAATACCCCGGGATGGTTTGCGCGGCCGCAGAACTGGGTCGTCGGAAGGCCGCTCTCCTCCTGCACCATCTCCCACAACCCTCGCCGATCCTCCTCCCCTTTCGCCACCATGGCGATGACCGAATCCCCAAGGTAGGCGATGCCCCGTTCGAAGCGCTCCAAGTCTACCAGTTCCGGTGGGAGCTCGGACACCCTGTCCAGCCAGCGCTCAGGCCTCCGTTGGACGTCCTCGTTCAGGACGCCCAGCACGCACAGCAGTAACACGGCCGCGCACCCCGTCTTCAGGGCGAAGGTGTACGGCCCGGCCCCCGGATCAGAACTGGAAGTAGATGAAGGGCACACTCTCGATCCGCCCCTTGAGCAGGATGACCGTGGAGATCCCCAGGTAGACGGTCCACCGCACGAACCCGGGCCAGCGAGCCACGTCCAGACCGTGGGACCTGTTCCGTTGCATCCACTCGATCAGCAGCACCATCGGTACCATCAGGAAGTACCGCGCCGGGATGTCGCGCAGGCCCTCTGCCGCTGACACGGCGAGGAGGTCGTGGGCCATCCGGTGGATGATCCCGATGGCATGCGCCAGGTCTCGGGCGCGGAAGAAGACCCATGCGAGACCGACCATATGGAAAGTCAGGAGCATGGCCATCGCGTCGCGTGGCCTGGGCAGCCATCGGCCCTCGCAGGGTTTCTCGATGCGGGTGCCAGGATTCCACCACTGCAATGCGACCAGGACCCCGTGAATGAAACCCCATGCGAGGTAGGTGAATCCGGCCCCGTGCCACAGGCCGCTGATGACGAAGGTGATCAGCACGTTGACCCGACGGCGGACCGGACCACCGCGACTGCCGCCCAGGGGGATGTAGACATAATCCCGGAACCAGGTGGAGAGGGAGACATGCCATCGGTGCCAGAACTCCGCCGGACTCCTGGAGAAATAGGGGTAGGCGAAGTTCCGCATGAGGTCGAAGCCGAAGAGTCGGGCGCAACCGATGGCCACGTGGGAATACCCGGCGAAGTCGCAGTAGATCTGGATCGCGAAGAAGTAGGTGGCCGCGAGCAGCCGCCAGCCGTTCGCGGACGGGTCGGCGTAGGTCGGGTCGACGACCATGGCCAGGTTGTCGGCAACCAGGACCTTCAGGAAGTAGCCATAGAGCATCTGCCGCAGGCCATCCGTGGCGCGCCCTGCAACGAAGGCTCGATCCCGGAGGAACTGGGGAAGCAGGTTGCTGGCACGTTCGATGGGTCCCGCCACGAGCTGGGGAAAGAAGGCGACGAAGGCGAGGAAGGCCACCGCATCGCGCGTGGGCTCCATTCGCCGCCGGTAGACGTCAATGGTGTAGCTCATCGTCTGAAAGGTGTAGAAGCTGATCCCGACCGGGAGGATGACGTTCATGACCCGGAGGTCAGCCTCGATGCCCATGGAGCCCAGCAGCAAGACCAGTGAGTGGACGCCAAACTCGAGGTACTTGAAGACGAAAAGAAGGCCGAGGTTCCCCACGAGGCTCACCGCCAGCCAGGCACGTCTCCGGCCTCGGCCTTCCTCCGTGGCGACCCGGAGCCCCGCCCAGTAATCCAGCACGCTCGAGATGGAGATGAGCGACAGGAAACGCCAGTCCCACCACCCGTAGAATACGTAGCTCCCCACCAGGAGGAGGACGTTCTGCATGCGCCGGGAGAATCTCCAGTAGACGAGGTAGATGATCGAGAGGAAGGCGAGGAAGGCCAGGGAGTGGAATGCCACGTCGGTCCGATCTCGCGGGGAATGATCTACACCGCTTCGCCGAGCGCACCGGCTCGCCCACCGAGATTCTCACCCTACCGCGGGTCACGGCGGCCGTCCATCGGGAAGTGGCCCGCCGCAGGACCATTGACACGCCCATCACCACACCGGCATAGTGTCCACGGGCAGTACGCGAAGGAGGTCTGGACAGCGGATGGAAGGGGTAGCGCGGCCGCCGACGCCGACCCAGGCGGTCATCCTGGCCGGCGGGCGCGGTCTGCGCATGAGGCCCTACACAGATGCCCGCCCCAAGCCCATGTTCGAGGTGCACGGGAGGCCCTTCCTGGAGTACCTCTTCGAGATGCTCGCCGAGCAGGGCCTCCGCCGCGTGCTGCTACTCCTGGGCTACCTCCCGGAGGTCGTCAGGGACCACTTCGGCGACGGGGGACGATGGGGGGTGAGCATTGAATACTCCGTCTCGGCGGAGGCGGACGAGACCGGAGAGCGCCTCCGCCGGGCGCTGCCCCTGCTGGATCCGCTCTTCCTTCTCCTCTACTGCGACAACTACTGGCCGCTCCGGATAGATGCCCTCTGCAGGCGCTTCGCGGAGGCCGATGCCCCGGCGATGCTGACGGTCTATGAGAACCAGGATGGGTACACCCGGGACAACGTCCGCCTCGACGAGGCAGGCTACATCGTCTCCTACGATCGGGGCCGGACCGCCCCTGGCCTGAAAGGCGTCGAGATCGGGTATTCCCTGATACGCCGCACCCTCATCGAGGGGCTCCCCGACGGGAACGTGTCCTTCGAGGAGACTACTTACACGCGACTCGCCGCGCGGCGGCAGCTCCTCGCGTTCAGGACGGGGCATCGTTATTACAGCATCGGGTCGATGGAGCGGGTAAGCCTCACCGAGAGCTTCCTGGCGCGCAGGCCGGCCGTCCTCGTCGACCGCGACGGCGTGCTCAACCGCAAGCCGCCGCGCGCGGAGTACGTGAGGAGCTGGGAGGAATTCGAATGGCTCCCCGACGCCCTGGACGCCCTGCGGCTCTTCCACGAGACGGGCTATCGCGTCATCGTCGTGTCGAACCAGGCGGGGGTGGCCCGGGGGGCACTCTCCGAAGAGGGTCTGGCCGCCATCCATGATCGCATGCGTTCGGCGGTCCGGGCCGCCGGCGGCCGCATCGACGCCGTCTACCACTGCCCGCACGACTGGGACGCGGGCTGCGACTGCCGAAAGCCGAAACCGGGCATGCTCTACCGGGCCCAGCGTGAGTTCGATCTCGACCTCACCCGTGTCTGCTTCATCGGGGACGATGAGCGGGACCTCGAGGCCGCCCGGGCCGCGGGGTGCCGGGGCCTGCTGGCGAGGGAGGCCGGGGAGTTCCTGGATCACGCCCGACGGCTGACCGGAGGCGGCAGGACGGCCCCGGCAAGGGTCGATGGATGAGCGAGCGGGTACTCATCACGGGGATCACGGGCTTCGTAGGTTCGCACCTGGCCGATCACGTCCTCGCCCTGGGTGGGGCCAGGGAGGTGCACGGCGTCCAGCGCTGGCACCGCTCGCCCCGCCACAACGTCCGGCACATCGAGGAACGGGTCCAGTGGCACGACTGCGACCTGACCGACCCCATCGCCGTCCGCGACCTCGTGGAGCGCGTCCGTCCGGACAAGGTCTTCCACTGCGCCGCGGAGAGCTTCGTCAGCCCCTCGTGGCTCCACCCCACGCATTACATGAGGACCAACTTCGACGCCACCGTCCATCTCCTCGACGCCCTGCACTACTTCCACCTGCCGGCGCGGATCCACCTGCCCGGTTCCGGGGAGGAGTACGGCGACATCGAGGAGGCCCGACTGCCCATCACGACGGATACGCCGCTCTGCCCGGTCAACCCCTACGCCGTCTCGAAGATCGCCCAGGACCTCATCGGCTACGTCTACTTCAGGTCCTACGGGGTGAAGGTGATCCGCACCCGCGCCTTCAACCACGAAGGCCCCCGTCGCGACCGAGTGTTTGGAATCCCCTGGTACGCCTATCAGATCGCCAGGGTCGAGGCCGGGCTCCAGCCGCCCTTGCTCAAGGTGGGGCACATCGACGACCGGCGCAACTTCACCCACGTCCGGGACATGGTGGAGGCCTATGCCCTGGCCATCGAGAAGTGCGAGCCGGGCCGGCTGTATCTCATCGGATCCGAGGAGCCGGGACACATCCACACCTTCCGGGGAGCCCTGGAGCGACTGATAGACAAGGCCACCGTCCGCGGCATTCGCTTCGAAGAGGATCCGCGATACGTCCGGCCGACCCAGGTCCCGCGCCTGATCGCGGACACCGCGCCGTTCCGGAATCTCACGGGGTGGCGGCCCCGCCTCTCCTTCGAGGCCATCCTCGACGACACGCTCGCGTACTGGCGCGAACGCGTCAAAGGAGCGCGACTATAATGATCGATGGTGTGAAGGTCATCCCCCTGCGGCAGTTCGTGGATCAGCGCGGCAAGGTCATGCACATGCTGAAGGCGACCGATCCCTATTTCCAGCGGTTCGGGGAGATCTACTTCTCCTGCGCCTGGCCCGGGATGATCAAGGCCTGGCATATCCACAAACGGATGACCCTGAACAATGCAGTGATCTCGGGCCACGCGGAGCTGGTCCTGTACGACCTCCGGGAAGGATCCCCGACCTACAGGCAGCTCCAGGTGGTCTACCTGGGCGAGTCCAACTACGTGCTGGTCCAGATCCCCCCCGGGATCGCCAACGGCTATCGGGCCTACGGCGACAAGATGGTCATCCTCGCCAACTGTCCGGACCTCCCGTACGACCCCGAGGAGATCATCCGCATCGATCCCCTCCAGAACGACATCCCCTACGATTGGCCGGTCAAGCATGGCTAGCGTGCGAGGGACGGTAGGGTCCGGCCTCACAGTGACGCGCACGCCGCTACGGGTCAGCTTCGCCGGCGGCGGGACGGACCTGCCGGCGTTCTACGAGCGGGAGTGGGGGGGCGTCCTCAGCACCGCCATCGACAAGTACGTCTACGTGACCGTAAAACGGCACGGGGCGCTGTTCGACGAGCCTATCCGGCTGAATTACTCGGAGACCGAGATTGCGAGCCGCGTGGACGACATCCGGAACGCCATCGCGCGCGAGTGCATCCGGCTGCTGGAAGTCGGGCTCCCCTGCTACGTCAGCGTGGTCTCGGACGTGCCCGCCTTCACCGGCCTGGGGTCCTCGAGCAGCTTCGCCGTGGGCCTGCTGAACGCCCTGCACGCCTTCCGCGGCGAGCGGGTGTCCAAGGGACAGCTCGCCGAGGAGGCGGCGCGGGTCGAGCTGGAGGTGCTGCGGCGCCCCATGGGCAAGCAGGACCACTACGCCGCGAGCTACGGCGGGCTCAACTTCCTGCGCTTCCAGAGCGACGGGGGCGTCGCCGTGGAGGCCCAGCGCCTCCCGGAGGGCTCGCTGGACGCCCTCTTCGCCCACATCATGATGTTCTGGACCGGGATCTTCCGGGACTCCACGAGCGTCCTGGCGGAACAGAGCAGCCGGACGCCGCAGCGGATGGACGACCTCCTGGCCATGCGGGAGCACGCGGTCGAGGCGAGGCGGATCCTGGCGGAAGGTTTCGATGCGGAGGCCTTCGGTCGCGTGCTGGGGGAGACCTGGGAGCGGAAGCGACGGCTCGCCAGCGCGATCACGAGCGACCGGATCGACGGCTGGTACCGGCGCGGCATGGAGGCCGGGGCCCTCGGGGGCAAGCTCTGCGGGGCCGGCGGAGGGGGCTTCCTTTTGTTCATCGTCCCCCCCGGGCGACACTCCGCGATGCGCGCGACCATGGAGGACCTCACCCAGGTGGAGATAGGGCACGACGTGGAAGGTTCCCGGCTGCTCTTCCCCGCGAAGGAATAGGGCGCGCCATGACGGCAGAGGTCCGCGGGGGACGCCGTGCCCTGGTGACCGGCGGCACCGGGATGATCGGGGCGAACCTGGTGCGCCGGCTCCTGGACGAGGGCTCTGAGGTGTCGGTCCTGTGCCGGCGAGGCTCGGACCCGGTCCGGCTGCGGGGCGTGGCCGGTCCCCTGCGGTTGCACGAGGCCGATGTCCGGGACGCCGGGGCCGTCGCCGCGGTCGTCCGGGCCGTCGAGCCCGAGGTGGTGCTGCACCTGGCCAGTACCCCCTTCAACCCCTCGACGATCCCCGAGCGAGCGCACCTGGACGTGATCGTGACCGGCACCCTGAACCTCCTGGAGGCCCTCGCCGGGCAGTCCGGCGTCCGGGTGGTCTGCGCCGGGTCGGCCGCGGAGTACGGCGCCGGGTCCGGGTTACGGGAGGACGCCACCCTCCACCCCGGGACGGTCCTCGGCGCCGCCAAGGCCGCGGCCTCCCTCCTGGCCCGGGCCTACTCGCGCCTCCACGGCCTGGAGGTCGTGGTGCTGCGCCTCTTCACCCCGTACGGACCGTGGGAGGCGCCCTCGCGCCTGATCTCCGATGCCATCCTCTCGGCCCTGGACGGCAGGGACGTCCGGATCGGCCATGGGGGCCAGGAGCGCGACTTCGTCTACATCGACGACGTGGTGACCGCCTTCACGCTGGCCGCGACCCGGCCCCTCCCGGCGGGTTCCCTGTTCAACATATGTTCCGGACGCGGGACCCCGATCCGCGAGGTGGTCGGGAGGGTCCTCGCCCAGATGGGCGATCCCGTCCGCTGCCTGCCCGGGACCCTGCCGACCCGGCCGGACGAGATATGGGAGATGTCCGGCGACAACCGCGCGGCCCGGGACTCCCTTGGCTGGGGACCCGTGACGTCCCTCGATGAAGGCCTGGCCCGGACCATCGCGTGGGTCCGGGAGAACCGGGGGCCGCTGGCCGCCCTGGCCCGGGGGTCCGCGTGACCTCGTGCCTGGTCTGCGGCCGGGATGCGGTCCGAGAGTTCCTGGACCTCGGCCGGACGGCCCTGGCCAACCGCTTCCTCGCCCCCGAGGAGCTGAACGCCGCCGAGCCCGTCTTCCGGCTGCGGGTGGGATTCTGCCCGACCTGCGCCCACATCCAACTCCTGGATCGGGTCCCTGCGGCCGCCCTCTTCGATCACTACCTCTACGTCTCCTCCGCGTCCGATACCCTGAAGGACCACCTGCACGACCTGGCCCGCGTCCTCGTCGCGCGCTGTGGTCTCGGGCCGCGGGACCTGGTCGTGGACATCGGGTCCAACGACGGCACCCTGCTCGCGGGTTTCCTGCGCCAGGGCACCCGGGTGCTGGGGGTGGACCCGGCGAGGAATCTGGCGGCTCAGGCGAGGAAGGCGGGCGTGGAGACCCTCGCGGCCTACTTCGGCTCGGAGGCCGCGGGGCGGATCACGGAGCGGTGGGGGAAGGCGGCGGTCGTCACGGCGACCAACACCTTCCCCCACGTGCAGGACCTGGGCGACTTCCTCGCGGGCATCGACCGGGTCCTCGCGCCGGGCGGGACCCTCGTCCTCGAGATGCACTATCTCGTCGACTTGCTGGAAGTCGGGGCCTTCGACACCATCTACCACGAGCACGTCTCGTACTGGTCCCTGGGCGCCATGCGCCACCTCTTCCGCCGCCACGGATTCGAGGCGGTGGACGTGAAGCGCCTCCCGCTCCACCACGGGCAGCTCCGCGTATTCGTGAGGCGCGCCGGGCAGGAGGAGGCGGCGCCCTCCGTGGAGGCGCTCATGGGGCTGGAGCGCGAGAGGGGCCTCCATCGCTACGAGACCTTCGAGGCCTTCGCCCGGGAGACGCGGCGGATCCGGGAGGACCTGAAGCGGACGCTCTCGGGGCTACGCGCCGCCGGAAAGCGTGTCGCCGGGTATGGGGCCCCCGCGAAGTGCAGCACCCTCCTCACCTTCCTCGACGTAGGTCCTGACGAGGTGGAGTACATCGTCGACCGCAGCCCGCTGAAGCAGGGCCGCTATACCCCGGGGACGCACATCCCCATCGTGGCGCCCGAACGGCTCCTGGCGGATAGACCCGACTACGTGGTCCTCTTCGCGTGGAACTTCGCCGACGAGGTCATGGCCCAGCAGGCGGAGTTCCGCCGGCAGGGCGGCAGCTTCATCATCCCCCTGCCGGTGGTGCGGGTCGTCTAGGACCGCGGCGGGGACCATGGCCCATACGGGTTCGCAAGGA
This sequence comes from Planctomycetota bacterium, assembly GCA_016209495.1. Taxonomy (GTDB): domain Bacteria; phylum Planctomycetota; class JACQVX01; order JACQVX01; family JACQVX01; genus JACQVX01. Next base: position 34,193 of record JACQVX010000042.1, read on the forward strand.
GATGCCGGGGCCCTGTCTCCGGGGCAAATCGAGGAGATCAACACCCACGGTCCCTACAATCACGCCGTGTGGACCGCCGGCGGCGTGGAGGTCACGCAGGAGGAGCAACTCGCCGGGAGGGGACACTTCCTGGTCGAGCGCATCCGAGAAGTCATCGCGAGGCATTTCCCCGGGGATGGGCTCCGGTCCTGCTCCATCCTCGACGTGGGCTGCTACGACGGGTGGATACTGCACAGACTGAGCGACCTGCCCTTCGGCCGGATGGTGGGCATCGAGCCCCGGGCGAAGAACATAGAGAAGGGCAGGCGGGTCCGGGAGATCCTGGGCATACCGACGAGGGTCGAGTTCCGGGTCGGCGACCTGGACTCGCTGGGGGACGAGCGTTTCGACATCGTGCTCTGCCTAGGCGTCCTCCACCACCTCGAGTCCATCCCCACGGCCCTGCGCCGGCTGCGCTCCGTCTGCCGGAGGCTCCTTTTCCTGGAGACCCTCTGCATCCCCTCGAAGCGGCTGACGCGCGGCATCCGCCGCGACCTCGAGCTGAAGGACCTGGTCTATTTCTACAAGGACAAGGTCTTCGGGATCACGGGGCAGAAGCTCGAGACCTCCTACTACGACGGTTCGGCCCGCGCCCTCGCCGTCGTCAGCATCCCGTCCATGGAATCGCTCCGCATGTACCTCGACGTCGCGGGCTTCGAGTCCGTGGAGACCGTCGTCGATCCGGAACGCTACGGCGCCACGCTCTTCAAGGGCGACCGGAGGATCCACGACGTCTGCATGAGCGCGCGGGTCGGAGAGGACGAGGGGAGACCGCGCTCGGAGGAGGCGTCGTGGGTTCGCCAGTACGAAGGCGGCCTGATGCGGACCCTGCTCCCGAGGCCGCACACCCGCTTGCTCTACGAGCGTTTCTGCCTCGCTCGTCGTCCTCCGATCGTCCCCCTCTTCTGCCGTATCGCCTCCTCTTACATCCGTTCGACCGGCTGGCGCACTGCGATGCTCCGTTCCCTCGGGGACCGGTGGCTCGCGGACCGGTACGCGAGGGAGATCTTCAAGAACCTCCGCTACGCCGCGGTCGACAAGCTGGGGCTGGAGTACGGCAAGGAACTCTATCGCCAGGGCATGTACGCCCAGGCGGTCGAGGTCCTCCAGGGGGTGACGCGCCGCCTGAACGCGGACTGGAGGTCCGTCTACAGGGCCTTCTTCCTGCTCTCCAGGCTCCACGACCGGATGGGCATCCCCGAGGGGCGCGACCGCTACCGGGGGCTCTGTCAGACCAGCAATCCCCAGTTCCCCTTCGATGCGCTGCTCCAGGAGGACGAGGCCATGGAGATTCCCGATGTATGATCGCTCCCTCGTCGCCCACCCGGCTTCCCGGGTCACGCTGACCTCCGGCGAGACCTCCCGGACCGTGGACCTCTACTCCCCTGAGGGCATGGGGCTGGTGGCGGCGCTCTGGCTGAAGCTGTGCTGCGAGTACCGGGTGATGTACGAACCTACCTGGCTCGGGATCCCCATCATCCAGCTCCCGGCGGACATCGTGATGATGCAGGAGCTGGTCTGGAAGCTCCGGCCCGACGTCATCGTCGAGTGCGGGGTGGCCCGCGGCGGGTCGGCGGTCCTCTACGCCTCGATCTGCGAGCTACTGGGCAGGGGCAGGGTCATCGCCGTGGACGTCGAGATCCGCCCGCAGAACCGCAGGGCCATCGAGGGGCACCCCCTCGCCGGGAGGATCGAACTGGTGGAGGGGAGTTCCACCGACCCGGCCACCGTGGCCCAGGTCCGGCGGCGGGTCGAGGGGGCGG
>JACQVX010000038.1 GCA_016209495.1 Planctomycetota bacterium
GTGTGAAACCCTTCCATGATCCGGTGCCTCCTGTCCAACGGCCGCGCGATGGACGGGTGGCCCTGCACCTCAGCCGCGAGGGGTGCCTCCTGCGCCGGCAGGCGCTCCTTCACTTGGAAGGCCCCTCCAGTTCCACCCCCAGCCCGTGGGCCAGGCGGTTGACGAAGTTGAAGTAGGCGGTGATCTCCGTGGCGGCGAGGACCCCCGCGTCGTCGAAGCCGGCCTCCCGCAGGGCCGCCACCCGCGGGAGCGGCGGGGCGGCGGGCCGCAGGGTCAGGTCCTCGGCGTAGGCCGCCAGGGCCCGCTCGGCCGCAGCCAGGGGCGCCCCCCGCCAGCCGCCGAGGAGGGCATCGGCCACACCGTCGTCCCGGACGAGGCGGCGAAAACTCGCCGCGTGGTGCGCGATTCAGTAGTCGCAGGCGTTCGCCTGGCTGGCCACGACGGCGACGAGCTCGCGCTGGACCCGGCCGAGGGGGTGGGTCCCGAACATCAGCTCCCGGTAGAGGGCGTAGTGCGCGAGGAGGGCCCGCGGGGCGAGGGACTCGGCCCGGAGGACGTTCGCCACCCCGCCCGACCCGCGGGCGATCCGCGCGTAGGCCTCCGCCAGCTCGCCCCCGGCCTCGTCCTCCCCGATGGTGCGGATGAGCGTCATGCACCTGCCTCCGTGGGGCCCTGGCCCCGGTCCTGCACGGTCTCGATCAAGCGCCGCTGCGAAGGAGGGCCGCCGCCCCGGCGCCCAGGACCGCGGCCAGAGGGAGGGTCAGGACCCAGGCCAGGACGATGCCGCCGACCGTCCGCCACCGGGCCCCGCCGCCGACCATGCCGATGCCGAAGAGGGCCCCGCAGGAGACGTGGGTGGTCGAGACGGGGAAGCCGAGCTGAGACGCGACGATCACCAGGAAGGCGGTGACGAGGTTGGCACTCGCCCCCTGCCCGTGGCTCATCGCCGTGACCCTCCGGCCCATGGTGTCCGCCACCCTCCGGGCCCCGAGGATGCCCCCCGCCGCCATCGCCACGGCCACGACGGCGACGCCGCTCGCGCCCACGGCCCCGGCCGCGAGGGCGAGGGCAGCGATCTTCGGGGTGTCGTTCAGGCCCCGGGCGAAGGAGACGGAGGCGGCCGAGACGACGTGGAGGGCGTCCAGGACGCCCTGGGCGTGAAGGCCGACGACCCGGCCCGCGTAGCGCTCGTAGCAGCGGGGCGCCGCGCCGGCCGCGAGGGCCGGCGGGCCCGGGAGGACCGCGAGGGCCGCGCCCTCCACGGCGACGACCCGGACCTCGCGGCCCAGGCAGAGGCAGGTCTCCCGCGAGATCCCCAGGGCGAGCCGCAGGGAACGGAACGCGGGGTAGAGGAGGGCGGCGAGGAGCAGGGCGGCGAGCGGACTCGCGAGGAGCGGCAGGACGAAGCCCTCGCGCAGGGCGCCCACGTCCACGCCCGCCGGGGAGAGGACCAGACCCGCCCCCACGAGGCCCCCGACGAGGGCGTGGGTCGTGGAGACCGGGGCCCCTATTCGGGTCGCGAGGAGGACGGTCGCCGCGGCGCCGAGTCCCACGGCCGCGAGGAAGGCGGGGTCCGCGACCACGTCCGTCGCGACGAGCCCCTGCCCGCTGAAGCGCGCCACGAGGCCCGTCGCCAGGAGCCCCGCGGCCAGGGACCCGAGGAGGGTGGCGAGGTGGCCGAGGCGGAACGCCCGGCGCTCGTCCAGGGTCCCGGTCCCGATGAGGGTCGCGATCCCCTTCGAGTTATCGTTCGCCCCGTTGGCGAAGGCGACGAACAGGACGGCGGCGAGGAGGAGGGCGAGGGGCATCAGCAGCACCCGGGGGCGCAGGCCCCGTCCAGGTCCGCCGGCCTCTCGCGCGTCGGGTCCGTGAGGAGGAAGGCCCCGACATAGGGCGGCCGCGAGAGCCGCGCGGCGGTGTCCGTGCAGACCTCGACCGGGGCCCCCCGCGGGAAGTGGTGCCCCTCCTCGTCGGTCGCGGACGCGAAGGGCCCGAGGTAGACCACGCGCTGGCCGAGGTAGACGCAGCCCGCGGTCTTCTCGAACTTCCAGCCCCGCACGGTCACGGACCAGAAGCGGTGGCTTTCGACCGCCTTCCAGTAGCTTCGCCGGAGGACCTGGAGGCCGTGGAAGCCTGCCCGCTCCAGGTAGGCCAGGAACTCCTCCTCCGTGAGGGCCCCGGAGATGCACTCCCCCCAGAGGCGGGGATCGCGCCGCTGCTCGGCGGGCACCGCCTCGTCCGAGACGATGTCCGAGACGCAGATCCGGCCGTGGTCCTTGAGGACGCGCCACGCCTCGGCGAAGACCCGCTTCTTGTCCGGGGAGAGGTTGAGGACGCAGTTCGAGGTGACCAGGTCCACGCTCCGGTCCGCGACGGGGACCGCCTCCAGATAGCCCTTGAGGAAGACCGCGGCGTCATAGCCCAGGTTTCGGGCCACCTCCCGGCGGGCCCCTGCCGCCACCCGGAGCATCGCGTCCGTCATGTCGACCCCCATCGCCCGCCCCGTGGGCCCCACGCGCCGGGCCGCGATGAAGACGTCGATACCGGCGCCGCTCCCCAGGTCCAGGGTCGTCTCGCCGGGCCGGATGTCGGCCAGGTCGATGGGGGACCCGCACCCGTAGAAGCGCTCCACCACCTCCTGCGGGACGTGGGCGATGGCCTCCGGGTCCGGCCGGGTGGGGCAGCACAGCTCGGCCTGGGGGGTCTCCGCCGCCCGGGCGTAGAAGTCCCGGACCACGCGGCGCGGGGCGTCGATCTCGAAGGCCAGGACGCACTCGGAGCGCGAGGTCAGCACCGCCGGGGTAGGTTCCGGGTCCGCGCAGTGGACCGCCCCCTCGCCCATCCCGGTGACGGCCACCGGGGCGTCGAAGCCGGAGCGGCGGTTCGGCGCGACGGCCGCCCGCTCCGCGGCCATCTCGTCCAGGGCCTCCGCGATCATCGCCTGGTGGAGGTCGCAGTAAGGGTCGTGGGCGTCCAGGGACCCCCCGTAGAACCAGGCGTGCTCGAGGTCGCCCCCGCCGCAGAGGAACTTGAGGGGGCAGGAGGGGCAGTGGGGCTTGCGCTCCACCGTCGCCTCCCGGAAGGCCCGGGCGACGGGGCTCCCGCGCCAGATCGCCTCCAGCGACGCCTCCGCCAGGTCCCCGAGGCACAGCTCGGGGACGTTCGCGGTGGCGGCGGAGGGGTAGACCTTGCCGTCGGAGTAGACGCAGAGGCTCGTCACGCAGGCGCTCGACAGGTCGCGCTTCGCACCGGGGGGGGCGTGGAGTCGCGCCTTCAGGGCCTCGTGGTTGTCCACGAGGACGCCGACCTCTCGCCCCGCGGCGCGGGCGCGGCGCACGGCCTCGGCCACCGCCCCCACCGTCGGGGTCCGGTCCTTCCCCGCCCCGTCGGCGCGGCCCCGCTGGTGGAGCCAGAGGAGGTGGTGGCGACGGCCGCCGAGGCGGGCGACCAGGCGCGTCACCTCCGGGACCGCGTGCACGTTCGTCTCGGAGATGGCGGTGGTGACCGTCACCCGGAGCCCGGCGGTAACGGCGTTCCGGATCCCCTCCACGATCCGCGGGAAGGAGCCCGCCCCGCGGATCGGGTCGTTGGTCTCCGGACCCGCGCCGTCGAGGCTGACCTGTAGCTGTAGCCGCCCCCGGTCGAGGGCCGCGAGGGCCCGGAGCCGCTCCCCGCGGAGGACGGTCCCGTTCGTGAGGATCGCCAGCTCGGCCTCGGGGTCCGCGAGGACGGCGGCCGCAAGGTCGGTGGCGTCCCGCCGGACGAGGGGCTCGCCCCCCGTGAAGCAGTAGCGCCGGGCGCCCAGCGCCCGCGCCTGGGCGATCGCGTCCAGGACCCGTCCCGTGGGCAGGCCCGGGTCGCCGTCCGGCCCGGAGGAGACCAGGCAATGGGTGCAGGCGAGGTTGCA
>JACQVX010000041.1 GCA_016209495.1 Planctomycetota bacterium
CCCCCGGCGAGGGGGGGGATATCGGGGGGGGGACGTCTGCGTCCCCCCCCCGAGGATCAGAGCCCCTCCCCCCCGCCGCGGGGGGGAGCTATCGCCTAGAGGCCCCTCCCCCGGCGCCGGAGCTGCCGGCGCTCGGCTTCGTGCGGGACGCGGCGGGATTCCTGGCCCCGCCCCCCGACGGGGCGCGCACGGAGCTAGAGGTGGCCGCGGGGAGCGAGCGCTTGCAGCTCCTCGCCCCCTTCGACCCCTGGGACGGGAAGGACCTGGTGGAGCTGCCCCTCCTTCTCAAGGTGCGGGGGAAGTGCACCACGGACCACATCTCCCCCGCGGGCCCATGGCTGCGCTATCGCGGCCACCTGGATCGCATCAGCGACAACCTCTTCCTCGGGGCCGTGAACGCATTCAGCGGCCAGGCGGGGACCACGCGCGACCTCGTCACCGGCGAGGCCGCCCTCCCGGTCCCGCGGGTGGCGCGGGCCTACAGGGCCGCGGGGCTGCGCTGGGTCGTGGTGGGGGACCACAACTACGGCGAGGGCTCCAGCCGGGAGCACGCCGCCATGTCCCCGCGCCACCTGGGCGGTGCGGCGATCCTTGCCCGCTCCTTCGCGCGAATCCACGAGTCCAACCTGAAGAAGCAGGGGGTCCTCCCCCTCACCCTGGCGGTCCCGGCCGACTACGACCGGGTGGAGGAGGAGGACCGCCTGAGCGTCCTGGGCCTGGCCGGCCTCGCCCCGGGCCGCCCGCTCGTGGCCCGGCTGCACCACCGGGACGGACGCACCGAGGACCTGGGGCTTGCCCACTCCCTGAGCTCAGAGCAGATCGCGTGGTTCCGGGCAGGGTCGGCGCTCAACGTGCTCCGCCGCGGGGCGAAGCGGAGCGGCGGGGGATAGGTCGCCGAGACGAAACGGGGCGTGGTTCGAATCGGGCCCGATCCGGGTAGCACTCCCCAGCCACGCCCACGCCCACGGCCACGCACGGGGCAACGGTGCGCCACGATCCCGGCAGTGCTGGATCTGACCGCGCGAAAGGTGGTGGCGTGACGCCTCCCCTCGTCGTTTGTGCGCGGCCGGGCGCGTGGTAGACTCGTCCCGGCATGGCGAAGAAGCGCGCGAAAAGGAAGCGGCCGAATGGGAACGGCGCCCATCCATTCGTGGCGGCTTACCGCTCCGCGCTCGTCCAAGTCGTCTTCGATGAAGCCTACGAGGACATCCAGCGCGATCCGCAGCGCATGGAGATTGTGCGGCGCTTCTTGCGCGACATCGCCGCCACCTACGCTGACTAGGTGAAGAAGTGAGCCCCGACGCGCGCGAGTTCTTCGCCCGCGCACGCGCGGCCAAGGTCGCGGCCGTTTGCGTGGTGCCGTGGCGAGGGGTCGCCGTGTCGCGCCGTTCAGGTTTCGGTGGCATTCCCAGCTACGCGCGGCCGACCGCCCCTATCGACGCCTAGATCCTTACCACCGCCCTTGGGAGGAATGCCTGGCCGCCGCACGGCGCCGCCAGGCCCGAGGCTACGACCACGGCTTTCTGTTAACTGTGGAGGAGGTCCGGGGGGCCCTGCGGGACTTCGGGGGGCTGCTGGAGGCCGCCAGTGAGGCCAAGCGGCGCGACCTGGCGCGCGCCTTCGTCCACAAGGTCCATATCGACCTCCGGGCCATGCGGGCCACGGTCCGGGTCTACGCCCTTCCACGGCAGGGAACTACTCGTGAGAGTGCACTGTCTCCCCGTCCACGCCCACGACCACGCCCACGACCCGCGGGCACGGGAGTGCTACCCGCGGATGAACCACGCCCGAAACGGGAACCGTCTTCGGTGCCCCCCCCCGAGCCATCAGAGCCCCTCCCCCCCGCCGAGGGGGGGACATCGGGGGGGAACTGTGTTCGGTTCCCCCCCGCCGAGGGGGGGACATCGGGGGGGAACTGTCTTCGGTTCCCCCCCGAGGATCAGTGGTGACACACCTCCTGGCCGCGGGTGCGGATCCAGGCCTTGAGGCGCGGCGACTCCCGCTCGACCCAGGCGTCGGCGAGCCGGGCCTGGACGAAGCGCCCGTAGAGCTCGTCCAGGACGCGCAGGGCCTCCTCCACCATCCCGAAGGCCTCCTGAAAACGCTCCAGGGCATCCTCCGCCAGCAGGCCGTCCCGGGGGACCTCCAGCGAGACCAGGTCGTAGCGATCGGTCAGGGTGAGGTTGAAGACCCTCTGTCCACGCGCCAGGCTCAGGTAGGCGCGGGCCACCTTCTTCCCGGTCATGAGGGCCGCCCCCAGCTCGTGGCTGGCCGAGGGGTTGCCTCCCCGGAAGAAGTCGTGCTGCCCTTTCTCCTCGGGGGGGGCCAGGAGCAGGGCGCGGTCGAAGTAGACCCCCACCGTCCCCAGGTCGGCCAGGTCGAAGGCCCCGGAGTTCTCGTCACACTTGTGGAGCAGCCAGGTGAGGAACTCCCGGCCCCAGAAGGGGCGTTCCTCCAGGAGGGGGTCCTGGCCCAGGGTCGTGGCGGCGGCGCGTTTCATCGGGGGCTCCTACTCCAGCAAGCACCAAACGTCCTCCTCGGCGTGGAGGAGGCGGTTCTCGGACTGAACGTCCTCGCACTGCAGGTGCGCCAGGGCGAAGGGGTGGAGCCACTCCAGCTCCAGGGCGAAGGTCCTGCGGAATCGCCGCGCCAGCTCCTCGGCCGCGGCGTCGGAGGTCCCGTGGAAGTACAGGCGCTGGGTCCGGGGGTTCCAGGTGATCTCGTAGGAGGCCGACTGCGGGGGCCAGGACGCCATGAGGCGGTCCTTCACCTGCTGGCGGATCTCCCTCCGCCGGGTGTAGGGGACCTGGGCCCGGTCGTTGGCCTCCCTCCAGGCCGCCAGCTCCACCTCCACCTCGGCCGCGAGGACCTTGGGCGGCACCCGACGGCGATCCATGCGCAGGGCGAAGCGGACGTAGCGCCCCCAGAGGAGCTTCTCCGCGGTGAAGTCGGTGTCGTAGATATGTTGGGCCGTGATCCACCCGGCGCTCTCCTCCTCGCCGTCCCCCTTCCCCAGGGGCTGGAATCGATGCTCGTGGAGCGCCTTGAGGAACTCGGCGCCCTCGGGCTCGGGCGGCTCGCCGCGGACACGGAAGCGGCGCACGGTGTAGCGGGTCGTCGTGGTGGTCATGGGGCGCCACCATAGCAGGCGATGGGATGCTGTCAACGAGGCCGCGGGCGGTGGACCCGTCCGGCCCGCGACACCGCCCCGCCACCCGAAGCCGGCGGTGGAAACCCGGTGCACAACTCGGGGAGAAGGGACCACCACAAGGTGGAGTGGCCGCGATCAGGACCTGGGCATCCGGTGGGGAGAGGGGGATGGTCTTCGGATCTCCAGGTCGTGACGCCGGAAGGACCTTCTGCGAGGTCGCCCCCTGAAGAAAATCTTTCGCAATTCTACAGATCCTCCCCCAGACCCTCGGAGACCTGGAAGATGGTGAACATCTGCCCCGTGCTCAGCGAGACGGAGACGCCCTCGCGCTCTCCGTTGACGCGGTCCAGGGGGAAGGCCACGTCCAGGCGAAAGACCTTGTCCCCGATGAGCGGGGCCGAGCCCATGCGGAGCCCCACCCCCACGCTGTTAATGAAGTCGGACGCGGCCAGGTCCTCGGAACGCCGCACAGCCGTGCCCGAGTCGAAGAACACCGCCGCCCCGAAACGCACCGACAGGAGGCGCAGGTCCGTGAAGATCCGGTCCTCCAGGTTCAGCCGGACGCGCTTCTCTCCCACGAGCTGGCGCGGCTCGTAGCCCCGGAGCCCGTTGTCCTCCCCCAGGGTGAGCTGACGTGTCAGCCCATCACGAACCTCCACCGCGTCCACCGTGAAGCTCCCGGCCAGGGTGTGAAACGGCACCCCCCGGTAGTAGGCGCGCACGAAACCCGCCCCGTCCCACGCCGTCGCCTCGCCGCCGCGGGTGTGTCCCTCCACCAGCCCCCCGGCGGTCCAGAGGGCGTGTCCCCCCAGCTCGCGGAGTGTGGAGAGTCGTAGTGCCCAGCTCCCCGGATGGGCCTCGCCGCGGGCTACCTCCCGCACGTCGAGGAGCCCAGCCTTGCCCGCCAGGGTCTCGCCGATGGCCAGGTCCTGGACCCGGTCCACCTGGTCGATCTCCTCCGCCTCGATGAACCGGGGCTGGAGGAGCAGCTCCTGCTCCAGGGACGCCTCGATCCGCTGCGTGTCCCCGGGGACGCGCGTCCCTGCGGGCGGGCTCCCCTCCAGGCGGCCGAAGTCGGAATCCTCGTACTCCCCCACCAGGTGGAGCCGGCGCAAGGCGGCGCGCATGCCCCAGGAGCGCCCCACCTCCAGGCGCAAGGCCTGGCTCCTCCGATCTGCGGAGGCCACCGAGCGGCCTGCGTCGAAGAAGTCCTGGTCGTCGGCCGAGTAACGGGCATCGGCCCCCAGGGCCCAGGGGGCGTCGCGGGAGTAGAAGGGCAGACCCACCCCCAGGGCGAAGTCCTCTCCCTCGTCCGTCTGGCCTGCCTGGGCCTTGAGCTGCCAGCGACTGCCCCAAAGGCGCGGGTCCTTGAACTTGACGCGCTCCACCGATTTCTCCCCGCGCGACTCCCGGTCCAGCTTCAATTCCTTGCCGTGGCCAAGGAGGTTGGTCTCCCCCAAACTCACGCGCTGCTTCGTCTCGCCGCCCTCCTGGCTCGCCGAGAGCTCCGCGCGCAGGGTGAACTTGTCCCGGGTGCGCACCACTAGGTCCACCATGCCCTCGGGGCGGAAGACCTCCTCGATGTCGGCCCAGGCGATGAAGTCCAGGGCACGGATGTTCCGCTCGCTCTCGGCCACCAGCTCGGGGTCGTAGGGGTCCCCCGGGGCGAGGAGGACCTCGCGGGCGATGACCTCCCGGCGGGTCCGGTGGTGCAGGAAGTCGGCCGCCTGGAAGAAGGGGTTCTCCGCGCGCTGGGCCGTCGTGAAGACGTGGCCTGGTTCGACGCGGATCGTCCCCACTCGCCGCCCTGGACCGCCCGGCGTCTGGGCCCACGCCCCGGGCGCCAGGACCAGGGCCAGGGCGGACGCCACGACCGCGGCCACTCGGGGGGCTACCACTCCACCCCGGCCAGGCGCGCGGCGTCGTAGACCGGACCGCCGAGGCAGCTCCGATCGTGCCGCGGGGGCCCCCCGCTCGCCGGGCGTGCCCTCACCACGCAGCCGTAGCAGGCCCCGAAGCCGCAGGCCATCACGCGTTCCAGGGAGACCTGGCACGCCACCCCCGCCTCCGCGCACAGGTCCACCACCCGGCGGAGCATGGGTTCCGGACCGCAGGCGTGGACCTCGGCCGGCCCCAGGCCGGGGTCCAGCTCCTCCTCCAGGAGGGCCGTGACCTGGCCCCTCGTCCCCGCGGTGCCGTCGTCGGTGGCGACCCGCACCCGTGCGCCGGCGGCCTCGAACTCCCTCGCGCAGAGCACCCGCCGGGCGGTGCGGGCGCCCAGGAGCACCGTCACGGGGTCCGGGCTCGCCTGCCGTCCCCGGAGGGTGCGCACCAGGAGGGGGAAGGGAGCGACGCCCAGGCCACCCGCCACGACCACGCGGCGGAGGCCCCCGGGGCCCGGCGCGAAGGGCCTCCCCAGGGGGCCCAGGAGGCGCACCGTGTCGCCCGTCCGCCGGGAGGCCAGCCACGCCGTGCCCCGTCCCACGACGGCGAAGATCAGGTCCACCTCGACCCCGTCCCGGACCGCCCGCGCGTCCGCGACCGAGAAGGGTCTGCGGACCAGGGGGTCGCGGGCCTCCTCCTCGCGGCAGAGGACCTGGAAGAAGACTCCTGGCGCCGGCTCGCCGCCGAGGCCGGGGACATGGAGACGCAGCCGGAACGCCTCGCTCCCCAGGGGGTCCAGCGCCAGGACCCGCCCCGGGAGATCCGCCGGAGGGACGCCCGGGGCTCCAACGAGGGTCACGGCTGGATCCGGAAGCTTTCCCAGCAGGCGTCGAACAGTGGTTGCTGGGCCTCGAATTCCTCCCCGCCGCACAGAAAGCTGAGGAGATAGGTCCGCTCCGGCCCCCGGACCAGGACGTGGCGCGAGCGCTGAGCGACCGGGCCGCCTCCGGGAACCGCCTCGGCCCTCTGCACCGCCTGCACCCGATAGACCGGGAGGGGCTGGCCCCCGACGAACTCGGTGCGACGGTTGGGCGATTCCGGGACGAGTCCCGCGGATTCCAGGGCGCCCCGGAACAAATCGACCTGCACCTCCATGTCCAGGGGCGGCGTCTCGAGGACCACCAGGGAGACCCGGCGGGTCGTTCGGACCCCGCCTCGCGTGACCCCTTCGGGACCCTCCCAGGCCATGGCCGCCAGGGCGCCGGGTACCTCCACGGGGTGATGGGACCAGCCCGCGGGGCCGGCCAGGCGGCATTCGCCGCCGGTCAGCTCCACCACCGATCCGAGCTGGGCCGAGTTCGAGGTGGCGGCCTCGACTCCATTTTCCGGCGAGACCGTCCCGGCCGTCCAGCGCCCATCCGAGGGAGTCACCTCCGTGATGTGGATGGGCGGCAAGTCCTCCGGACCCGCCGAGATCCCTCCCGGGCTCACCGCGCCCCTCTCCAGCACGTCGCCGGCCTCGGGGCGGAAGACTGCGATCTGGGCGGCCGGTATGACCACCGCGCCGTGCCCGGAACCGGAGACGATCTCCAGTCGCAGGCTCCCGTCCTCCAGGCGCTCGACGATACGCCCCTCGACCACGAAGCCGTTGGTCAGCTCCACGACACCGCCCCGGGCCGGGGGGCCGGCGAGGAGCGCCCCGGCGAGCACCATCGCGGTGGCGCGCCACGTCGTCACGCGCTAGCCCCCCTCCCCGGAACCGGGGGCCAGGGCGGCGCGGAGGGCCTCCTGCAGCGTCCGCTCGAAGCGCTCCCTGGACCTGGCCGGATCCTCCGGCTGAGGAGGCACGACGTGAGGCCCCTCGACCGGGCCCGAGCCCGGGCCCGGCGGTGTCACGGAGGGCCCTCCCGGGTCGCCCGACGACCCGGCCATCGCCCCGGGCAGCACGGACCCGACGGTCGCGTTCCACAGTTCCGGGTTGGCCACCCGGAGACCGACCCCCCCCCCGCCGACGAGGAGGAAGGCGAGGAGGACCCCCGCGACCAGGGCCCGACGGGCCCCGGGGCGCCGCGGTGAGGAGACGGGGCGTCGGTACTCGACCTCGGGAGAGGACGCCCGTCGCCCTGGCCCGGTGGCCGCCCCGGCCGGCTTCCCCGCGAAGACCATGTCGCTGGATTCCAGGAGCTGGCGTTCGATGTCCCGCGCGGAGACCGTGCCGGGCTCCGCCTCCACCCCGTCCGGCGCGTTGCCCGTCTCCGAGGCGGTGGCCAGGGGGGCCGTCTCTTCCTCCTCGTCCGGACCCGCATCGGGGATCGGAATCGCGCCAGGCGCCTCGGACGAGGCGACGCCCCGCGGACCCGCGACGACCGCGGGTTCTTCCAGGCGGATCTTGGAGACGATCACCGACGTGGACTCGATCTCGTCGAGCTGGGCCATGGTCGTCGGGGCATTCGCCGCACCGAAGGCGGGAGGGATCGGCGTGGGGCGAGGGGCGCTCGCGACCTCGGCGGCCGACACGGTGGTCGGGGCGGCCGTTGCCGCGGGGGGGACGTCCCGGGCGAGGCTCGCCCCGGGCTGCGACGGCCTCCCCACGATGGACTCCTCCCCCAGGTCGACGATCTCCTGTTCCTCGGGGCGCACCAGGTCCCGCACGAAGAAGACCTCGGAGGCCTCGCGGGCCAGATCGTCCTCCCCTCCATCGGGTCCCTCGTCCGGGGCCTCCCGTGCCTGGGCGGCGGCCAGGGCCGCGCCGGGCAGGTCCAGGAGGTCCTCGGTGCTCACGATGACGGCGTCTCCGTCCGCGCTGGCCTCCAGGGATGAGACGACCACCGCCGACTCGTCCAGGTCCACGACGTCGCCATCGACATCGGCGGCCTCCACGGCGGCCCCGGGGGCCCTGTCGCCGGCAGGCTCCTCCTCGGAGGGCGTCACCCCATCGAGGTCCACGCGCTCCACCGACAGAGCGGCCGCGGCCGGATACGCCTCGCGCAGGCCGGCGACCGCCTTCTCGGCCCCCTCGTAGATCCGGAATCGGCCCTCGATGCCCATGATGCGCAGGACGGTGACGATGCCCGCCTTCAGGTCCGAGCAGACCAGGGCCCCGCCGGCATCCCGGCAGTGGTCCATGGACCAGAGCAGCGACTCGATCTCGACCCCCAGGAGGGCCTTCACGTCTCCCAGGTCGAAGACCACGAAGCGGCGTCCCTGACGGACCAGGGTCAGGACCTTCTTCTCGATGTCCAGCACCCGCTTGTGGGCGACCGGGACGACGGCGATGGCGATGTCTGCTTGATTCGGCACGGCGACCACGCAGGCTACAGGCTCCGGCGCCCCCTGTCCAGGTAGGACGCGCCGCCTCGGCGGGTTCCTCAGGGCTGGTCGAAGAGGACCGTGGGGAGGTCCCCGCCATACTCGATGAAGCCGTCCGCATCGCAGAACGGGCACAGGCCGGTGCCCTGATTGGAGGCCTTGTCGTAGCAGAGGTGGCAGTCCTCGCCAGCGCGAGCCGTGGCGAGCTTGGGCGAGTGGGCGGCCTCGACGGGGCAACCCTCCCCGGAGCCCTTGCAGCCCCAGCAGGACAGGTCCGCGGGGTTCTTCCCGCTGCCCTCGCAGACAGGGCACACCTTGGCCCCCCCGCAGTTCCAGCAGGGGACCCGTTCCGCGGCCCAGCGGTAGGGGTTCCCGCAAGAGGCGCAGCGATCGGAGCGGCCCTCCACCTGGACGAGGCAGTAGGGGCAGTGGGGGTCGCCGGTGAGGGAGAACTCCACCGCCCGGGCCGTGCAACCCGTCACGAGCAAGGCCGCGGGGAGCATGGCAAAGGCGAGCCACCGCATGGATGCGGGATGGTAGCGAGGGGCCGGGCGAAGTCAATCGGTCGAGAGGGGCGCCACCGGGCCGCGCAGTCGAAAGGCGACGCGCGCCAGGATCAGGCCGGCGACGAGCGCCAGGGCCAGGAGGAGGCCGTACCACAGGCCCGTCGGTCCCATGCCCAGCCCGAAACCCAGCCAGCACCCCACCGGGAGGCCTACGGCATAGTAGCCCAGGACGTTGATGGCGAAGGGGACCCGCGTGTCCCCCGTCCCCCGGAGGACGCCGAACCCCACGGCCTGCAGGCCGTCGAAGACCTGGAACAGGCCGGCTATGGGCAAGAGGGCGGCCGCCACGAGCACGACCCCCGGCTCTCCGCTGAAGAGCTGGCAGAGGGGTCGCGGCCACGCCAGGAAGACCACCGCCACCGCGGCCATGAACGCGGCGCCGGCCGCCATGGCCGTCCAGCCAGCGCGCCGCATCCCCGGCGCGTCGCGCCGCCCCACGGACTGCCCGACGCGCACCGCCGCGGCGACCGAGACCCCCAGGGGAACCATGAAGGAGAGGGAGGCGTACTTGAGGGCCACCCCGTGGCCGGCCACGGCCGCCGGACCGATCCAGCCCATCAGGAAGGTCATGGCGCTGATCCCCCAGACCTCGACGCCGTACTGCAGGCCGATGGGCGTCCCCAGGGCCAGGAGCCGCGCCATGGGCCCGCGGGCGAGGACGTCCCGGGTCCACCCCGGCCATGCGCTCCGCCACGCCCGTTGGCGCACCGCCACGAGGGCCAGGGCCACGCACAGGAACCCGCGGTCGAGGCTGGTGGCCAGCGCCGCGCCGCCCAGTCCCAGGGCAGGGGCCCCCAGGTGGCCGAAGACGAGCGCCCACTGGAGCAGGGCGTTCACCAGGTTGGCCGCGCACACCACCCACATCACCGGCCGCATGGCGCCGGTGCCCTGGAGGAACTGCCGCAGGGCCTGGAAGACCAGGACCGGGAGCAATCCGGGCATGAGCCCGCGCACGTACCCGGCCGCCGCCTCCGCCAGGGCCGGAGGTTCCCCCAGGAGCCGGAGGGCGGGCCCGGTCGTCCACCAGGCGGCCGAGAGGGGCGGCGTGAAGACGACGGCCAGGACCAGCCCCCGCTGCAGGGCGCGGCCGCAGGCGTGCCACTGGCCGGCCCCCCAGGCCTGGGCCACCACGGGCTCCACGGCCATGAGCACGCCGAAGGCGACGACCAGCCAGAGGAAGGCATAGGTCTCGCCCAGGGTCAGGGCCGCCAGGGCATCGCCCCCCAGGTGGCCGACCGCCAGCGCCTCCACGGTGCCCAGGAGCACGATGCCCACGTGGGAGCAGGCCACGGGCCAGGACAGCCGCCAGAGGGCGGGCAACTCCAGGGCGAGCCCCCGCGCGGCCAGGGCCTGGGGTCGCCGCCCCGCGGGACCCGGCCCGGAGGGGTCCTGGTCGGACACGGGGGTCAACCGACCGCCGCGGCCGCCACCGCGGCGACGCCCAGGACCGTGGCCCACCGGCGCCAGCGGCGGGACCGGCTCCGGACGCGGGCGGCCGCCAGGCCGACGGCGGCCAGGGCGGCGGCGGCCGCCCAGGGGGCGCTGAGGACGCCTCCCAGCGCGACCGCCAGGGCCGCCACCGGCAGGAGGTCGCGGATCGACTTGGTGGCGACGCCCTGGGGGACCAGGGCGAGGTCCGCGGCCGCCCAGGCAAGCTGCGCCAGGGCCAGCCCCGTGGCCGCGCCGCCCGGGGCGACCATGGCCAGGCCCCAGGGCAAGAGGTCCAGGGGGGCGAGGCCCCGGGCGGGCCGCGACAGGAGCCTGGCGCGGCGCCCGCGCGCCCTGAGGGCCGCCTCCACCCTGCGGCCGATGCGGGCCTCCAGGGCGAGCCCCAGCTCCCGCTCCCGCTCCCGGTCGCGGCGCGGTTCCCCCACCCCGTCGCCCACGAGGAGCGGCGGGTGGAACCTCACCCGCATGGGGCCCGGCCGGGGCCAGATGCGGCTCCTGGGCCAGCACTCCCAGGCCCCGGTGATGGTGGCCGGGACCAGGGTAGCGCCCGTCTTCAGGGCCAGCCTCACCGCCCCGGGCTTGAAGGGGTCCATGTGCCCGCCCCGATCCGCACGCCCCCCCTCCGGGAAGATCCCCAGGGCCCCGCCCCCCCGGAGCAGCCCCTCGGCCACCTCGAGGGAGTCGCGCCCGGGCCGCTCGAGGCGGACCGGGAAGGCCCCCAGGGCGGCGGCCATGGGGCCGAGGACTGGCCAGCGGAAGACCGCGTCCCAGGTGATGAACCGCATGACCCGGGGCGTGCCCAGCGACAGGGGGAAGGGGTCGTAGTAGGACTGATGGTTGGAGGCCACGACCACGGGCCCCTGGAGCGGGACGTGGCGGCCGCCGGAGGTGCGCAGGGCGTGGTAGAGGCCGAACCAGGCGGCGGCCAGGACCCAGGCGATGCTACGAAGCAATCGAGGCCCCCGGCGCGGCGGAGGCCTCGCGCGCGGCGGCGCGCCCCTCCGCCTCTTCCACCCGCTCCAGGAGCAGCCACCCGGCGACGAAGAAGACGCCCACCGCCAGGACCGCCAGGCGCTGGTTGCCCGTGAGGTAGACGATCCCCCCCCAGACCAGGGGGCCGAAGATCGCCGCGAACTTGTTGCAGACGGCGAAGAGGCCGAAGAACTCGCCGCTCCGATCGGGCGGCATGAAGGCGGCGGCCAGCGAGCGCGAACAGGACAGGGCCCCGCCCATGGCAATGCCCGCCAGGGCCCCGAGCAGGTAGAACTCCACGATGCCGTGCACCAGGAAGGCCCAGAGGGCGACCCCCGCCCACATCCACAGGGTGATGCGGATGGTCGCCACGCCGCCCAGGCGCTCGAAGACGTAGCCGAAGAGGAAGGCCCCCGGGGCGGCCACCAGGTTGATCACGATCATGAAGATGAAGATCTGAGCTGGGTCCATCCGCATGGTCTCGGCGGCGAAGATGCTGGCGAAGAAGATCACCGTGTGGATCCCGTCGTTGTAGACGAAGTCCGCCAGGAGCAGCCGCAGGACCTGCCGGTAGCGGCGCACCTCGCGCCAGGTGACCGACAGCCGCCGGAAGCCCTCCCCCACGTAGCCCAGGCCATGCACCCCCGGCAGGGCGCCGCGGGAGCGCTCGCGCACCCACAGGAAGGTGGGCAGCGCCGCCAGCAGGAAGAACAGGGCGGTGGTGGGGAACGTGGCGCTGAGCGCCTCCGCGCCGCTGTCCCGGGCGTCGGCGATGAAGCCGTAGCAGACGCCCAGGCAGGCCATCCCCCCCAGGTAGCCCGTGGCCCATCCCCAGCCGCTCACCCGGCCGTACCCCGCGGGCTCCACGAGGTCCGTGAGCATGGCATTATAGAAGACCAGGCCGCCCTCGAAGCCGATGTTCGAGATCACGAGCAGCACCAGGCCCAGGGCCAGGTCGCCGGGCCCGACGAACCACAGGGCCGCGGTGCCGACGATGCAGACGAGCGAGAAGCAGAGGAGGAAGCGCTTCTTGGCCCCGGCCCCATCGGCGATGGCCCCCAGGACCGGGGCGGCCAGGGCCACCAGGACCATCGAGGTCGAGAGCCCCACGCCCCACCAGAACTCGCCGTCCTGCTGCGGGCGCACGACCTTCTTGAAGTAGACGGCGTAGGCGACGGTGATGATGAGCGTCGTGTAGGACGAGTTGGCGAAGTCGTAGAGGCACCACCCCACCACCTCCCGGTTGAGGAACCGGGGCCTCACGCCTCGCCCTCCGTCTCCATCACCCGCCCCCCGCTGAACCCGCGCCGAGCGCCGGGCGTCCTACCCCACACGGGGGCTTCCGGCGGCCCCCGGGAGAGGTAGAATCGTCCCCATGCTCGACCTCCTGGAAAGGCTCGCCTGGGCCCTCACCCTCCTGGCGGGGGCCGGCCTGGGGGGCGTGGTCTACGTCGTGGGCCCCCGGAGCAACATCCCCGACACGGCCATCACCTCGGTCCGCCTGAACAGCGACGAGGTCATGGCGGAGATCCGGGGACGGGGCGACGGCACGCAGTGGAACCAGGTGGGATTCCAGGACGCCCCCCCTACCCCCGGGCCCGCGGCGGGCCCCGCCGCCGACGCGACCCCCGGGGCCCCCCATCCCGTGGACCTGGGCGGCGAGGCCGC
>JACQVX010000046.1 GCA_016209495.1 Planctomycetota bacterium
CGCCCACGCCCGCGCCCACGCCCACGCCCGCGCCCACGCCCGCGCCCGCGCCCACGCCCGCGCCCACACCCGCGCTCGCGCCCGCGCCCGCGCCCACGCCCGCGCCGCCTCGGATACCCCTCTGGGGCCCCGACGGGGCGGTAGCCTGCGACGCGCCGGGGAACCAGTGGACTCCCTATGGGGTCCCGGGCATCGACCTGGACCCGGATGGCCAGGGGGGAGCCTTCGCATGCTGGACGGACGAGCGCGCGGGGAGCGCCCAGCGCACGGTCTACGCCCAGCGCCTGGACGCCCAGGGCCTTCCGCTTTGGACACCCAACGGGGTCAAGGTCCCCACCGCCGCGGCGACCACGCCCACGGGCATGTTCGATGGCCTCTCGTACTTCCTCGCCTGGGTGGACACGGACATGAACCTGGGGCAGGTAGAGGTGCAGCGACTGGCCCCGGCCACCGGCGCAAGGCTGTGGCCCGCGGCTGCCCCCGTCGGGTCCGGGAACACGGCGGGTTCCGTGGCCATGGACGGCGACGGCCGGGGCGGCGTCGTGCTGACCTGGAACGAGTTCTACGACATCTACGCCCAGCGCCTCGACGCCACGGGCCGGCCGCTCTGGGGGGCGAGGGTAGAGTTGGACACCGCGCCCGACATCTCGATGGCCCCGTCCATCGCCGCGGACGGAGGCGGCGGGGCCTTCGTGGCCTGGGGCAACCAGCCCGGGCTACGCCTGGCGCACGTCGACGGGCTCGGCGGTCCGGCAGCGGGCTGGCCGGCGGGTGGGGTCCTCGTGTACGCCGGACAGGCCTACGACCCGGAGCTGATGCCGATCTCCGGGGGCGGGGTCGCGGTGGCCTGGCACGACGCCCTCCTCGGCAATGCCCCCGGCGACATCTACCTCGCCCTCGTGGACGCCGCGGGCAGCGCGCGGGTCACGACGGTCTCGGCCGCGGCCGGCCTCCAGACCCGACCCCTTCTGGCCCGGGATCGTTCCGGGGACCTCTACCTGGCATGGGATGACCAGCGCGCCGGGGCGCGGGAGCTCTACGTCCAGCGCCTGTCCGCGACGGGGCTCCCGCGCTGGACGCCGGACGGGGTCCGCGCCTCGACCCGGGGCCTGCGCCCCGGACCCAGGCACTACGACCTCGTCCCCGATGGCACCGGGGGTCTGGACCTGGTCTACACCGACCCCAGCGACTCCCTCCAGTACGCGCACCTGGATGCCGCTGGGACGGCGGGCCCCCCGCAGGCGGTCTCCGGGCTGGTGGGCTTCTTCCCGCACATGGCGCGGGACACCGGCGGCGACCTCCTGGTGAGCTGGTACACCTGGTTGCCGGCCACCACGGGCAACGACATCTTCGTGCAGCGCCTGCGCTGAGTCGCCGGCCACCGAGGGGGAGCCCTGGGTCAACGGGCTCCCCCGCCCCCGGCCTCCTCCATCCGCGCGCGCAGCTCGGCGATCTGGGCGCGGGCCTCCTGCACCCCCTCCGCCTCCCCGGGCACGTCGGCGGCGCCCTGGACATACAGGGTGAAGGCGGCCGCCGCCTCCTCGGTGCGCCCCAGGGCCTTCAGGGCGAAGCCCAGCCGGTAACCCGCCGCATGGAGGTCCGGGTCCAGCCCCAGGGCCCTGCGGAAGCTCTGGACTGCCTTGCCGAGCTGTTTCTGGCCCTCGTAGGCGAGCCCCAGGCGGTAATGGACCGAGGGCCGCTCGGGGGCCTCCCGCGAGGCGCGCTCCAGTTCCCGGGCCGCGTCCACGAAGTTGTCGCCGTCCAGGTAGAGGCGCGCCAGCTCCTCCCGGGCCTCCACGTGGCCCGGCTGCAGGCGCAGGGCCTCCTCCACGGAGCGGAAGGCGTCCTGGGACCGGCCCTGCTCGCGCAGGGCCACGGCCAGACGGAGGTGGACCTCGGCCGTACCAGGGTCCAGGGCCAGGGCGGCGCGGTAGGACGCCTCCGCCGCGGCCCAGCGCCCCGACTGGGCGTGGGCGAGCCCCTCGGCCAGCCCCGCACGCGCGGCCTCCCGCGCGCCCTCCGCGCCGGGGGCCGGACCGGCCCCCCCCGCGTCCCGCGGGGGCCGCGGCGGCCCCAGGGGCTCTCCCCCGCCCCCCGGAGGCACCTCCCGAGGCGGGGGCGCGGGCCGCCTCCGCTCCATGGCCTCCAGGGCGGCACGGGCCTCCCCGCGCTCCGCCTCCAGGGCGGGGTCCCGCTCGGCGAGACGGAGGAATCCTTCCAGGAGCTGCCGCGACTCGTCGTCCCGCCTCTCCTGGAAGGCCATGGCGCCCAGGGCATGGAGGGCGCGCGCGTGGACCGGGTCCAGGGCCAGGACCTGCCGGTAGAGCCCCTGGGCCTCCAGGACCTCGCCCAGGCCCCGGGCGATCTGCGCCAGGTCGAAGAGGGCCGCCACGTCTCCCGGTGCGAGCCCCAGGAGACGGCCGTAGACCTTCCGGGCCTCGCCCAGGTCCCCCAGCACGACGAAGGCGGACGCGAGCTGCCGCAGGAACTCGACGTCTCCCCGCGGGGCGTAGTCCCCGGCGAGGCGCAGCCCCGTGCGCGCCTCCTCGACCTGGCCCAGCCGCGTCCGGGCCAGCCCCAGGTAGAGATGGACCCACCCGGAGCCCGGGAGGAGGGCCCTGGCGTGCTCCAGCGACAGGACGGCCTCCTCGTGGCGGCCGTCCCGGAGGAAGGCCAGGCCCTCTTGGAATGCGGCCCGGGCGCGCTCCCCCGCCTGGGCCCGCTCGGCGGCCTCGCGGCGCTCCATCTGGGCACGCACCTCGTCCACCTGCCGCGCGAGGTAGGCCTCGACCGCGGCGAGGCGCTCCCGCTCCTCGGGCCGCCGGTCCGCCACGGCCCGGTATTCAAGATAGAGCCGCACGGCCTCGCGGTCGTCCCCCTCGGCCACCCGCGTCCGTCCCAGTCCGTGGAGGGCGTCCATGGAGCGTGGGTCCAGGGCCAGGGCGCGCCGGTAGGCGTCCGCGGCGGCCGCCGGGGCGCCGGCGACCCACTGGGCGTCGCCCAGGGCCGCCAGGACCACCGCCGTCGCGTCCTCCCTCCGTGCCGCCGCCTCCAGGACCCCCACGGCCAGGTCGGCCCGGCGCCGCGCCAGGTGGCAGCGCGCGACCAGCACGTAGGCCTCCAGCATGGCCGGGTCCAGCGCCAGGGCCCGCTCCAGCTCCGGGACGGCCTCCTCGAACCGGGAGAGCGCCACGAGCTCTCGCCCGTAGGAATATGCCCTCTCGGCCTCCTTCCGCTCCCGGACGCGGCGTGCCTCGTCCTCCTGCCAGCGGCGCTCCTCCAGGCGGGCCACGATGGCCTCGACCTCCTCGATGGTGGCGGCGGCCAGGCGGGCCTCCGGGTCACCCTCGGGGGCGAGGGCCACGTAGCGCCGCAGGTGCTCGAGGGCCCCCGGGTAATCCCTCTTCTCCCGGAGCACGCCCCCCAGGCGAAGGTGCAGCCTCGCGTCGGTGGGGTCCAGGCGCAGGGCCTCCTGGAACGAGGCCAGGGCCCTGTCCAGCTCCTGCTGGCGCAGGAAGGCCTCGCCGCGGTAGGCATGGGCCTCGGCCCGCTGGGGTTCCAGGGCGACGGCCTGCTGCAGGGCCTCCAGGGCCTCCGGGAACCGCTCCTGCCTCAGCCGCGCCAGGCCCAGGTAGAGGTGGTACTCGCCCCGGTCCCGTTCCAGGTCGATGGCGCGCTGGTACGACCTCGCCGCCTCCTCGTAGCGCGCGAGGACGAAGTGGCAGTTGCCCACCTGGACCAGGGCCTCCCGGGAGTCGTTCACCCGATCCACCGCCTGCTGGAACTCCACCAGGGCCTCCCCCACGAGCCCCCGGCGCAGGAGGTCCGTCCCCGTCGCCATGTGCCGCCGGTGGGCACGCCCGTCCTCCTCCTTCTGGCGGGCCGCCGCCTCCGCCGCAGCCTCGGCCTCGGACCCTGGCCGGTAGCCCGCCGCCACCGGCTCCGGGGTCGCGCGCTCCACCAGGACCGCGTCCACGCGGAGGGTCCTGGAGGCGAAGAAGTCCGTCTCCAGCGAGCCGGGCTCGTAGCCCTCCTTGGCGAAGAAGATGGTGACCTTGTCCGCATCGATGTGCGGTATGGGGCCCAGGTAGTAGGAGCCGTCGGGGTTGCTGAAGGTGGTGACGAGGCGCTCGTTGGAGAGGGAGCCGTCGGGCCACACGTTGAAGACCGTCACCTGGACTCCCCCCAGGGGACGAAGGCCGGCCGACTGGACGTCCTCCAGCAGGTCCAGACGGCCGGGGACCGCGGCCGACCGGGCCACCTCCCCGCGGGAGACCACCCCCCGCAGCTTCATGGGCGAGCGCCCGATCAGGTCCAGGCCCCGGCAGCCGGCCAGGGGCGCCGCCGCCATGGCGGTCCACGCGGCCAGGACGCAGGCGAATCGGCGGGTCATGGACGGGCTCCTTCCGCCGCGGGGCGGCTCGGCGGTGACTGCACCCTACATTACTCTATCGGACCCTGGGCCCTGGGCCTTGGGGCCATGGATCCGGGTTGCCCCGCGCCACCGACTGCCGGTACCCTGTAGCGGCGCGAGCAGGAGCGAGAGACCCGTGATCCGGCTGGTGGACGTCCACAAGACCCTCTCGGGACGCAAGGTCCTGGACGGGATGACCCTGCACATCCCGAAGGGGCAGACCACCGTGATCATCGGACGCTCCGGGGTGGGCAAGAGCGTCACCCTGAAGCACATCGTCGGGCTCCTGCGGCCGGACTCGGGGAAGGTGATCCTGGACGGGCAGGACCTCACCTCCCTCAGGCCCCGGGAGCTGAAAGAGGTCCGGCGCAAGTGCGGCCTGCTCTTCCAGTCCGGGGCCCTGATCAACTGGCTGACGGTGGCCGAGAACGTGGCCCTGCCCCTCATCGAACACGACCACATGCCGAAGGCGCGCGTGGAGGCCATCGTCCGCGAGAAGCTCGCCCTGGTGGACATGCTCCACGCCCTGGAGAAGTACCCCTCGGAGATCTCCGGGGGCATGAAGAAGCGCGCCGGCCTGGCCAGGGCCATCGTCCGCAATCCCGAGGTGATCCTCTACGACGAGCCCACCTCCGGGCTGGACCCGGTGATGTCCAACCAGATCAACGAGCTGGTCCTGGACATGCAGTCCAAGCTCAAGGTCACGCAGCTCGTGGTGACCCACGACATGTCCAGCGCATACATGATCGCGGACAAGATCGCCATGGTCTATCGCGGGCAGATCATCGCCGAGGGGACGCCCGAGGAGATCCGCGGCGGGGCGGACCCGGTCGTCCGGCAGTTCATCGAGGGCCTCACGAGCGGCCCCCTCACGGACCAGATGCGAAGCGAGGAGGGGGCCTTCCCGGCGCGACCGCCTACTTCTTCGCCTCGAATCCCGTGAGCATCATCGTCGAGGTCATCGCGGCGCCCCGGGTCTCCGACTGGACCGTGGCGCCGGGGACCTGGTCGCACGTCCAGACCTTTGTCACGGTCCTGGAACCGTCCGAGAGGATCTCCGTCTCCACCCAGTGACAAGCGAGGCTGCGGCCCCCGACGTCGAGCGTCTCGTCGCCCTCGCCGGTCTTCGTCGCGTTCGCCGAGCCGCCGGACCCGCCTCCGGCGGGGATCCGCGCCGGCGACTTCATCTCCGAGGGCGGCATGTCCATGGCCGCGGGGCTGACCATCTTGCCCTCCATCTTCAGCGTGATCTCCTCGGCGGTCTTCCGCACGAGCGTGCTCTTCTGGACCATCTCCGTCCGGGAGCCGCCCGTCTCGGTCACGATGCGGAACTCGATCCACGAACCCTCGGCCCACCGGGCCCACGGGTGCTCGACCGTCGCGCCGGACGCCGTCCCCGAGGTCGTGCCGCCTGTCGCGCCGCCCCCGCCCGAGCCGGCGCTCGCCTCGTCCCCCCCGTCCGGGCCGGCGCTCGCCTCGTCCTCCCCGTCCGAGGTGGAGCCGGAGTCCGCCTCCGGGTCGTCTCCGGACGCCGTCGGCTCGTCGAGGAATGCGAATCCATCGAACAGGGCCTGTACGCCCTCCGCGGCCGCGCCATCCAGTTCCCCGCCCGTGTAGAGCTTGAGCGCGAAGAGTCGCGCATCCCGCTTCACGTAGAGGCAGATGTAGTGCATGTCGAGGCCGCTGGAGGTCTCATAGGAGAACTCACGTATCAGCCACTCGCCGGGCGTCCTCGACAGTTCTTCGTCGCGCAGGCGCTCGAAGGATGCGGCCCCGTCCTTGAATATCGCCTCGTCCGCGTCCGCCAGGTCCGCCACGGAGGAATCGTCCGCCTCCTCGGCGGTGAGGCCCCCGCTCAGGAGCCCGTCGCCGAAGCTTAGCGCGCACAGGGGATCCAGGAAGTCTCCCCCGCCCTTCTCGATGGTCCAGTCCTCGGGGGCGGCGAGACAGATGCCGAATTCGTCATGGGTGTAGGTGTTCTCCTCGACCCCCTGGGCGAGGGCCATGGCGGCGCCGCAGGCCATGGCGAGGACGGTGACGATGGACGTCCGGGTGTGCATTCCAGTCCCTCCAGGATTCGAGTCGCGCCATTCTAGCGTCGTGCCCTCTTGCGGCAAGGTTGCCCTCGCGCGGCCCCTCACCCCCCGTCCCCGAACCGCGCGGCGAAGGCGCGGCGGGCCACATCCCGGACCCGCCCCGCGGGCAGCCCCAGAAGCGCCGCCAGCGTGCGCTCCCGGCCCCCTTCCACGCCCAGGGCGCTGGCGTAGGCCTCCAGGATCCGGGCGCAGACGCGGATGTGGTAGTTCCGATCGGCGGCCTCCCTCCCCGCGCGCGCCCCTTCGGCGTGGATGGCCACGACGGAGGCCAGGGCCGGGATCGGCTCGCCGAAGGCGAGCTGGGACCACAGGGCCGCCTCGGCCACGTCCTCCGCGCGATCGGGCCAGCGCCCGCCGAAGTGCAGCGTGGCCACCTCGCGCACCAGGTCCTCCTCGATGAACCGGTCCACGAAGCGGGTCTCGCGCTCCTCCGGAGAGAGCCCCGCGGTGGCCTCCGCCAGGTCCCCCAGGGCCCTCCAGCGGAGGGCGTCCCGCAGGGCGGCGTAGTAGGCCGCGGCGTCGCCCTCGGCGGCCAGGGCCTCCAGGGCGCCGCCCGTCGCGGCGGCGGCCACCTCGCGCAGGTGGTCCTCCCGGGCGAAGAAGCGCTCCCGCCCCACGCGGCGCAGCTCCGCGGCGTCGAAGTAGATGGTCTCCCCGACGATGTAGGCCGGGACGAAGGCCGCCGACGCCCCGTCCCCGTCCACCCCGCGCGCCAGGCGCCACGCGGCGTAGCCCGGGATCACCGTCTCCTCGAATACCGCCAGGTGGTAGCGGACCTCCCGGCCCCAGAGGTCGAGCCGCCGGTCCGGCTCCCGCCGGCCCAGGCGCACCAGGGTCACGTCCACACCCCCGCCCACCGGGTCCCGCGCGGGGAGGAAGCGCAGCTCCGACCTCGTGTGGAAGAATTCGCGCAGCCGCCGCACGAGTCCCGGGGCCGGCTCCCCCTCGTCGTCAGACCCCAGGATGCCCACGGCCACCATCTCGCGCGCCAGGGCCGCTCGCGCCACCTCCGCGTCCCCGGGGGCAGCGGCCTCGGCGCCCCCGGCCGGGTCCGGCCCGTCCCGCCGTCCCTCGTAGACCGCGAGCATGTAGTCGCCCAGCAGGGCCGCGAGCCTCTCGGCGCTCTCGGCCCCCGCGCCGCCGGCCGGCGGCGCGGCCTGGCAGCCGCAGGACACCATCAGCGCGAGGAGCAGGATTCGCATGGGGAGGGTCACGGGGGGGGGCCGCCGAGGCGCCCCCCCGACTCCTAGAACGCCCCGAAGACCGCCCCGATGAACGTGGAGACGGGGGCCTGCTCCCTCGCGTCCTCGATGGACTCGCGCAGCTCCGTCAGGATCCGGTGCGTGTCGTTGAAGACCGTCTCGTCCTTGATGAACTTCCCGATGGAGCCCTCGCCCTTGTTGATGCTGGCGGCGATCCCTTCCAGCTCGCCCATGAGGGACTCCACCTTCGGGATGACCTTCTCGGCCCGGGCCAGGACCTCCGTGGCATGGTCGTAGAGCCCGGGGTCGTTGAGCAACCTCCCGGCGGTCCCCTCTCCCCGGTCCAGCTTGGCCACCACGGCCCGGGTGTCGGACGCCACGAGGCGCAGCTCGTCCATGAGGCCGTTGAGCTTCTCGACGAAGAGGCGGGCGTCGCCGGTGGCGGCGTTCAGGTTGTCATAGAGGGAGCGGTCCTTGAAGAGCTGCCCCAGGGCCCCCTGGCCCTCGATGATCCCGCGGGTCAGGACCTCCACGTTGTCCACGGCGCCCTGCACCTTGACCAGGGTCGTGTTGAGGTTGTCCACCAGGGTGGAGATGTCGCCGGCGGTCACGCCCAGGGTGCGGAACAGGTCCGTGGGCTCCTCCGGCCGGTCGAAGATGTAGCCCTGGACCTCCCGGTCCTCGGGCCGGACCGGGGGCACCGGGTCGCTCTTGATCTCGATGGTGGTGGCCCCCAGGACCGGCGGGCGGTTCACGGCGACCCGCGAGGTGCGATGGATGTTCCTCGACAGGCCCTTCGGGACGACGAGCCGCGAGAGCACCCGACTCTTCTCGGTGAGCTCGACCGACTCCACGGTGCCCACGGCCACCCCGTTCACCTTGACCACCGTGCCTTCCACGATGCCGAAGCCCTCGCTGGTCTCCACGTGAAAGGTCACGGGCGTCTCGAACCAGCGCTCGTGCTGCGCCTTGTAGACGAAGCCGCCCACGCCCAGGAGTATGGCCACGAGGACGAAGGTCCCGACGGCGCGCTCGATGGCGGTGATGCGCTGGGTCATGGCTGATGGCCTCCTGCCACTTCCTGTATCTCGGGGTCGGCGGCCTCGGGCGGGGTCTGCGCCAGGGCCTCCCGGGCCTCGGGTTCGATGGGCCTCTCCAGGTCCTCGGCCTCCCCGACGGTCACGATCCGCCGGAGGTCGCGCGTGTTCTTCTGCAGGTAGTCCCCCACGCCCCCGATGCGAGCCACCCGCCCGTGCTTGAGGACGCCGATACGCTCCACCAGGCCCGTGTCCACCAGGTGGCTCACCGACTCCGCGCACACGAGCAGGGTCACCCGCCGGGACTCCTTCAGCCCCCGCAGGATCCCGGCGATCTTCCGTGCCGCGGCCTGGGCCACCCCGACGAAGGGGTCGTCCAGGAGGAGCAGCCTCGTCTCCATGACCATGGCCCGGGCGAAATTCACCTGGCGGCGCTCCCCGGTGGAGAGGGTGGCCGGGAACTCGGCCGCCTTGTGGAGCATGTCGAAGCGCCGCAGGACCTCCTCGACCCGCGCGCCGATGGCCTCCTCGCCCAGCCCCGGCTCGTGGTAGCGCAGGGGTAGGGCCACGTTGTCGAAGACCCTCTGGTTGATGAGCAGCGCGCTGTTCTGGAAGACGAAGCCGGTCTCCCGGAGGAAGGTCCGGTGCTCGTCGTAGCTCAGTTCCCGCAGGTCGCGGCCGCGGAGGCGCATCGTGCCCGTCTCCGGGTGGACCAGGCCCGCGGCCATCCGGATCACCGTGCTCTTCCCGCCGCCCGTGAGGGAGACCAGCACCAGCCCTCCCCCCTCAGGCACGGAGAAGCTCAGCCCCTCCAGGACCTTCTCGCCCGGATAGCCGAAGTGGACGTCCTGGAACTCCAGGAAGGGGGCGACGGGGGCGCCGTCCGCCGTCTCGCCCCTCACTCGCCGCGCAACCTCCGGTTGCTCGCTCATACCGAGATCGAGATCACCGTGTTCACCACGAAGCACATCACCATGGCGTTCACCACGGCCTTGGTCGTGACCTGGGGGACCTCGCGGAACGAGATCCCCACGGAGAAGCCGTGGTGGCAGCCCACCACGGCGATGATAGCACCGAAGATCCCGCCCTTGAGCAGGGTGACGAAAAGGTCCTTGGCCCCCACGGACTCCAGGAGCCGGATGACGGAGAAGGAGATGGGCATCTTGCCCGCCAGCTCCGCGGCGGCGTAGCCCCCCACCAGGGCCACGATGTTGAAGTAGACCACCAGGGAGACCACGGAGACCACGAAGCCCACGAGCCGGGGCAGGACGATGAAGTACTCCAGGTTGATCCCCATGGAGGTCAGGGCCTCCACCTCCCGGTTGAGCTTCATGTTGGCCAGCTCGGTGGAGATGGCCGTGCAGGAGCGCCCGATGAGGATGAGGGCGATGATGATGGGCGAGACCTCTCGGACGATGATCAAGGTGATGATGTGGTAGAGGTCCTCCAGGGAGGTCCACATCCCCAGGAAGTCCACCGCCTGGATCACCACGATGGAGCCGAAGGTGAAGGCGGTGAACGAGATCCTGGGCAGGGCGTCGTAGCCCGTGAAGCGGAGCTGGTTGAAGGTGATTCGCCCCACCAGCCGGAGTCCCTTGCGCGCGAGGATCCCCTCGGTCCACACGGACCGCAGGGCCAGGTAGAAGAGGGCGAAGACCTCCCGCAGGTAGAGCACGCCCCCGGAGATCCGCCGGCCGATGAGCTCCGGCAGCCACCAGGGGTTGAACACCATCTCCATCACCTATCTCCCCCCCCGAGGATCAGAAGGCGGACAGGAGCGAGCCCACGAAGGTGTTGATGGGTGCCTGCTCCCGCATGTCCTCCAGGGTCTCCCGGCCCTCCACCACCACCCGCCGGATCTCGGTGTAGACCTCGTCCTCGTTCACCAGACGCCCCAGGGTGCCATGCCCCTCGTTGACCTTCGTGGCCACCTGCCGCACCTGGGCCAGGGTCTCGTTGAGGTTCTCGTAGACCGCCGGGTCGTTCACCAGCCGACCCAGGGTCCCCTCGCCCTCGTTGACCTTCCGCCCGATCTCTCGCAGCTCGCGGAGCGAGTCCCGGGCCTCCACGAAGACCGCCTCGTCGTTCACCAGCCGGCCCAGGGTCCCGACGCCCGTGTTCATCTTCTCGGAGATCTCGGCCAGGTTCCCCAGGGCCCTGTCGAGATGCGCATAGACCGAGTCGTCGTTCACCAGGCGCCCCAGGGTCCCGTGGCCCTCGGCCACCGCGTGGGTCACCCGCCGCAGGTCCTCCAGGGCCAGGTTGGCGTTGCGCATGGCCGCCTCCGCCTGGGCGTAGAGGCCGTCGTCCCGGACCAGCCGCCCCAGGGTCCCGGAGCCCGAGGAGATCTCCTCCGCCACCTCCCGGATGGCCGCCAGGGCCCGGCGCAGGTTCTCCCGGTTCTCCTCCACCGCCGCCGTGAGGGCCTCGGTGATCTCCGCCGCCGCGGTCCCCTCCAGGCCCTCCCCGGCCCCCAGGGGGCGCGCCTGCCGCGGCCCCGGGTCCAGGTGGACGTACTTCCCGCCCAGGGCGCTGATCGCGCGGACCTCCACCTTGTAGCCTTCCCGGACCTCCAGGGGGAGGTCCATCTGGAACTGGCACTGGACCGAGCCGTCGGGCCGGAGCCGCAGGTTCCGCACCACCCCCACGTCCAGACCGGCGACGCGCACCTTGTTCCCGTCCCGGAGGCCCGAGACCGCGTCGAAGCTCACGTTCAGGTATACCGGCTCCCCCACCGGGATCTTCCCGACGACCACGGTGAAGAAGCCCAGCGCGAGCAGGGCCGTCAGGACCAGGACGCCCAGGATGGTCTCCCTCAGCGCTCCGATGGACATGTCATAGATCCCCGTAGAAGAGGGCGGTCATGTAGTAGCCCAGGACGATGATCATAATGAAGGAGATGAGGACCGAGGACCGGGTGGCCTGGCCCACCCCCAGGGCCCCGCGCTCGGTGCGCAGCCCCTGGGCGCAGGAGATGGAGGCGATGGCCGCCCCGAAGACGGTGGCCTTGGCCAGACCGGTCCAGATGGCCTTGTTGTTGAGGAAGTCGCGGCTGAACTGGAAGTAGATGTTGTAGTCCACGTCCAGGCGGTAGAAGGCCACCACGGCGCCACCCAGGGTGCCCACCAGGTCGCTGAAGACCGTGAGGATGGGGCACATGATAGTCAGGGCCACGATGCGGGGCATCACCAGCATCCGCACCGGGTCGATGGACATGACCTCCAGGGCGTCGATCTCCTCGGAGACCTTCATGGTCCCCAGCTCCGCCGCCATGGCGCTCCCCACGCAGGCGGCCAGGGTGAGGCCGCACATGAAGGGGCCCATCTCCCGGCACATGGAGACCGCCACCAGGGCCCCCACGGCGTTCTGCTGCCCGAAGTTCGCCAGCTCGATGCCCGCCGAGAGGGCCACGATCATCCCCGCGAAGAAGGCCACCACCATGGTCACCCCGAAGGACTCCACCCCGGCGGAGTACATCTGGGCCACCACCTCCCGCCGCTTGGTCCAGAGCGAGCGCAGCCAGTAGGCGCTGTCCAGGACGAGCACCACCACGTAGCCGGAGAGGAGGGCGGCCTCCACCACCCAGCGGCCCACGGCGGCGAAGGCATTGGCGCGCGCCATGGCCCCCATCGCCGCGGCGGCCACTAGTCCCTCGCCCCGAAGAACCAGAGCCAGCGGGTGCGGCGACGGCCCTCCGGGTCCCGGGTCCGCTCCCAGGCCCCACCCAGGAGGGAGGTCCCGCGGCTCCCGTCCCCCGGGTCCTGCCAGCCCCGGTAGACCCCCCAGAGTGCCTGGGTCCAGGTGCGCCCGCTGGGGCCGTCCCGGTGGTGGGTGTAGAGCTGCCAGAGGGGGGCCCACATCTGCTCGAAGCCCTGGGGGTCCCGGAACCACTCCAGGGCCAGGGCCGAGACGCGCACGGTCCCGTCCTCGCCGCGCCGGTAGCGCACCAGCGGGAAGAGCCTCCACTCCCGGCGTCCGACCCCCGTCGTGCGGTCCAGCCGGCGGTAGTCCCACCAGAGGGGCAGGACCCAGCGGCGCTCGTTCAGGTGGCGCCCGTCGTCGTAGCGCTCGAGGCGCTCCAAGGGGCTGAGGACGAAGTGCCGGTGGTAGCGCTCGGTCGTGCGGTAGCCGAAGAGGGGCCAGAAGTCCCGCTTCACGTAGGGCTCGGTGACCGGGTCCAGGCTCCACCCGAAGACCGCGATGGGGAAGGGACAGCGCAACTCGGCCCGCTTGCGGGTGCGATCCTCCTCGTACTTGAACAGGGGGAAGAGCCAGGTGCGCCGCGTGGCGTTCTCGCTGTCGATGGCCCCGTAGAAGGGGAAGACGAAGAGGGTCCGGGAGGGGTGGGCGGAGTTCAGGTTGTTCTCGTGGACGTGGACGAAGGGCCAGAGGTAGAAGCGCCGGTCGAAGGCCGGCCTGCCGTCCACGTCGCTGTGGCGGTATCGCCCGAAGAAGGGGAAGACCCGGAACCCGTCCCAGCCCTCGCCCCCCACCACGTTGACGAGGGGCCAGGCGTAATGAGTGGAGACCTGCTCCGCGTCCACCAGCCGGGCATAGGCCGGGAAGGCCCAGAAGTCGATGGTGTCCTTCCCCAGGTAGCCCTTCAGGGTGCCCCCCACGGGGAAGATGGCGAAGTAGTTCCCCTCGTCGATGGACCAGCCCTGGAACCAGACGGGGAAGACGAAGAAGTCGCGGTCCTCGTATCCCAGGTGGTCGACCCGCACGGTCCTCTGGAAGAGCGGCAGGACGCGCAGCAGGCTCTCCCGCCCCTCGCGCCGCGCCAGGCCCACGGGCCAGAGGAAGTGGCTCTCCGAGAGCTCGGCCCGGGGGACCTCGCGGTGGTGCCAGAGGGGACGCACGGACCAGGTGCGCTCCCCCTGGGCCGTCCCCTCCTCGTAGAAGGGGAGGAATCCCCGGCGGTCGTGGCCCGTGGCGCAGCCGGCGCCGAGCAGGGCCAGGTGGAGGAGGAGGAGCGCGTGGCGGTAGCGCGTCATCCCTCGATCCTTCGGTCCCCGGCCAGGAGCCGCTTGACCCATTTCCCCAGGCAGTCCACCTCGATGTTGACCTCGTCCCCGACCCGGCGCGAGCCCAGGGTCGTGACCTCCAGGGTGCGGGGGATGAGGCACACGCCGAAGCCCCCGTCCCGGAGGTCCGCCAGGGTGAGGCTCACCCCGTCCACCGCCACCGAGCCCTTGGGGATCATGAGGTCCGTCAGGGCGCGCGGGCACTCGATGCCGAGGGCCGTCTGGCCCTCCGTCTCCCGCCGGGCGGCGACCCGCCCCACCCCGTCCACGTGGCCGGTCACGAAGTGCCCCCCGAAGCGCCCGTCGGCCCGCATGGCCAGCTCTAGGTTCACCGGGTCCCCCGGGGCCAGGCGCCCCAGGCCCGTGCGCTCCACCGTCTCGGTGATGACGTCGAAGCGGACGCGAGGACCCTCCACCCGCACGGCGGTCAGGCAGACCCCGAGCACGCAGACGCTCTCCCCCGCGGCCACGGTCCGCGCCAGCGGGCCGGCGTCCACCTCCAGGCCCAGGGAGGCGGGCCTCCGCTCCACGCGGGCCACGCGGCCCAGGTGCTCGACGATGCCAGTGAACAAGCCCCCCCCCTCGGCGAGGGCGGAATCCTATCCCCCGCCCGCCAGGGAGGTCAAGTTGACGGAGGCTGCCGGCACGGCTATCCTGCGCTACTCGACGAGGCGCGCCCGCTTGCCCAAGCTGTCCATCAAGGCAGGTAGCAACCAGGGCCAGGTGCAGGTCCTGGGGCAGGAACCCGTCACCATCGGCAGGGCACGCACCTGCGCCGTCCGGCTGACGGACTTCGACGTCTCCCGGGAGCATTCCCAGGTGGTCCCCCACCAGGAGGGCGGGAAGACCTACTACACCGTCAAGGACCTCGGGTCCAAGAACGGCACCGCCGTCAACGGCGTGACCATCGCCGCGGAGACGGTGCTCAAGGACGCCGACGAGATCAAGATCGGGTCCACGGTCCTCGCCTTCCAGGCGGACGGCGCCCCGACGGCCCCTTCCGGGACGGCCCAGCGCTCGACCGCCCGCCAGGCCAAGACCTTCTCGAGCATGGACGAGGCCCTGGCGGGGGGGGCTCGGGGGGCCCTCCCCACGGGGTCCAACACCTTCATCGACGTACGGGACCGCTCGCTCCTGGCGGCCGGCTCGGTGGCCGACGCCGGCAAGCTGAGCGAGGGCGAACGGGCCGTCCTGAGGGTGCGTCGGAACATCTCCGTCATCCGCGAGGTGGCGGAGACGGTCATCACCCTCCACGACCTCACCCAGATCCTCCAGACCATCATGGACCTGGTATTCAAGATCGTGGGGCCGGACCAGGGCTTCATCATGCTGGCCCACGAGCAGACGGGCCAGCTCGAGCCCAAGGTGCACCGGGACCGGCGGGGCCCCCGGGACCTGGCCTCCATCACCGTCTCCAGGACCATCCTCGACATGGCCGTGGAGAAGCACGTGGCAGTCCTCGCCCCGGACATCACCTCCGACGACCGGTTCAGCGAGGCCCTGAGCATCGTCCAGTACAACTTCAAGAGCGCCATCTGCGTGCCCCTGGTCTCGAAGGACAAGCTCCAGGGCGTCCTCCAGGTCCACAACCGGGTCAACAGCGGCGACCTCACGGAGGAGAGCCTGGAGTTCCTGACCATCATCTGCAACCTCGCGGCGGTGGCCATCGAGAACGCGCGCCTCTACCGGAACGTCCAGGACGAGGTGCGCAAGCGCACCACCCTCTCGCGCTACTTCTCCCCGCACGTCGTCGAGAACCTGATGGCGGCCGGGTCGGCGGCGGAAGGGGGGAAGAAGGAGGTCGCCACCATCATCGAGAGCGACATCCGCGGCTTCACGCGGATGAGCGAGACCATGGACCCGGCGGCGGTGGTGCGCCTCCTCAACGAGTACTTCTCGGAGATGGTGGCGGTGGTCTTCGAGAACGACGGGAACATCGACAAGTTCATGGGCGACGCCATCCTGGCCTACTTCGGGGGCCTGGCCCCCTCCCGGGACGACGCCTACAGGGCGGTGCGCACCGCCATCGACTGGCAGCGCCGGCTCGTGGCCCTCAACGAGCGCTGGGCCTCCGAGCGGCGCCCTCGGGTCCAGATCGGGGTGGGCGTCCACACGGGCCTCCCCATGATCGGCAACATCGGGAGCGAGCAGCGCCGGGAGTTCACCATCATCGGCGATGCGGTGAACCTCACCAGCCGGTTGTGCGGCCTGGCCCAGGCCGAGCAGGTGGTCATCTCCAAGGACACCGCCCTCGCCCTGGAGGGGGCCTTCCCCCTGCGGCCCCTGGAGCCGGTCCAGGTGAAGAACCGCGCCCAGCCCGTGGAGGTCTTCGAGGTCCTCTGGCGGGACGAAGGATAGTCGTGTCCGTTCGGGCCCTCATCGGGCCTGAACGAGTACGGCTAGTCCTCTTCCTTCTCCTCCTCTTCCTCCTCCTCCTCCTCCTCCTTTTCGTCGTCGTCCCCACCCTCTCCCGCCTCGTCCTCATCCTTCAGCGCGGCCTCCTTGTCGATCCCGGGCCAGGCCACGACCTGCTCCTCCGGTTTCGGGGCGGCCGCCGAGCCCGCCTCCGCGGGCCCCGCCGGGGCCGTCCCCGCCGGGGCCGCGACCTTCCACGCGGGCGTAGCCTTGCCACGGGTCGCACGGCTCGCCAGCGCCCGCACTACGGCCCAGAGCAGGGCCCCCGTGGGGATGAGGATCTGCGAGACCACCAGGGCCAGGAATCCCAGCCCCAGGGCGGAGCCCCCCACCCAGGCCGCCCATTCCACCGGGTCCCAGCCCAGGGGGACCAGCTCCAGCGGGCGTTCGGCCACGACCAGCCCCCCGAGGCGGACCCGCCATAGCCCCTCGACGGTCCGGACGGCGCCACGCCCCACCTCGACCCGCAGGCGGTGCGAGAGGCGAGCCCCGGGCCCCAGTGTCTCGCCCGGGCCTGCGCCCCCCCGGGTCGCCGCCTCCACCGGGGTCCGCCAGACCCCGTCCGGGCTGCGCTCCAGCGGGCCATCGTCCAGGAGGAGCCGGAAGCCCCCGGGCACGTCCCCGTGGAGCTGGAACTCCAGCGACACGGGTCCCAGGGGCTCTACTCCCGAGTTGGACACCGTCAGCTCCCGGTCCCCGAGCAGGGCCCCCTCGACCCAGTCGCCGGGGCCTCGCCGGAAGGAGAGCCGATCCGGGGAGATGGCCAAGGCCGGCCCCAGGCCACGGAGGCTCGCCGTGACCCGGCGTCGTTCTCCGCCCGCCTGGAAGCCCAGGCCCGCCAGGTAGCGGCCGCCGGCGAGCGCGGCGGCCGCGCGCAGGCGCACCTCGTGCCGGCCCCCGCCGAGTCCCTCCACCTCCACCCCCAGGGGGCGCGCCGCTCGTGGGTCCACC
This sequence comes from Planctomycetota bacterium, assembly GCA_016209495.1. Classification (GTDB taxonomy): domain Bacteria; phylum Planctomycetota; class JACQVX01; order JACQVX01; family JACQVX01; genus JACQVX01. The sequence continues at coordinate 17,140 of JACQVX010000046.1, forward strand.
ACCTCCGGCACCTCCAGCCGGAGCAGCCACCTCACGCGGGCCTCCACCGAGTCCACGCGGGTCTGCAGGGTGAAGGAACGGCCCGACGGGGCCCCCTCGGGCAGGACCCCGGCCTCGAAGGAGGACGGCCCCTCCAGGGACTCCTCCCCGGAGGCCGCCCGCAAGGCCACGGCGAAGGCGGCCAGGGCCTCGACGAGGGCCGCCCCGTCCTCCACGCCCACGACCCAGGGCCCGCGGCCCGCGTATCGGCCCCGCTCGTAGGGACGGTCCTCGAAGGCGGCGGCGAAGGTCGGGCGCACCCGCGCCCCCTGCCCCGGAGGGCCGGCCCCTACCAGGACCAGCCGGTGGTCCACGTCCGGGGCGGCCTCGAGCCGCTCCCTCACCGTGCGGGCCGAGCCCTCGGCGCCGGCCGGGCCGTCGTCCCCCGCCGGGCAGACGAGGATGATGCAGCCGCGGCTCTTGGCCCGGTCGGTGCCCAGTACCCGGAGCGCCGTGGCGAGCCCGGACGACGGTTCGGTGCGCCCGGGGCCGGTGGTGACGACGCCCATGGCCGCCCTGGCCGCGGCCGCCAGGTCGTCGGTGGCCGTGGGGATCCAGACCCCCTGGGCCTCGGATTCCCCGTCGGCGGGGAGGAGGAAGACCCGGTCCGCGGCCCCCAGCTCGGAGGCGAGTGCGGCGGCGGCGTAGGCCATGGCCTGATGGCACGCCGCGAGACGTTCGGCGGGCTCCACCACCACCGCCACCCGGGCCGGCGGCGCGAAGGCCTGCGCCCCGGCGGGCCCTGTCAGCGCGAGGATCGCGAGGGCGGCGGCGCCGGATCGGAGGGGCGTCAAGACGGGAACCCTAGTGGGGCACGGGACGACGCCGGCCGGATACCGTCGTGGCGGTCGACGAGACGCCGGCGCGCTACTCCTCCGGCTTCTTGTACCAGACCCAGAAGCCCTCGAGGCGCACCCCGCCCACGTCCTGGTCGCGAAACTCCTCCACGACCCAGAAGAAGATCCCGCTCTTGTGGGAGGGGAGCCACATGTCGTCGACGTGGAGGAACTTGTTACCGAGGTAGGCCCCCCCCTTGTCCACCCAGCCCACCTTCAGCTTGGCCTTGACCACTACCTTGTCCGGGATGTCGTTGCGGATGAAGGCATAGACCCGACCGTTGCTGAAGATGTAGTAGAGGTTGGTGAGCTTGCAAGCGCCCCCCGCCTCCTCCTGCGCCACCAGGGGCGCGGGGGGCGGGGCGAGGATCGCCAGGGCCAGGAGCACCAGGGTAAGGGTCCGCGACCGAGGGCGTCGGAGCCGGGTGCCGAGGGTCATCTCGCTTCCCTCCCTACTCTCCGCCCACGCCCGTCTGGCGCGTGCGATCCGGGATGTGGCACTCCTCGCACTCCAGGGCCACGTTCCTCGTCGGGTCGGCCCGGTTCGTTTCCAGGTGACAGCCCCTGCACCGGTCGTGGAAGGCCTTCTCGGCCGTGGGGGCGCGATCCACCACCCGGTCGGGGAAGTGGCAGGTCCTGCAGCCCCGCGGTCTGTCCCCCTCCAGGTCCTGGTGGTGGCAGAAGTAGCAGTCCACCTCGTTCACCGTGGAGTGCTTCCGGTGGGGGAAGACCACCGTGGAGCCTCCCAGGACGTCCGCGTTCTCGAAGTAGATGACGTCCGCCTGATCGAATTCCCGGATCGTCAGGTCCCCCGCCTCCTCGAGCACCTCGCCGGGACCCGGCCCAGGGTCGCCCTTCGTCTTCCCGTTGCAGGCCAGCCCCAGGGCCGAAAGGATCACCAGGGGCAACACGCCCTTGCCGCGCGTCACGCAACCACCCTCCGCAGGATTCGTTCGGGGTCCGCCCGCCCGTGTGAGGGCGCAATCCTAGCACAGCCCTTCCGCGGGCCGCAAGAAGCTCGAACGTCGGTCCTCCCTGCTTGGTACTGGCACCCTCGGGGAGAGCCGCTAGACTGGGCCCCTTCCCCGGGGGACACCCCTCGGGAAGAGGAGGAAGGGCCGTGACAAGCTACTCCGCCCGGATCGCCCTCTTGGCCGGGCTCGCCCTCGCCGCCACCGGCGCCCGCGCCCAGCAGTCGGTGGCCGACGCCCTGCGCCAGGACATCGAGTTCGCCCGTCGGAAGGTCTACCCCGCCCTGGTGAACATCTCCGTGGTGGTCCAGTACTACAATGGCGGCCGGGCCCAGCGTTCACCCGGGGCCGGCAGCGGGGTCATCGTGGGCCCCGCGGGCCACGTCCTGACCAACTTCCACGTGGCGGGCCACACCACCCGCATCGTCTGCCACCTGCCCACCGGCGAGTCCATCGAGGCGGAGGTGGTGGCCCACGACCCCCTCACGGACCTCAGCGTCCTGAAGCTCCGCATGGAGACCCGAGCGGACCCCACCGTCCCGCTGCCCTTCGCCACCCTGGGGGACTCGGAGGCATTGCGGGTGGGCGACCACGTCATCGCCATGGGGAACCCCTTCGCCCTCTCCTCCTCCCTCACCCTGGGGGTGGTCTCCAACACGGCCCGCGTCTTCACGGACTTCACCGGGACGGAGGTCCAGGACATGGACCTGGGCGAGGGCGAGATGACGGGCCTCTTCACCCGCTGGATCCAGCACGACGCCCTCATCCTCCCGGGCAATTCCGGTGGCCCGCTGGTGAACCTCAAGGGCGAGGTGGTAGGGATCAACGAGCTGGGAGGCTCGGGCATGGGCTTCGCCATCCCCTCCAACCTGGCGGCCCAGGTGATGAACCAGGCCCTCACCTTCGGAGAGGTCCGCCGGGGCTGGCTGGGTGTGACCATCCTGCCGGTGGACAAGCTGGGCCGCACCCGGGGGGCCCTGGTCTCCTCGCTGGTGCCCTCCGCCCCCGCCGACGGCCTGCTGCAACCCGGCGACGTCCTCCTCCAGATCGACTCCTGGCCGATATCCGTGCGCTACTTCGAGGAGGTCCCCACCTTCTATCATCACATCGCGGAGATCAAGCCGGGCACCCTGGTGACGCTCGTGGTGGAACGGAAGGGCGAGCAGCTCACGGTCCCCGCCACCGTCCAGCGCATGGAGCAGTTCCTGGGGGATGAGGAGGTCCACGCCGACCACGGCATCTCCGTGCGGGAGATCACCGCCCCCATGGCCCTGGTCCGGCGCTACCCCGACGACCGCGGGGTCCTGGTCACGAGCCTGCGCCCGGGGCTGCCCTTCGAGACGGCCAAGCCCAACATCCATGATGGAGACGTCATCCTGAGGGTGGGGGACCGGGACATCGCCGACCTGGCGGCCTTCCGGGATGCCCTCCAGGCCATGGAGGCCGCGGGGGGCAAGGCCAAGACCCTGGTCGCCTTCCGCCGCGGCGAGGAGCACCTGGTGACGGTGGTGCAGGGACCCGAGAAGAAGCCCGAGGCCGGCGGCGGCGAGCTGCCCAAGGCCTGGCTGGGCGCCAGGACCCAGGTCCTCACCCCGGAGCTGGCCACGGCCCTGGGCCTGGGGGGGCGCAAGGGTTTCCGGGTCACCGAGGTCTTCCCCTGGACCGAGGCCAGCACGTCCGGCCTTCAGGCCGGGGACGTCATCACGGCCCTGGACGGCGACCCCCTGGATGCCTCCCGGCCCCAGGACGCGGAGGACCTGCGCCGCGCTATCGAGGACCTTCCCATCGGCGACGAGGTGAAGCTCACGGTGTGGCGGGCGGGCTCCGAGCAGTCCGTGGCCGTGAAGCTGCAGGAGTCACCGGCCTCCGCGCTGGACCTCAAGAATACGCGGCAGGAGGAGCTGGAGTTCACCGTCCGCGAGGTCAGCTTCATGGATCGGGTCCAGTTCCGGCTCCCTCCCGAGGTGTCGGGCATCCTGGTGACCGAGGCCACCATGGGGGGCTGGGCCCAGATGGCCGGCCTCCGGATCAACGACCTGCTCATCTCGGCGGCGGGTAGCCCGGTGGGCGGGATCGAGGCCTTCGAGGCGGTGATGGAGGGCATCCTCGCCGACCGGCCCGAGGTGGTGGAGCTCTTCGTTCGCCGCGGCCACCGGACCCACTTCGTCTTCATCGAACCGGACTGGGCCAAGCTGGACGGCTCGGGCAAGTGACCCAATGACAAGGAAGGGGATTCTGGACATGGGCAAGCAATGGGTGTCTGACACGTCCCTCGCCTCGCTCGGGACCTCGCTGGCCGTGGTGGTCCTCGGGACGCTGGCCCCGGCGATGGCGCGGGCCGACGAGGAGGGGGACCGCCTGGCCGCGGTCCTGGAGAGGCACGCCCCCTCCGTGGTCACGGTGAAGATCGTCCTGAAGACCGAGATGCACATGATGGGGCAAGGCCAGGACCAGGAGTCGCGCATGGAGCTCCAGGGGACCGTGGTGGACGCCTCCGGCCTTGTCATGCTCAGCAGCACCCCGTTCTCGTCGGATCGGATGGAGGAGATGATGGGGGGCATGGGGGGCGCGCCCGAGGGCGAGTTCGGGATCAAGATGACCCCCAAGGAGATCAAGGTGATCTTCGAGCGGGAGGAGACCGAGTACGACGCCTTCCTGGCGGCCACCGACTCGAAGCTGGACCTGGCCTTCGTGCAGGTCGAGAGGCTGGAGGGCAAGGAGCTGCGCCCCGTGGGCTTCGAGGAGGCACGGGACCTGGCGGTGGGCCAGAAGGTAGCCTCCGTCTCCAGGCTGGCCAAGGGCTACGACTTCGCCCCCTACTTCGAGACTGCCCGGGTGAGCGGGGAGATCGCCAAGCCGCGGAAGGCCTGGATGCTCGACGGCGGTCTGGGCGCCTTCGGCCTGCCCGTCTACGACCTGGACGGGGCCACCGTGGGGGTCCTCACCACCGTCTCCAGCGGGATCAAGGACGACGGCGAGGACTCCGGCGGTTTCGGCGCCTTCATGCGCCTCATGACGGGCGGCGGGCTCTCCGGGAACATGGGGGCGTTCATCATCCCTTCCAAGAACGTCAAGGGGGTGGTGGAACAGGCCCGGGTGCGGGCGGGCGAGGTGGCGGCGGAGCGCGCCAAGGAGAAGGAGGCCCCCAAGGAGCCCGAAAAGCCCGAGGCCCCCAAGGAGCCCGAGAAGCCCGCGACTCCGCCCGGGGGCGGGGCGGGCGGGATGGGCAAGGATTTCTGAGGGCTCTGATTCTCGGGGGGGAACCGAAGACAGTTCCCCCCCGATGTCCCC